>JAISIF010000185.1 GCA_031262165.1 Myxococcales bacterium | reverse complement strand
TCAACGCCTTACCCAATGCCAAATTGAACCCGCATTCATTATCGCCTGGTCCAATTGGCGACGCGCTCACCAAGCCGCCGCGAGAGAGGCTCACTTGAAGTCTAGATTACAACTGTAGTTCTAGAGTTATGTGCCATTCCTTACTGAAACACCTGTAGCGCAAACACACCCTAAATAAAACAAGCCTCTGTCATATCACAGAGGCCTGTTTCATCAATAAGCAAATTTTATATTAGTCCAAACTGTCAGACTGACCTTGATTTCCACCAAAGTTCGCTAGCGTTTTCTTGGTCGCAGTCAATCCAGACTTTCCTGCAGTAGTTGAGGTTTCTTGCCCTGCCAAAGCATTAGCTGAGTTAGAAAAGAGAATACGCAGGTTATTCCCAAACACGGTAATCACACCAATCGCCGCGATCGCAATCAAGGCAACGATGATGATGTACTCGGTCATGCCCTGTCCTTCTTCACTGCGGATGAGGCTATTCATTTTGTTCATCATGGCTCGACTCCTATATTGTGTATTATGTTGCCAGCGCGATTGTTGGCAACAGGGGTTGGATGAAGCAAGCGTCAATCTCTACCTTGTTGCCTTTTCTGTCCATCGGTCGATGGGAGGATGAGGTCAGAATCAGGATCCGCGTGCTCAGTTTCTGATTTCAGGAGGTTGTGGCGAGGCGCTGTGACACATCCTCACCTCTCTCATCCGAAATCTTTGATGTGCCGCATGTCGATGTCGCCAGAGGCCTGTCCATGAGGTGGCTCCACAGGCCTCTTACAGCGATACCCAGAAAAATGTGCGCGAGATTCCCGCTTTCGCGGGCATGTCGAATTCGGTAGATGGCAGGAGCGTTGTTCAGTCGTTTTTGTAAATAACAAAAGAAAGGAAGGGGTCATGTCACCCAGCAGGACGAATCCTGAAGAATATCGTTGGACCGATGATTTCGCCGATGTGTTTCCTGAGATGGGAGAGCTCAACTATGCGCTGATCGATATTTTCGGAATCATTCGCTATCACTCACCTGGTTTGAGCACGATCATCTGCGCCGCACCCTATTCACTGGCTGGGACGCACGCGGACCAACATCTATTGGAATTCTCTCTGCCCCTAACGCCGCGTGGCGCGTGCGACATGCGCCTGAAAAATCCGAACGGCAGCGGGAGCCTGAAAGCCTTCTGGACGCGAACGCGCGCCGGATTTCTCTATCTCTTCATCAATAAAGAGCCATTCCTCATGGAACAGGCGCCTCGCGGTGTCCTTTCCGTCCCTCAAACTCAGGATTTGTTCCATGTCTTGCGGACCACGAATATGACGATTCAGATGGTTGCCCATGAGATGGCGCCACCGAAGGGCGCGGCGCGAAACGAGAACCATCAGGCTCTCCTGCGGGAATGTATGGCTCAGGAGCGCATCTTTGCCGCCATTGGCGCCATGACGAGATACTCACAATTCAAAGCCATCCTTAAATTCAACAGTTATCTCCATAAAATTTTCGCTGAAATCGGATTCATGCTGGGTGAACGCGATATCTCTTTCACATTTCGCAGCGCGCCATCCCTTCCCGTCATCTACTGCGATCCGAAGCGCGTGGAGCAGTGCCTTCGTCAGCTCATCCTTTTGGCCTGTTGTGACCGCGAAGCGCGGGCACTCCATGTGGACATCTCCCTCTCGGAGAACAAGCGGATGCTCTACTTCGAGATTCGGGTCCAGCCGCCCAGGGTGCATGTGCCCTGCGCTGAAAAATTCTCGCTGGACTTCATCCATCAGGTCCTTGCGGAGCACAGCGGCCAACTCGAAACATTCTCCGACGGCTTTCTCATGAAGATTCAAGTCATTCCTGAGAGTTATAATCCAAACATAGAGCTCGAATGCGATTTCGAATGATTTTGATTGATCTCGCACGCAGGGCGGCCTCGATTCGAATTTTTCAGGATGGGCAATGGTTGACGCGCTCCGGCCCTCCACCCTCCTCTTCCCCACTCCCCCTCTCCTTCTAAATAGATAGTGACCCTCCATGAACGACTCTGCCGCCAGCCCGCACCCCATCCTCCGCTTCTTCAAGCGCCTTCTCTTGACGCTTCTGTTCCTTGCGCTCGCCGCGCTGACCCTGTGGCTGGTGAGTGAACGCAACGCGCGCCTCTTCAAGTTCGATCTGAACGACCGAGGCGCGCTCGTGGTCCAACGCGGCCGCCACCTACCCGTGGGCTTTGCGCTCTGGACGCCTCAGGACCTCCAGTTGGCGCAGACCTACGCGCCCTTTGTCTTGGACCGGGCAGCGCTGGCCACCCTCGATTTGTCCCGCGTCTATGCGGAACGCGACGAGCTCGACCGCGTCCTGTTCGATCTGCACCGTGAGGCTGTCGAGCAGCGCGCGGGCAACGCCACCCCCCAAGCGCTCGAAGAGGCCGTCCGCCTGCTCCAGCGCGCCGAGCGCCTCCCTGGCCTGAGTGACGCGCAGAAACTCCAGCTGCGCGACCTCCAGATTCGGACGGCGTTTTTCGAAGGGCGCCTGCGCCTGCAAGAGGCCGCCGCGCTGCTTCACAAGGCCCTCTCCAAGCTACGCCTGGCAACCGAGGGAGAGGACAGCCGCTACGCCGACGAGGCCACGGCCCTCCTGACGACCATCCAGGACAGCGCCCGGACGATCCTGAACACCTCGGCCCTGCACGCGGACCAGCCCCAGGCATTGCCACCACCACCGCCCGTCGAAGCGCCACAGCCACAGCCACTGCCACTGCCGACGCCAGCGCAGGAGGCGCCTGCCACTCCTCCCGTTGACCAGGGCCCAGCCCCGACCGAAATCCCTGACCAAGCGCCGCCCGCGCCACCGATTCAGGAAGTGGAGTGATCAGAGCTCGTGGACCCGTCTCGCAAGATCCCGATCAATGCGCTCGAGTTCGATGAGCGGCGCGCGCGTTACGCCTTCCTGTCGCCGTTCATCGAGGGCGCACACGCGATCGAGCTCCTCGATCCCACGGCCGCGCTCGAACCAGGCGCTCGCTTTCTGAAGGCGCTGGGCGCGGCAGAGGCGAACTCGCTCTTCTCTGCGCCGAACGACGAGCGGCCGCTGCCCGATCTGACGACCGTCGATGGCGCTGGCGCCCGAGCGCTCCTCATCGTCCACGATGGCCACGCCTGGCTGTCGGCTCAGGAGAGATTCGACGCGCTGCTCCACTCACTCCAGGCGATGTCCAATGAGGCGCGCGTCGTCCTCGTCTTTCGAAATCCGACCGGAACCGCCCTGGCCTCACTGAACGGCCAGGCCACCCGATCTCCTGCCCCGCGCTTCGTCTTCGGCGCCATCGAAGAGATGCTCGCCGCGCGCTTTGCCTCGGTTCGCTTTGCCACGCAGAGCGCGATGTGGGGCTGCCAGATCGCTCCACTGATGGCTGGTGAGGAGCTCGAGATCGCCGTCGATGGCCGTCTCGACAAACACTCGTCCGCCGCCTTCTTCATCGCGCTCTGCGCTCGCACGCCCCTCGACTTTCCGCAGGAGATGACGCTCGTCCCGCTCCCCACCCAACCGCTGGCACGGAGCGCGGCCCGCTTCGAAAAGCTGTCCGGCGACCTTCGACGCGCCGAAGCCGCGCTTCGACAACAGCGCGAACGAGATGACCTCGAGCGCCGCCTTGACGAGCTTCGACAGGCGCTGGAGGCGGCAGAAGCGCGCGCCGAGCGGACCGAACATCTCATCGACGAGCTGACGACCGAGCGAGCCTCCCTGCTCGATCGGATCGACGCGGCGGACCGCGCACGCGCGGAGAGCGAGCAGCGTTGGCGCGAGCGCGAGGCGCAGCTGGGCCTCACCAAGGTGGCAATGGCGCAGCTCCAGGCCCGCGTCCAGGCACTCGACGCCCTCGTCCTCGACCAGGACGCCAGGCTCGACCGATCGGGCGCGCTCGACGAGGCGCTCGATCGGAAGCTCGAACTCAGCCGCGCCGAGTGCCTCCAGCGCGAGGGCCGCATCGGCGAGCTGGAGGCAGCGGCGCTCGAACGCGCGATTCGATTCGACACGCTCGTCGATGAACTCAGCGCCCTGGACACGGCGATCGACGCGCTCGCACGCCAACGCAGCGGCAAGGCCATCCAGGCGCTGATCGATCTACACACACAGCTCAGAGCAGACCGACCCTGTGAGCGCCTCGATGCCCTCGATGCCGCGCTCGGCGATGTCGATGTCGAAGAAGCCGAGGATGAGGACGACGAGGATGACGAGGAGGCACTGTCGTGAGCCGACGCCGCGTCCGAAACGCGCTCCTCGCCTTCGTCGCGATCGGCGTGTTGCTGCGCGTCGGCGCCCAGTTCCGTGAGATCGCGCAGGGTGTCCAACGCTCGTCCACCAGCGTGCCGAGCGCTGCCTCGGCCCCAACCGATCAGCATCGCGCCCAACCTCGCGCGGCCTCCCTCCAGTGGACAGGAACGCTCGCGGGCCGCGTCACACACGCGGGTGCGCCTGCCCCCGACACGTGGGTCTTTCTCGAAGGGCCGAGCGCCCGGCGTGCGCGGGCCGACGCGGCAGGTCGCTTCGCGTTCGCGAACCTGAGGCCAGGCGACTACGTCCTGTTCGCCATCCAAGAGCCCTGGGCCAGTGAGCGCCTCGGCCCCCTGCCATTGGCTGCGGGCGAAGACCTGCGCGATCTCGCGCTCGATCTGCAGGAGGGCCTGACCCTGGAGGGCATCGTCGTGGGCCTGCCCGAGCAGACGCCGATCGCGGGCGCCGTGATCCGGGCAGCGAGGCAGCGGACGGACAGCGACGACACGGGCCACTTCGCGCTCGTCGGCCTGCCGCACGGCCGCCTCACCGCGCTCATCGAGGCAGAGGGTTACCTCGCGCGCCGCGTGACGATCGCGCCACCAGCCGAGCACCTGGTGCTCGCGCTCGACAGGGGCGCCAAGGTGTTCGGGACGGTCGTCTCGCAAGGCGCGCCCGTGGCCGGGGCCGAGATCTTTGCGGCGCGCTACGATCCAGGGATGAGGAGAGAAGCGCCACTGCCCGTGGCCACGACGGATCGGCAGGGCCGCTTCGAGGGCTTCGCGCCACTGGGCGCGATAGAGCTTTTGGCCCGCGCGGGCGGGTGGGCCGAGGGGCGTTCTGGCACGCTCGACCTGCAGCCGGGTGAGCCGCGCGAGATCGACTTTGTCCTTGGCGAAGGCGGCTCGCTCCAAGGCGTCGTGCGCAGCGCCGAGCAAGCGCCCCAGAACGGCTGCCGTATCGAGGCGCGCGACGCGACTCAGGATCGCCCCCTGGCGTTTGCCACCTCTGGTCAGCGCGGCGAATTCTGGCTCACGGCCCTGCCACCCTCGATCTACAGCGTCGTGGCCCAATGCCCCGAGGGGCGTGCCGAGCTGAGCGGCCTGCGCGTCGTGGATCGGGAAGAAGCGCGCATCGAGCTCGTGCTCGGCAGCGCCTCGCTCGCGGGCCACGTGCTGGACGTGCGCGGTGTGCCTGTCGCCGGTGCCCGGATCGACGCGCGGCCACAGGGCAGCGGCACGCGGGCAGGCCCCTTCTGGAAGAGCGACGCGACGGGCCGCTTCGTCCTCACAGGGCTGACCGGCCAACGCTTCACCGTGACGGCCAGCGCGCCCGAGGGTGAGGCAGAGCTGCGCGACGTGGCAGCGGGCAGCGCTGACCTCAGCCTGGTGCTCACGTCGAGTGGCATCGAGGGCACGGTGCGCGGCGCCAGGGGTGAGCGCGTGGCCGACTTCACGCTCGCGGCCATCCCCATCGCCTCCGCTCGAACGAACGATCCATCTGACGCGGCCACGCCTGGTCAGCCGCGCTCCCAGCGCTTCGTCTCGTCCGAGGGGACGTTTCACCTGCCCCTGCTCCCTGGCCGCTACGACGTGAAGGTCAGCGCGCCAGGGCAGCGCGGCACGACGCTCCAAGCCGTCGAGGTCAGGCCCAACCGCTTGGGGCGCCTCGACCTGCGCCTGGAGCAGAGCGTCGAACTCACCGGCGAGGTCCTGTCCGAGGCAGACGGCAGCCCCATCGCGGGCGCCATCGTGGCGAGCGATGTCTCACTCCTCATGGCCTTCACGCGCGCGGCGCCCGTGACGGACGGCGCCTGGGCGCGCACGGACGCCGAGGGCGCCTTTCATCTGACCGGCCTGGCGCCCAGCGGCGACTCGCTGACGCTCTTCGTCGAGAAAAAGGGCTTCCATCCCAAGGGCCAGTCGGTCGCCACGTCGGGGCCGCGCGTGCGCCTCCTCCTGACGCCCAAGACCTCGGAGGAGGCGAGCCTGCCCGACGAGATCGTCGGCATCGGCCTCTCCTTCTTCTTGAAAGACGAGCGATTCACTGTCGGCAGCGTGATGCCCTTCAGCCCGGCCCAGGCCGCGGGCATCCAGATGGGCGACGAGCTCATCCGAATCGACGGACAGGCCGTGGCTGGACAGCCGCTCGCGGCCATCGCCAACGCCATCCGAGGCGTGATCGGCACCACGGTCCACCTGACGCTCAGACGCGGCGAGGCAGCGGTCGAGGTCGCTGTCCCGAGGGTGTCGATTCGATTTTGAATCTCGCCATCCCGCCTATCGCCTATCGACGATGTGTTTTTCGTAGGGGCCTTGCTTGCCAGGCCCTGCGGCCGTCATTCGACACGAACACGACGGACGTTGCTTGCAACGCCCCTGCACATCGTTCGTCGGTCGAAATCCAGAGCTCGATTTCCCTCCAAACCTCACCTGGAGCGCTAGGTCGGGGCCTCGAATTCGGACCGAGCCGGGCGAAGGACGTGGAATGGCAGGCGAGACGCGAGAAGGGAGCTTCCTGCTGAAGGAAGTGACCGATGATGCAACGATGCCAGGCCTTTCGCGGAACAGCGCGGCGATGGGGGAATTAGAGGACACGACCTAGACCTTTCACCGCCATCACAAGTAAGATCCGCAATCGTTTTTCACGCAGCACTGCTTCCGAACGTCTCTCCCCAAGCGCCCTTCCGACGTCCGAGAGGGCGTCTTTTTTGTGCCGCGCCCCTCCCCTTCCCTTTCCCCCTCCCCTTCCCCCGTTCACCACATCCACCCGAGGACAAGCTCATGGAAAAACCGTTTCGCCCGCTGCCCCTGCCCACCCTGGCCCGCTGGATCTTCCGCGACCTCGACGAGAGCGACACCATCCTCGGCATCCCCAGGGCGAATCTGAAGATCCCCTCGAAGAAGCTGGCGATGACCCGCATGGGCAAGACGTTCGCCTCGCCGCTCGGCGTCGCAGCTGGCCCGCACACACAGCTCGCGCAGAACATCATCGCAGCGTGGCTCGTCGGCGGCCGCTTCATCGAGCTGAAGACGGTCCAGGTCCTCGACACCATCCATGTCTCCAAGCCCTGCATCGACAGCGAGGATGCCACCTTCAACTGCGAGTGGTCGCAGGAGCTGACACTCACCGAGTCGTTCGACGAATACCTCAAGGCCTGGGTCATCCTGCACGCGATGGCGCACAAACTCGGCCTGGACTCGCCCGGCGTCTTCTTCAGCATGAGCGTCGGCTACAACCTCGAAGGCATCCTGAGCCCAACGGTCCAAAACTTCCTCGACCAGATGCGCGATGCCTCCAAGGCCCTGCCAGCCGCGATCGATGCGGTGGCCGAATTCTACCCCGCTGTCCGTGAGCTGAAGATCCCGATCCAACTGTCGAACCAGATCACGCTCTCGACCATGCACGGCTGCCCGCCCTCGGAGATCGAGAAGATCGCCAGCTACCTCATCGCCGAGCGCGGCGTTCACACCCTGGTCAAGCTCAACCCAACGCTCATCGGGCCAGAGCGCCTGCGCAACATCCTCAACGACCAGTGCGGCTTCGACATCGAAGTTCCAGACATCGCTTTCGAGCACGACCCCAAGTTCGAAGACGCGATGGCCATGATCCGCAACCTCAAGGCGCTGGCCGCTGGCCGTGAGAACACCTTTGGAATCAAGCTGTCGAACACGCTCGAGGTGGTGAACGGCCGCCCCGTTTTTCCGGCGAATGAGAAGATGATGTACATGTCCGGTCGCTCGCTGCACCCGGTCACGCTCACCCTCGCGCACTTGGTGACAGAGGAGATGGACGGCGACATCTCCATCTCGTTCTGCGGTGGTGCCGATGCGGAGAATTACACAGACCTCATCGCCGATGGCCTTGGCCCGGTGACGGTCTGCTCCGATCTCCTCAAGCCCGGCGGCTACGCGCGCCTCAACCAGTTCCTCGACAACCTCGAAGCAGAGCTCGATCGCGCTGGCGTCTCGTGCGTCGATGAGCTGCCCGCCAAGATTGCTTCTGAGCACGCTGACGGCGCACGCGGCAACCTGACCCGCCACGTGGGCAAGGTCCTCTCGCAAAAGCGCTTCCTGTCGCGCGCCAAAGCCATGGATACCAAGGGCAAGTGGAAGCTTGGCTTCTTCGATTGCAGTCGTGCGCCCTGCCAGGACGCCTGCCCGACGCATCAGGACGTGCCCGAATACCTGCGCCTGGTGGCCGCTGGAAAGCCGAGTGAGGCGCTCGACGTGATCCTGCGCACCAACCCGCTGCCATGCGTGACGGGCAACGTCTGCACGCACCCCTGCATGGACCGCTGCGTGCGCAACCACGGCGACGAGCCCGTTCAGATCCGCGCGATCAAGCGCTTCGCGGCGGAGCACGGCAAAACCACGCCCCAAAATCTTCCGCCCAAAGGTGACCACAAGGTCGCCATCATTGGCGCTGGCCCAGCGGGCCTGTCGGCAGCCAACTACCTGGCAGAGCTGGGCGTGCAGGTGACCGTGTTCGAGGCGCACGCCGACCTCGGCGGCATGGTGGCGAGCGCGATTCCCGCCTACCGGCTCACCAAAGAGGCGCTCAAGGCCGACCTGGATCGCATCGCGGCCAAGGGCGTGGAGGTGAAGTTTGGCCAGAAGCTCGGGGGAAGTCTGACCATCGAGAGCCTGAAAAAGTCAGGTTTTGAAGCCATCTTCCTGGGGATTGGCGCGGCCGCGGGCAAGAAGCTTGGCATCGAAGGCGAAAACGCCGCAGGTGTGTTCGACGCGCTCGACTTCCTCGACAAGGCCAAGAAGGGCGAGGCCATCGATCTCGGCGACAAGGTGCTCGTCATCGGTGCTGGCAACTCGGCCATGGACGCGGCGCGCACGGCCAAACGCCTCGTCAAAGACGGCCTTGTGGACATCGTCTACCGCCGCACCCGCGCGCAGATGCCAGCCGACCCAGAGGAGATCGAGGCGTGCGTCGAAGAGGGCATTGGCCTGAAGACGCTGCTCGCGCCCAAGTCGATCAAGGTCGAGGGCGGCAAGGCAGTGGCGCTCGTC
>JAISIF010000170.1 GCA_031262165.1 Myxococcales bacterium | reverse complement strand
TGCGTGCAAGGCCCTTCGTGTTTGGGTCGAATGACGACCGCAGGGCGTTGCACGCAACGCCCCTACGACGACACGCCTCGATCTTGGTCGAAAAACAGAACTCGATTGCCCTGTAGGGGCGGGGGGCGACCGCTTTCCCGCGACGACAACGCATCGAGTCTGATCGAAATCGAAATCACAGAACGAGAGGCCGCCCTGTCACAGCGAGGCGGCCTTCGTTCTCTCTTTCCTCCCGCTCGGGAGGCGCTCGTTCACGCGCTATTTCGCGACCCTGGCGAATGTCTCGATCGATGGAGCGATCGACCCGTTCGCTCACGCGCTATTTCGCTAGCGCCGGTGTCTCCGCCACCGAGTTCACCGAGCCCTGCCCCGCGTTGGACTGGAACGGTCCCCAACTCGGCGTGAAGACCTCGTCCTTGCCCTTCGTCATCTGGCGCTGTGCCGCGCCGTCGGCGCTCATCACGTAGAGCTGGCTCTTGCCCGTGCGCGTCGAGGTGAAGGCGATGAGGCGACCATTGGGCGACCACGTCGGCTCCTCGTTGTTGCCCGAGTCCTGTGTCAGGCGCGTGATCTTCCCTGTCTCGACCTCGACGGTGAAGATGTCGAAGGCGGCGCGTTCGTCGCGAGCCGTGAAGACGATGAGATCTCCGCGCGGCGACCACTCCGGCGTCTGGTTGTAGTTGCCCTGGAAGGTCAGGCGCTTGGGCGTGCCACCTGCTGCCGCGATCACATAGATCTGCGGATTGCCCGCGCGGTTCGAGACGTAGGCGATGCGCTGTCCATCTGGGCTGAACGAGGGGCTCGAGTTGATGCCAAAGCCGCTCGTGAGTTGGCGCGCGTTTTCGCCGTTCGCATCGGCGATCCACAGGTGGCTGTTGCCGTCCTCTTGGCTCATCGCGAACGCGACCCGCTTGCCGTCCGGACTGAAGCAGGCACCCGTCACGAGCGTCGAGTAGCGGCGAAAGACGAGCTCTTGGCCCGTGCCATCCGTGTGCATTCGGTAGAGAGCGGGCGCGCCCGACTGATACCCGGTGAACGTGATCTCTTGCCCATTCGACAGCCACGACGGCAGCAGATTCAGGCTCTTGGAGGTGAGTTGGCGCGCGTTCTGAGCATCCCAGTCGCCGACGAAGATCTGCTTGGTGCCCTTGACCTTGCGCACGAACGCCAGCTGCGTCTGAAACGCGCCGGGTTCGCGCGTGTAGAACGTGACGAGGTCGTCGGCAAAGCGGTGTGCGAGCGCGCGGGCCTCGCTGGTGTTGCTCACCGAGTAGCGCTTGGAGAGCTCCTGTTTGCCGAGGACGACGTTGAACAGGCCAAACTCGGCGCTGATCGCGTCGTTGCCACTGCTCGTCACGCGGACCTTGACGAGCGTCTCTGCGCCGACATCGAGCCAGCGATCGAATTTGATGTCCGCAGCGCTGCTGCCCTCGCTCGGATCAGCCAAAAATGAGCGGCGATCGAGCAGCTCGAACAGGCCGCTCACGCCGAGGTCCTGTTGCAGAGCCGCGTCGATGGTCTCGGCTGCAAGACGTGCCTTGTCTTGATCGGGCGGAGAGACAGGCCTCGCAATGGCCAAGGGCATGGGCCGGAAGTTGGCGCCGCTCAGCGAGAGCATGGGGCGTTCGACGGCACCTGATGTCGAGGGTGCACTCGATCCTGTCGGAGGCGGAGGCGGAGGCGTCTGCGGTTGGGGCTCTCCAGGCTGGAGCTGTGCCAAGGCAAGGCTCGGCAGCAAGAGGAGGGCAAAGGCAAGGATGGCGATGAGCAGTCGGGTGGATTGGCGTCGAGGGTTCATGTCGAGAGCTCTGGGGTGGGGGAGGCGTGGCGCGGCGAGCATTGTCGCGTCGTTCAGTGCTTTGGCTATCGAGCGGCAGGCGTCGGGGAGCGCCCACTCACACGAGAGGCCAGATCATGGCGTGGCTTCGATGGCGATGCCCACGGTCCGAAGTGTCTGGGCCAGGTTGGCAGGCGGTGGTCCGAATGGCGCGGCCTTCTTGAGCGCCATCAAAACCTCCTGATCGAACAGGGCATTGCCGCTCGATTTCTGGAGCTCGGGCTCTTGGATGAGTTCGCCCTGCGTGCCGATGTAGAGGACGACGATGGCCTTGAGGCGGATGAGCTCCTGTGGGGAGATGGTCTTGGTGATGCCGTAGTGCCGCCGCGCCTTGGCCAGGATGAGGCCAAAGTAGCGCTCGCCCTCCTCGGCGCTGTCGCTGTCGCCCTCGGGATCGCCGTCCGCTTCGCCGATTGCCTCGTCCGAGGGCTTGGCCGTGGCAGCAAACGCGCTGAAGAGTCCTTGGCGTCGGGCAGCGTTGGCCAGCGCAGCTGTATTGCTTGGTTTGGGCTGTGATTTGGGCTGAGGGGGATGAGCTTTGGCCTGCTGGACGGGCGGCGGCGTGGGCGCGGTCTTGGGCAGTGGCACCTCGATGGCCTTGGGCGGTGGTGCTGGCGCTGGTGGCGTCTGTTTGCGTGGCAGCAGGCGATCGTCGCGCGGCTTGCCCTGTCGGACGAGCTTGGCGGTGACGACTTTTTGCATTGGCTCGAGCTTGGGTGGCACGCGCATCGAGAGCCACACCCCGCCACCGATGGCGAGCGCATGCAAGAGGACCGAGAGCGCCGTCACCAACGGGATGAGCGCTTCGGGCGCGCGCCTGTCGTGAAGAGGCGTCATCCCACTCATTTTTGGGCGCCCTTGGCCTTGGCATCGATGGGCGCTGGCGCGGTGACCTCGCCTGCCTGCCCTGTCGGATCGGTGATCATCCCGACGTTCTCGATGCCAGCGCGTTGCGCTGCGGCCATGACCTCGACCACGACGCCGTAGCGGAGTGCGCGGTCGGCGTGCAGGAAGATCTCGTTGTCGGCCTGCGCCTTGGCATTCGTCTTGAGCTTCACCTCTAGCTCATCGATCGGAACCTCTACGTCGCCGATGAACACGCGGCCCTGCGCATCCACGGCGAGCACGAGCTTCTTCTCCTTGGCCTCGACCGGCGCGGCCTTGGCGTTGGGCAGCTGGACCTTGACGCCCTGCTGGATGAGCGGCGCGGTCACCATGAAGATGATGAGCAGCACCAGCATCACGTCGACGAGCGGCGTCACGTTGATCTCGCTCATCGCGCTCCTGCTCTTGCGGCCGCCGCCTCCGGTGGACATGCCCATGCGTCAAAACCTTTCGTGTCTCGTTTGATTGTGAGGAGCGATTTTTGGCCCCTCTGCCCAGAGCGCTCTCGTTCGAGGATGACGGATCGCCCTTGCTCACGCGTGGGAGCGGGCGCCTTTGAAGAAAGAGCGGCAAAAAGGAGAGCGAGGCTTAGGCGCTATTTGAAGAAGTGGCGCTTCACGATGTTGAGGAAGTCGCTGGAGAAGCTCTCCATCTCGCCTTCGAGCACTTTGATCTTCGAGAGAAAGAAGTTGTAGGCGACGACGGCGGGGATGGCGGCGAACAGGCCCACGGCAGTGGCGATGAGCGCCTCGGAGATGGGCTTGGCCACGGTGGCAAGGTTGGCGTTGCCCTGCAGATAGATGTCCTGGAAGGCGCCCATGATCCCCCAGACCGTCCCAAACAGGCCGACGAACGGCGCAGCCGATCCAACGGTGGCCAAAAACGAGACCTTCGATTCCAGATAGGTCAGCTCCGAGACGGACGCGCGGCGCAGGGCACGCTCGATGTTCTCCAGATCGTCGTCCTCTGCCTTCTTGAACTGTGGGGCAACGGCGGCATCGAGGGCGGCAGAGCCTTCGACCGACATCGTCGCCGAGGCAACAGGCGTGGGCGCAGCACTGTTCGCCGTCACCTTGGTCAGCTCGACATAGCCTGCGCGGAACAGCTGGCTGATGGGCGAGACAGGCAGCTTCTCGGCTTCCTCGTAGACATCCTCCAGCCGTTTGGATTTCCAGAAGAAGTCGAGGAAGCGCACCGTCTGTTTGTGCGCGTCCCGCAGGTGGAAATACTTGAGCGCGATGATGGCCCACGAGGCGATGGAGGCTCCGATGAGCAGGAGCAGCACGCCGATGCCGATGGGGCCCGAGTGCAGGATGATGTCGAAGTAATCGAGGCCAGCGCTGGCGAGCGGCGCGGGGAAGGCGAGGGCGGACGGCAGAGGCATGTCGAAAATCTCGGCTTTCGAGGAAGGGGCGTGGGCGGAGTCCAGGCTCGGGCTGAAGGCGCTCGAACAAAAGGCCGACCAAACAGAGGCGTTCTTCTGGCGATTCCCCTCCGATGGCGCACGCCTATCGGACGGGATGAGGGCGCGGCCCCTTAGTCAGGGGTGAGGGCGAGGGCAATCGAGTTCTCGTCATCCTTGCCGTCGATGAGGCGGTTTTCGTCGCGGCGCGCCAGGCCTCGATGCCAGCCGAAAAATCAAAGCCCGACCGGGCATGACATGAAGGGACTTCTCATTTTCGAAAAACGACGCCAAAGGGGCGGGCCTTTCCTCCTGCCTCAACGAGGTCTGACGTGACACCCGCCGAGCTCCTTCACTTCAAAGCTCTCCTCCTCCAACACCGCGACGCGCTCCTCGCCAAGGACGGCGCGGCCATCGATCCCGGCAATGGCGAATTGGATCGCGCCGGTGACGACGAGCGGCCACTCAACGAGATGCTCCAGTCCATCGCGTCCACGCGGAACAAGAACGCGACCCAGACGAGCCAGCGCATCCACAAGGCGCTCGTGCGCCTCGAACAGCGTCCCGATGAGTTTGGCCTGTGCGCATCGTGCGAGGAGGAGATCGAGCCCAGACGCCTGGAGGCCATGCCGTGGGTCGAATTGTGCGTCGAATGCCAGGACAAGGAAAACCCGCGCACGAGGTTCACGCGAAAGACCTTGTTTGATTTCATTGAGTGAATTTAGGACTCAGGACCTATCCCTTCATTATCCCGTCGCCCCACTCGTCCGTGAAATGCCAGTCTTCGTTGCTTCGCTCTTCACTTCCGTCTGGAAGCTCCCGCCTCGACTGACATTCTCCGGCCTTCGCGGTGCAAAGGTCCTCATGAAGGGATGAGTCCTTATTTCATGAAGCCGTCATTGCGATCGAAGCAAAGAAATCCAGTTTGTTTGCCGAGGCTGATCGTCAATGGATTGATTCGTCTCTTTTGCTCCTCGCAATAAGGAATCGTTCGTCGAGAGAGGATCGTTCCGTCATTGCGGACGAAGCAAAGAAATCCAGTTTGTTTGCCGAGTCGGATCGTCAATGGATTGCTTCGTCTCTTTTGCTGCCCGCAATGAGGAATCGTTTGTCGAGAGAGAATCGTTCCGTCATTGCGAACGAAGCAAAGAAATCCAGTTTGTTTGCCGAGTCGGATCGTCAATGGATTGATTCGTCTCTTTTGCTCCTCGAAATAAGGAATCGTTTGTCGAGAAAGAATCGTTCCGTCATTGCGATCGAAGCAAAGAAATCCAGTTTGTTTAGCGAGGCTGATCGTCAATGGATTGCTTCGTCTCTTTTGCTGCCCGCAATGAGGAATCGTTTGTCGAGAAAGAATCGTTCCATCATTGCGAGCGAAGTGAAGCAATCCAGGATGATCGTCGAGATTGCGTGTCGATATCGTTCAAAACGATCCCCCTGACACCGCTTGCCCGTATGGA
>JAISIF010000171.1 GCA_031262165.1 Myxococcales bacterium | reverse complement strand
AGCGCCCGTTTGGGCTTCAGCGTTGCCTACGAGCAGGCGGAGCTCCTCGACCCGGCCTTCCCAGCTCTGATCGCGGACCGCCTCGGAGCGCTTCTTCGATGGGCCAGGATTCTTCAGCGCCCGCTGGATGGCCTCGATGAATGACTGGGTGTCGCGGCCGATGGCGCACTGGCCGAGCGCCTCGATCTCGGGGATGGCCGTCGAGACGACCGGCAGGCCCGCGGCCAGGTATTCGCGCACCTTGAGCGGGTTGGAGTTCAGCGTGAGTTCGTTGATGCGGAACGGCATCAGGGCCACGTCGAATCCCTTGCAGAACGAGGGCAGCGACGCATACGGGCGGCCGCCCAGGAAGTGGACGTTCGGGAGTGATTTGAGGCGCGGGAACGAGGCCTTTTCTCGGCCGAGCAACACGAGGCTGCCGCCTGGAAACGCGCGGGCCACGGCTTCGAGCAGCTCCGCGTCGATCCAGTCCTCGATGAGTCCAAAGAAGCCGAGCTTTGGTCCAGGCAGCCGCGCGAGCTCTGGGGCGATATCGAGTTCGGGTGAGAGGGCCTGGGCAAAGTGGGCGTGGTCAACGCCGTGGCGCACGAGCGCGATGCGCGGGTTGAGCGGTCGCTTGCGTTCGAGGAGGCGCTCGGACGAGACGATGACGAGGTCCGCGGCGCTGGCCAGTCGCGCCTCCTGTTCGAGCAGGCTCTGCGGCGCGCCGGTGAACTCCGAGAACTCGTCCACGCAGTGATAGATGAGCAGGCGGCGCCTCAGACTCGTCGCGACCCACGCGGCCGAGGGCAGGAAGCACCAGACATGCGGCGCTTTGAACGACAGTCGCGCCATCGCGCGCTCGATCTGAAATCCGAGCCAGCGGCGGTTGAGATCAGCGGCCAGGCGGCTCTCCCACGCGGGCAGCGCGAGCGGCGAGAGGACCCACAGGTTGGGCTCGACCTCGCGCGGCGCCTTCAGTGTCGAGACGGCGGCCGAGAGCTTTCGACCGATGCGTCGAGCGTCCTGCAGGCTTGCCTTGGGCGCGCGGTTGCCCAGCGACTCGATCCACAGAATGCGGTTCTCCTTCGACAAGATGCGCATCAGGTGCATCTTCGAGAGCGGATCGCCCGTCCAATCGTTCGAGAAACAGACGATGTCGCTGCCCCGCAGCGCCCGGAAATCTCTGGTGATTCGCATCCAGCCCCACCTCCTGCCTTTGCCCCTCGAGAGGGATGCCTCAGAAACGCCGGGGAAGAGGTAATCACCCGCGCTGACGGGAGGGAGAGGGCGAGCGGGGGATGTCTGATCGATTCACTGGTTTTGTATGAAATATGCGCCGATATTCGAATGGTCGATTTGTTATCGACTAAGAACTTATTTCTCAATTCTCCCGTCGCCAAAGCTCGTCCGTGAAACGCCAGTCTTCACTGCTTCGCTCTTCTCTTCTCCTCTGTTTGGAAGCTCCCCCCTCGTGACTATTCTGGCTTTCTCCGTCCTTCGCGGTGCAAAGATCCTAATTGAGGGATAATTCCTAAATATTTCATCTGAATTAAGGACGTATCTCTTAATTATTCCGTCGCCCCACTTGTCTGTGAAACGCCAGCCTTCGTTGCTTCGCTCTTCACTTCCGTCTGGAAGCTCAAAGCCTCGCGCCTCGTCTGGCATTCCCCGGCCTTCGCGGTACAAAGGTCCTAATTGAGGAATAAGTCCTAAATTTTTTCATTCGAATCAAATGTAGGTCGTTTCCTCGAATTCAGACCGAGCCGAGCTGGTCCGTGAAACGCCAGCCATCGTTGCTTTCTCGATCACTTGCGTCTGCTCCCGCCTCGCGCCTCGTCTGGCATTCCCCGTCCTTCGCGGTGCAAAGGTCCTAATTGAGGGATAAGTCCTTCGTGACGCAGCATGCCGCGCCACTAGGATCGATGTTCACCACAACGCTGGGCCTTCATGGGTATGGGAATGGCGAATGATTTGTGGCTTGGTCGATTGGATAAAATAAAAAAACAAATCATCTATTATTCCAAATTTTCATTGCCACTCGTGGTGCTCATGCGCTAAAAGCCCCGGTCTTTTTTTGATGCGCTTGAGTCCTGCATCGTCCTTCGTGCAGGATTTTTTTTGTGCATCGTCTCCGCGTTGCTCGTGTCCTTCGTGGGGTGTCGCGCCCTTCGTCGAGATGAACTCCAAAATGAGGAAGTCATGAGTGTGCTCGTGGTCGGTTCTTTGGCGCTCGATACGGTGGAGACGCCGTTTGGCTCTCGAGAAGAGGTGCTGGGTGGGTCGGCGACCTATTTTTCGATGGCGGCCTCCTACTTCTCGCCGATCCAACTCGTCGGGGTCGTGGGCGCCGACTTTCCTGAGCGCCACGTCCAGCTCCTGAAGAACCGCCGCGTCGATCTCGCGGGGCTGACCAAGGCCGATGGCCGCACGTTCAGGTGGCGCGGCCGCTATTGCGACCAGATGAACGAGGCGCAGACACTCGACACCGAGCTGAACGTGTTCGAGCAGTTCAACCCTGTGCTCCCGAGCGCGTTTCGCGATGCGCCCTTCGTCTTTTTGGGCAACATCGATCCGGATCTGCAGAGCCGCGTGCTCGACCAGATCGATCATCGAAAGCTGGTCGCCGCCGACACGATGAACTTCTGGATCAACCGCAAGGGCGAAGCGCTTCGGAAGACGCTGGAGCGCGTCGATCTGCTCTTCGTGAACGACACCGAGGCGAGGGCGCTCAGCGGTGAGTCGAGCACGGTGCGCGCTGCGCGGCAGATCCTGCGCATGGGGCCGCGCGTCGTGGTCATCAAGCGTGGCGAATACGGTGTCATGCTGCTCGACAAACACGGCTTCTTCTCGATCCCCGCCTACCCCACAGCCGAGGTGCGCGACCCGACCGGCGCTGGAGACTCCTTTGCCGGTGGTTTCATGGGATTTCTCGCGCGCGTCGGCGAGGTTACGCCAGCCACGCTGCGGCAGGCCACGGCCATCGGAACCGTGCTGGCCTCCTTCACGGTGGAGGGCTTCAGCCTGGAGCGCCTCATCGACGTCACCGCGAGCCAGGTCGCGGAGCGCTTCGAGCGCCTGCGACGCATGACGGACCTGCAGCCATTCGCCAAAGACATGGCGCTGTTTCAGGAAGAGAGCTTCCGCCTCCTCGAAGGCTGAGACACGTCGGGGAACTTCGCCAAACGCCGCTCCCTCAAAGGAAGGTGGCGCGAAGCGCTGGAAGGCGAGGGGAGCGAGCGCCTCGCCTCATCGATCCTTCACAGATCGATGGAGCCCGACGAGCCTGGAGCGGGATCCACCGTGTTCCTCTCCGATCGCTCTTGCGCCTGGGCGCCTCTTTCGAGCGAGTCGAGCAGGGCTTGGAAGTCGCGCTTCGATAGAGCCCAGGCTTCGAGTCCAGCCCGATCGATGCTCAGCGTCGCTGTCGTGAAGAGCGCGAGTGAGATCACGAGAAAGCCTGGCGCTGACAGGGCAAAGCGGCCCGACGGCCCGCGCAGCAGGAGTCGGCCCTTGGATCGGAGCGGTTCGGGCGTTTCGATGCGCAGCCCTTCCAGCTGACCGCCCAGCTTGTCGATGAGCGCGAGCGTCATGCGATCCGAGCTGAGCTGTTGCTCGCGATCGTTGGGCACGCGGAGCATCTCGAAGAGCGTCTCGGCTTCGAAGGGTTGAATGAAGATGGGCAGGACGTGCTCGCCGCTGTCGGGCGTGAAGAGCACGGCGCACTGGCCATCACTCGTTCGCAGGATGCCATGGAGGACCAGCACGACCTCGTCGGAGCTGCGATCGGATGACACCGCGTCGGTCCTCGCTTTCCAAAACAGCGGCACGCTCACGATGCTCCCCAGGACGAGCGTCACCAAAGCCACTCTCAAGAGCCCGCGCATCGCCGCCTCCATTGCCCCCGCACTCGATCGAAGTTAGCCACGCGCCACTCGGCTGGCTGGCCTTTGCCGCTCCTCGGAGCAATCGAGTTCCAACGCTCGCCCCCGCAACTCTCCCTGTCAGTTTTGCCGACATCCCCCTCGGCGAGAAGGAAAGGCCTCCCTCTTTTGAGGGTGGTGGCGCACCGCGTTGAAGGAGTGGTCGTGTCGATCGATTTGAGAGCTCGATCGCCCTGTGGTGCGCCTCCTGGAAACTTGGCGCGGTGCGCGTCCGTGCTATCAGCCGCCGCCATGCGATCAGATGGAGCCAAGAGCGATGCGCCCAGAGCGCTCACGCCGCGCGAACAGGCGCAGGCCCGAGGGCTCCGCCTGATCCATGGCGGTGGTGAGGGGCGCGACGAGACGCTGCGCGATCGCGGCGATGTCGCCAGACTCCTGGCCGCTTCGGCGGCAGATCTGCTGCTGCACCGCATCTCGACGGTTCGCGCCCACGAGATCGAGGAGCGCGTGAACCGCGCCCTGCGGCTCTTCGATCGCGCTCGGACAGAGCCGCTCGCGCGCCCCATCCTGCGGCGCGAGCTCGATCAGCTCGAAGCCATCTGGCGCGAGGGACAGGCGCAGCGACGCGGCAGGATGTGAGTCGCCTCATCTCTCCTGCTGTGGAGGCGGCGGCTTGGGCATCCAGCGTGCGTCGTCGTCCGACGCATCTAGGGCTGACTTGGGGTGCGGCAGATCCTCGGCGTCGTCGGCGCGCGCTTTCGTGGCCCACCAGCGCTCGTGCGGATCGCTGTCTGTCGCGGCTTCTTCGGCGTCTGCGTCTGGATCGGAGAGCCACGTCAACGGTGAGGCGCGCTCATGCGATCGCGCTGTGTCGTCCTCCGCCTCGTCTCTCGGAGGTTCGAACGGAGGCGCGTCGATCGATGAGACATCGAGCGGCGCGGCGAGCAGCGCATCCTTGTCCTTCAGCGCCAAAATATGGCGGCGCGCGAAGCGGCCTCGGCGGATCAGGATCCCCGTCATCGCGAATAGGAGGAGCGGCGCCACGAGGGATTCGAGGAGCTCGCGCTGCTGTTTCGCGCGCGCGGCTTTCTTGGCTTTCTCGAAGTGCTCCAAACACTTGGCGTTCTTGCCGCAGTTGGGGGCCAGGGCGGGCAAGCCCTCCGACGACCAGATGGTGGACATCGCGTTCTGAAAATCCCTGACGGCCCAGATCGACGAGCACAGCGTGAGCGGCACGAGGAGCACGGCCAGCTTCAGCGCGTGCCTGGGCCAGCGCATCCCCACGTAGAGCAGGAGGACACCGACGACGAGGAACGTGCCGTTCGTGAGGAGCTGATCGAGGGCTGATGTGAGGTCGAGGTTCATCGAGGAGCTCCTGCGCGGCGAGAGGCCAATCATCAGAACGATCGGGCCCGCCCTCTTGCCAGCATTGGCCTTTGCGTGAAGTCGAAAAATCTCCCGCGCCCCATCTGTCCATTGCTAGAGGCGCCGCGCCAAAGAGCCCTCCGAGGCAATCGAGTTTTCCCTCTCCCCTCCCTTCGGGCGACACGCTCCCTCTCGTGGCAGAGAGAATCGATCTCACGAGTCAGGGGAGATCTCCTTCTCCCGCAAAGAAGGAGAGGGAGGGGAAGAGGGCGAGGACACCTCTTACTTTTGACGAGACGATGATGCGCCACACACCCATCCCCATCACGGCCTTTGCCCTGACCAATGCCCTGGGCAGCACCACCACCGAAGTCCTCGCCGCGCTGTTCGCTGGCGAGACCGGCCTCACTGCCTGCCGCTGGCCCCTGCCGTTCGAGACATTCGCTGGCGAGGCCAAAGGTGAGCTCGCGCCGCTCACCACTCCCGAGGAGCGCGCCTTTGACAGCCGAGCAGCGCGGCTCTTGGCGCGCGCTCTCGATGAGCTCGAATCACCCATTGCCCAGGCCCGCTGCCGATGGGGCGCGGCGCGCATCGGCCTGGTGCTCGGAACGAGCACGGGCGGCATTGCCGAGACGGAGCGCGCGTTCGACGCGTTCCGCGCGACTGGCGCGATCCCCGCTGACTTCGACTTCGAGCGCCAGCACGCATTCGGTGGGCTCGTCGAGTTCGCGCGACAGCGCACAGGGATCGATGGCCCTGCCTTCGCCCTCTCGACGGCCTGCTCGTCGAGCGGAAAGGTCTTTGGCAGCGCGCAGCGCCTCATCGAGAGCGGGCTGTGCGACGCGGTCCTGATCGGTGGCGCTGACTCGCTCTGCCAAACCACGCTGCGGGGATTTGGCAGCCTCGAAGTCGTCTCGCGTATGCGCTGCCGCCCGTTTTGTGCTGACCGCGAAGGCCTCAACATCGGCGAGGGCGCGGCACTGCTGCTCCTCGAACGCGAAGGCCTGGCCCGCGCGCACCTGCTCGGCGTTGGCGAGAGCTCGGACGCCTACCACATGAGCCATCCGCACCCCGACGGCTTCGGCGCGCTGGCAGCCATGCGTGGCGCGCTCGCGCAGGCCGGACGCACCCCTGAGGAGGTGGACCACATCAACGCCCACGGCACTGGGACACAGGCCAACGATCTGATCGAAGGCCGAGCCATCGCGGCTCTCTTCGGGGCGAAGATCCCTGTCGTCTCGACCAAGGCCTACACAGGTCACCTGCTGGGCGCGGGCGGCGCCACCGAGGCCATCTTTGCCTGTGCCTCGCTCGAAGCTGGTCGTCTCCCGCGCGCTCTCGACACGCAGCCGCTCGATCCAGCACTCGACATCTTCCTCCCAGAACGCGCCCTCGATTGCCCGCTCAAGAACGTGCTCAGCAACTCTTTCGCGTTTGGCGGGAGCAACGTGAGCGTTCTGTTGGGGAAATAGGTGGAGATAGATGGCTTCGTCGCTTTGTTATTCAAGCGGTGTGATGAATCGCGCCCTTATGATTTTATAGGTAAGAGAATTTATCCGCTTTTTCTATAAAAATAAATCAATCCAAAATATATCAAACGAATTGTAGGGGCACGGCGTGCCCCCATGAATAATTGAATTCGAATCAGATCGATTCTTCGATGGCCTTTTCCTCTGCCGTCTTCGCGGGTTCATTTGAGGCAGGTGCCTTCGTGAGGATCTGGAGAATGGAGATGTCGTTCGAGGTCTTTTGGGTCAGGGCCTGCAGAAGATCTCCAATGGCAACCTCCAATATCGCGGTAATACCCATGTCATTGCCAGGATACATCTTCATACTGGCTGATCCAAATGTCCATGTTGCGAGGTAATCAGCCTGATGAGGCGCGCGCACGGCAAAACTCCAGAGCATTTCCATCGAAGACATCTGGGCGTTTCCGATTTTCTGCTGAAATACATCCACTTTGACATCGGCAATCCATGCGTCGGCTTCTGGAATCGTAAAGGTTGGATCGACGACAGTGACCGTTTCAAAGTGGTTTTGGAAAAGTTTGACGAGATCGCGCTGAATGAATTGATTGAAATCATTCAACTCGACCGTCACCCGCCGGGCATACATCCCAGCCGCAACCTTCAAATAGTAGGTGTCTTGAACTTTGGCTGGATCGAGAACGATATAAAAAGGGCGTTTCGATTTCTGGACGACCAACAATGACGGTGGAGTCAACGTCACCTCATTCAATGAGAAGACCCGATAGATTGTGGTTCCATCGGGGGCTTTCTTCTTTGGCGTGGACGCGCATCCATTCAATCCGAGTGCGGCAATCAAAAGAATTGCGGGGACAATGAACAATCGGTTCATGGAAATTCCTTTCGGGAGGTAAGAGGAGGAGGAGGGGCGTCCCTACGGGTTATTGTGAATCAGATCGATTCTTCGAGGGCCTTTTCCTCTGCCGTCTTCGCGGGTTCATTTGAGGCAGGCGCCTTCGTGAGGATCTGGAGAATGGAGATGTCGTTCGAATTCTTTTCGGTCAGGGCTTTCAGGAAACCGGAAACAGCGGAATCGAGCATTTGTGAAGCGCCTTCCCGAAAGTCTCTGTATGAATTCGAGCTCGTCGATTTGAAGGCGTAGGAGGCAAGGTATTCGTTCTGCTCCGGCGCACGAACGGCAAAGCTCCATTGCATTTCAAAATTGGAAAACGTCATGGTGCCCATTGGGCGAACTAAGACATCGACATCATCGACCTTGACGTCGGCGATCCATGCGGCGGACTCGGGCGGCGTGAACCCAGGTCCGACGACGGTGACTGTTTCGAATTGATCTTGGAGCACCTTGACGAGATCACGTCGAACGAAATCATGAAAATGTTTCAACTCGGCGGTCGCCATCCTGCCCCATGCCCCAGCCACCTTTGGATAATAGGCGTCCTTTATCTTGGCCGGATCGAGGACGATATAAAAAGGGCGTTTCGATTTCTGGACGACGAGCAGCGACGGAATCGAAACCTTTATCTCTTTGAGTGAAAATGACCGTTCGATTTTGCTGCCGTCAGGCGCCTTCGGAGAGTTGTCTATGGCGGCGGGTGCGGTAGCGGATGATCTTTTGGACGCGCATCCATTCAAGCTGAGCGCAGCAATCAAAAGAATCGCGGGGACAACGAACAATCGCTTCATGGGTGTTCCTTTCGGGAGGGGAGGGGGAGTTCGCTTTTCTATTCAAGGGTGCGATGAATCGCGCCCCTACGATTTTATAGACAAGGGGGAGATGATTTCCCTTGTCTGTAAAAATAAATCAAACAGCAAATCTAACCGAAAGGCATCGAATGAATTTGTATTGACGATTATCAATCACCCGTTGCCGATATTCTCCCTGGCATTTCAAACAATTCTCTATTCCTGCAACGCCTGGCGCGCGGTGGCCGTGTCATCGAGGAGGAGCAAAGGGTTCTTGTCGCGGATCCAATTGAGCGCCCAGTCGCTCTTGAAGAGCAGCACCTGTCGTCCCGAGAGGTCCTCCACGCTGCGCACGCTGTCGCCAGTCCCTGCTGCGCTCGGATTGAGCGAGCCTTCGGCGACCCAGCGGGCATGGACGAACGGCAGCGGGTCGAGGATCGGCGCCACACCGTATTCGTGTTCGAGCCGAAACTTGAGCACGTCGAACTGGAGCTGACCAACGGCGCCCACGATGGGCTCTGGGCTGACCGCACCTGGCGCGTGGAAGAGCTGGATCGCGCCCTCTTGTGAGAGCTGTTCGAGCCCTTTTTGGAGCTGCTTGCGCTTGAGCGCCTCCTTGAGTCGGACGCTCGCGAAGTGCTCGGGCGAAAAGGTCGGAATGCCTGCGTATTCGACGCGCGCGCCGCTGCACAGTGTGTCTCCAATCCGAAAGATGCCAGGATCGAAGAGTCCCACGATATCGCCTGGGAAGGCCTCCTCCACTGTCTGGCGATCCTGGGCGAGGAACTGCTGCGGATTGGCGAGCTTGATGTCCCGATCGAGCCTCACGTGCCGCACGCTCATGCCGCGCGTGAAGCGGCCAGTGCAGACGCGCAGGAAGGCCACGCGGTCGCGGTGCGCTGGGTCCATGTTCGCCTGGATCTTGAAGACGAAGCCCGAGAAGTCCGGGTGATTCGGCTCGGTGCGCTCCAGCACCTCGATGCCGCTGCCACTGCCACTGCTGCTGCTCTGTGTCTGCGTCTGCGCCTGTGCCTGTGCCTGTGCGCGGTAGGCTCTGGGCGGCGGCGCCCTCTTCAGGAAGCCTTCGAGGAAGGGCAGCAGGCCAAAGTTCGTCATGGCACTGCCAAAGAAGACGGGCGTGAGCTCGCCGGAGAGCACGCGGCCAAGATCGAACGGATCGCCCGCCACATCGAGCAGCTCCAGCTCCTCGCCGAGCGCGTCGAGCGGGCCCTGGCCAATGATGCTGGTGAGCGATGGGTCGCCCTCGGGGAGCGATGTCATGTCGACCATGCGCGCACCGTGGTTGCCACCCTCGAAGAGCAGGAAGCGGCGGTCATGGCGATCGAACACACCCTTGAACGCGCTGCCGCAGCCAATGGGCCAATTGATGGGCGTGCTGCGGATACCGAGGATCGTCTCGAGCTCGTCGAGCAGATCGAGCGGCGGTCGGATGTCGCGATCGAGCTTGTTGATGAACGTGAAGATGGGGATGTGGCGCTTTCGGCAGACCTGAAACAGCTTGCGCGTCTGCGCCTCGACGCCTTTGGCGCCATCGATGAGCATCACCGCCGCGTCCGTGGCCGCGAGCGTGCGGTAGGTGTCCTCGGAGAAATCCTGGTGGCCTGGCGTATCGAGGATGTTCACCGCGAAGCCATCGTGCTCGAACTGGAGCACCGACGAGGTGACGGAGATGCCGCGCTGCTTTTCGAGCTCCATCCAGTCGCTCGTGGCGTGACGTGTCTTGCGGCGCGCCTTGACCGAGCCAGCCAGGTGGATGGCCCCGCCGTAGAGCAAGAGCTTTTCGGTGAGGGTCGTCTTGCCCGCGTCGGGGTGGGAGATGATGGCAAAGGTGCGGCGCCGCGCGATCTCGCGGTCGAGTTGTGAATCGGACATGGGGAGTCGAACTTCCGGCTGGGGCGGGGGGATTCCCAAATGGCGCGGCGCCCTACGTTGGCGACCATTGGCCCGCAAGCGGATTTCGAAGGCCCTCTTCCATCAAAGGGGAGCGGGAGGAGGCATGGACCGACGGCCTACCTCAGCACGAAGTTCGCGATGTCGTTCCAGAACGCGAGGCCCATCAGGAGGAGCAGGAACAACAGGCCCAGCAGGTTCAGGACGATGCGGGTGTTGTCGCTCAGGGGACGGCGCCGCACGCCCTCGATGCCCGCCGACAGGATGTGGAAGCCGTCGAGGATGGGGATGGGCATCAGGTTGAGTAGGCCCAGGTTGATGCTGATGAAGCCCATCAGGCGCAGGAACACGTCGCTGCCCGCTTCAGCCGACTGAATCGTCACGTGGTAGATGGCGATGGGGCCACCGAGATTGCGGGCGCTGAGCTTGCGGCTCACGAGGAGCCAGATGCCGTGCAGCGTCTGGCCTATCTCTTGGGGCAGCACGCGAACCGCTTTCACGAAGGCCTCTCCGAGCGACAGCTTGAGCGGCACCTTCTCGATCTCGGCAAAGCTCGTGGCGCGGCGATCGTCGATGGCGCCAAACGCCAGGAGCTCGTGCTCGTTCTTGAACTCGTCGAGCTTCTTCACCTTTTTTTGGCGCACCACGCGCTCGAAGCGCTCGCCCGCGCGCTCGAAGGCGATGTCGAGGTCGGCCTCGCCCTTTTGGGCGCGCAGCTGGTCAAAGGTCGCGAAGCTCAGGATGGGCTGACCGTCGAGCGAGACGATCTTGTCCCCGCGCCGAAGCCCGGCCTCCCAGGCGGGCGAGCCCTCCTCGACAGAGAAGAGATAGAGGTCGATCGGCTCGATGCCGAAGGTGCTCTCGAAGCCGACCGCGGTTGCCTCCTGCCCTTCATCGAGGTCGATCGGCCGCGGCGCGAGCTGGGTGGTGAACGTGTCCCATGTCGTGAGCGCACCCGCGCCACCACCCACGAGCGTGTCGCGCGCCACGGTGAGCTCCACGGGGCCGCTCGCGCGGGAGAGGGCCTCGGCCAGCTCGGGGTAGCTCCTGATCGGCCGCTCGCCGATCCTGACGATGCGGTCGAAGGTCTTCAGTCCAGCGCGCGCGGCGGGCGAGTCACTCTGTTCAGAGGCATTCGGCACGGCCACGAGCGGCGCGCGGGCGGTCAGGCCAATGCCGAGAATGCCGCGCACCTGCGTTCCCAGGATCGACTGCTGCTCGAAGCGGCTCGGGACGAGCGTCGCGGTCAGCTCCTTGCCGCCGCGCTGGAAGGTCAGGGAGGTCTTCAACTCGGCGCGTGGGCGCACGGCCTCCTGGAGTTCCGAGAAGTAGCGGATGGGCTGGCCCTCGATGGAGGTGATGCGGTCGCCTGGCCTGAGGCCCGCCGCGTAGGCAGGCTGGTCTGGGTAGACCGATGCGACGAGCGGGGCGTAGTCGCTGCCCGTCATGGAGAAGGCGATGAAATAGACGAGGATGGGGAAGACGAGGTTCATCGCTGGCCCGGCAAATGCGATGAGCGCGCGCTTCCAGGCCGCCTGTTCGAGAAAGCCGCGGCCCTTGTCCGCGTCGGGCAGAGGCTCGGTCGGGTCGTCACCCGCCATCTTGACGTAGCCCCCCAGGGGCAGGGCCGCGATCTGATACTCGGTCTCGCCCCAGCGGAAGCTGAGGACCTTGGGCCCAAAGCCAATGGAGAAGGTGAGGACTTTGACCCGGAACAGCTTGGCCGCGAGGTAGTGCCCGAGCTCATGCACGAGGACGAGGGTGGCCAAGAGGAAGATGAACAGGAGCGCTTTTTCGAGTGGGTTCATGGGTCGGTGTTCTGAATCTCTGAGTCAGTGCTTGTCGGTCGGCCAGTCGCGGTCGGGACTCTGGTGAAGAGACGAGAGGGCTGGGGAAACTCGAGGCGGGTCAGGGCAACGCGCGGCGCGGTCGTTCCCTTTCATCAGGTCTCGGGCGGCAACCTCCGCGCTCGGCGGCCAGGACAGCAGCGCTCGAACGGGAAAATCGCGGGGGACGTCGCGCGGGCCATCCGCGCCGTCTGACGGCGCGAGCGGAGGCCGATTCAATCGAGTTGGGTGAGGCGCCAGGCTTCAAGGCCTCGCCTCTGCTGCATTCCGCTCTCTCGTGACAGACTCGTCCACGTGGAGAGAGGTGCCCGCGTCAAAATCAAAACTCGACGAGGGGCGGTTCGCCTCGGTGCCACTCGACCGGCAGCAGTGCGCCGAGTTGCAGGGCTTCGGTCAGGCGCAGGAGTTCCGCGATCGAGCGGCCCACGTTGGTGTTGTTGAGGCTGAGGTGCTGGAGCGTGCGGTCAGGGGCGAGGATGCAGGTCGCGCGGGCAGGGAAGCCGCCTTCCAGGAGCACGCCGTAGCCGCGCGAGATCTCCTTGTCGAAGTCGGCGACCAGCGGAAAGGCGACATTGCCGAGCACCTCGGTCCAGGCGCGGTGCGAGAACTCCGAGTCGCAGGAGATACCGAGGAGCTGGACGCCGAGCGCCTGGAACTCTGGGGCGCGACGCGACAGCTCGATGATCTCAGTCGGACAGACGTAGCTGAAGTCGCGGGGATAGAAAAAGAGCACCACCCACTTCCCTTCGAATTCGCTCAGGGAGATGGGGGCAAATTTGCCGTCGCGAAAGGCAATGGCGGTGAAGTCGGGCACAGGCTTGAGCAATTCCAGCATGGAAATGTCCTCAAATGGGGCAGCCAGCGTGATTCGAAAAGTCGTCATTCCGAGCAAGTGGCCGCAAAAAAAACGCGGCGGGCTAACACGAAAGGGCATGGCGTGGTCAAAAAATATCACCGCATCATTCTGTGCCATCATTTGTTTTTAATATTAATAAGGAATTCTGGATTTGGTGGAGCAGTCTTAACGAAATACGTGAGAGACTCGTCTTCAAATCAGAGAAGTAAAGCGACGCGGCCATCCATCAAGGAATTATCCATCGATTATTCCGTCGCCAAAGTTTGTCCGTGAAACGCCAGCCTTCGTTGCTTCGATGGTCACTTCCGTCTGGAAGTGCCCGCCTCGCGCCTCGTCTGGCTCTCCCCGTCCTTCGCGGTGCTCGGTCCTCATCGAGGGATAAGTCCGAACCATTGACGAGCACCCTGGATTGCTTCGCTTCGTTTGCAAGGACGACATGTTTGTCGAGAAAATATCGCTCAGTCATTGCGAGGAGAAATGCAAAGCAATCCAGGGTGCTCGACCGTCCTTATAAAAATCAAAAAAACGATGAATCAAAGGATGGCTTCGGAGCAAAGCTCCTCGCAATGACGACGGGGCTTCCAAGTAGAGGCGGTTGGAAAGCAACTCGTTATTCAAGGAGCTCGTTCGTTAAAACTCGCCACCACTTCATTTCACTGCGGGGTCATACGAAGGACCTGTCCCATGTCGTAGAGGCCCGCGGGTTTTCCGGCGAGGAATTTGGCCGCGCGCAGCGCTCCCTGGGCAAACTGAGCGCGGCTAAAGGCGCGGTGCGTGAGCTCGATGCGCTCACCTTGTCCTACGAAGAACACGGTGTGCTCACCCACGCAGTCGCCGCCGCGCAAGGTCTGCAGGCCGATCTCTTCGTCCGAGCGCGCGCCGATGTTGCCCTCGCGGGAGCGCCGGAAGCTCGTCGCTGGATCACGTCCGAGTGCCTCGGCCGCGATCGTTCCCAGCCTCAGCGCCGTGCCCGAGGGCGCGTCCTTCTTGTGACGATGGTGCATCTCCAGGATCTCGACGTCGTAGTCTTGGCCCAGGACGCGCGCGGCCTCCCGCACCAGGTTTTGGAGCAAGACCACGCCGACGCTCATGTTGGGGGCGACGAGGAGAGGGATGCTCTTCGCGATGGTGTCGAGGGCGCACGTCGCCTCGCGGTCAAAGCCGGTCGTCCCAATGACGATGCCCACGCCGCGCTCGGCACAGATCCGCGCGTGGGCGATTGATGCCTCGGGATGGCTGAAGTCGATGACGATGATGTCGGCGCGGTCGCCGTTGGCCGCGAGCGCGTCATCCAGCGTTTCCCGGAGCGCGGCGCGGATGGGGACGCGGCATGGGCCAATACCCGCGACCACGCCCACGTCCTGTCCAACGGCCGGGCTCGAAAGCTGTTCGGTGGCGCCGCACAGTTTGAAGTCGAGGGGTGCCTCGTGCAGGGCTCGAACGAGAGTCTGGCCCATGCGGCCCGCGACGCCAGTGACGATGGTTCGGATCATTCGTTCCTCCAGTAGACCTACCATTTCATCGAAAGCGGCGGACCAAAGGCCAACTCGGTCGAACTCTCAAGGGAAAAGAGGGCCTCTCACAGCCTTCCCATCCGCTGGAATGAAGGTGACCGCGCGTTCCGTTTCATCGTCTCGGGGAGGTCTCTTTTGAGAGTTTCGTCAAATTCGTCTTGGCCGATGACGCTTCCGATTCCCAAGGTCCTGCGTATCGCCAGTTGGAACATCCAGGCCGGTTGCCGGGGAATCGTGGGCATTGCCAATGGGATAGAGGCGCTCCACGCCGATCTCATCGCGCTCCAGGAGGTCGAGCGGGGAACCGCATTGAGCGGCGGGATCGATCAGGCCGAGTTTTTGGCTCGGACAGCTGGGTTCGAGCACCACCTCTTCGTGCCGACGTTGCGCCGCGATGGTGGCGACTATGGCCTCGCGCTCCTCTCGCGGTATCCACTCAAGGCACTCCCGGCCATGCCGCTGCCCGTTCCCCTGGGCGCTGAACCGCGCGTGCTCGGCCTGGCAGAGATGAGGCTTGGTGCGGCAGGCGATTGGTCGTGGCCGCTGACGCTCGCCTTCACCCACCTGACCCATCGGCCCGACCGAGCGCGCGCGCGGCTCTTCCAGGCTCGCGCCATCGTCGAGCGGCTGCGAGGCGAGCCCCACTGCCTCTTGCTCGGAGACTTCAATGGTCGCGCAGGGACGGCGATGCACCGCACCATCACCACGGCCTTTCGCGACATGTTTACCGAGGCAGGGCAGGGCAGGGGGGGGACGCACGCGCCCCTGGGGCCTTTCTTTCCCGCGCTGCGCATCGATTACCTGTTCGCCAGCGATTCCTTACGAGCGCTCGACGCGCAGGTCGTGCGGAGTCAGGCATCGGATCATCACGCGCTCGTCGGAAGGGTTGGCCTGGAGGGCATGGCGGCAGAGATAGGGGCTCAGCCTGCCGAGCGGAGCATTGCCGTGAAAGACAGTGCGTGAATGTCGTTGTTTCGTCGGTTCGGTCCGAAGATGTGTGTCTTGCGTAGGGGCGTTGCGGGCAACGCCCTGCGGTCTTCATTCGAGACGAACACGACGGGCGATTGGTAATCGCCCCTACACATCGTCGATAGGCGGAATGGCGAGATTCAAAACCGAATCGACACCCTCGGGACAGCGACCTCGTCCTCCCTCCCCCGGCTCGGTCGGTCCGAAGTCGAAGACAGGCCCTGCGGTCGTCATTCGAGACGAACACGACGGGCGTTGCACGCAACGCCCCTACACATCGTCGATAGGCAGGATGGCGAGATTCAAAACCGAATCGCCCCCTTCGGGACAGCGACCTCGTCCTCCCTCCGCCCGGCTCGGTCGGTCCGAAGTCGAAGACAGGCCCTAGAGGCGTTGCGGGCAACGCCATTCGGCGAAGGAAGGAAAGGGGCAGGTGAGAGGCGCGTGACCCAATGGCTGGCGTGCTCTGTAGTTGACGCGCCGTTTGTTTCGACGTTTAGGGGCGCCCCTTTTGTCGCAGCATCCCTTTGGAGGACGTTCATCCGATGCGTTGCAGAATCGTGCGGGCCGCAGTCCTGCTGCTTGTCTCATCGCTGTCGGTGCCCGCCCTGGCGACCGATGCCGATGACAGGACAGCCGATCAGCTCTTTGGGTATTCCTATGGTGAAGGCGCGCCGACGCAGGCGTCGTCCTCCCAGCCCAGGCAATCCGGTTCGAAGGGCGGCTCGGACAAGCTGGAACTCGAATTCCGGGGATCGTCTGGCGAGTCCTTCCTGGATCACGAGCCGCGGCGCGGGACCAAGCTCAAGCAGTTCGGGATTTCGGGAATGGGGACGGGCGGCTCGCTCCTGGGCTTGGGCGGACTCATCTTTCTCGGCTCGCGCTTCGTGGACAAGGGAACGACCTCTCGCACGGCCCTCTCGCACGGTGGGTTGACGCTCCTCAGCGTGGGCGGCGCGCTCTTCCTGGCGGGCGGCATCATGCTGGGCATCGACGCCGCCCGCACACCTGCTCCAATGCCCATGCCTACCCCCGATGGCCGCGGCGCCCAGGTCGTCTATTTCTCCACATTCTGACTTTCTGTATCGATGGAGCGCAGTTCACCTTTGGGACGCGACTCCAGGCTTGAAACCCCCTCGGGCCGCTGCTTGAATCCGCCGCTTTTTCGCCCCCTGTCCTGAGGTGCTCGCTGTGGACGCCTCTGTCACACTCTCCCACGACCGGTCGAAACCATGTCTATGCGTCCTCTTCTCTCTGTCCTGACTGCGCTGGCCCTCTTCACCCCCTGCCTGGCCCTGGCCCAAGCCGCTGCTCCCATCGAGGACAAGCCCGCCGTCAAATTCGAGGAGGTCGAGCGGGGCTTCTTCCTGGAAGCCCAGGTGGGCGCGCTCGTCCTGTTCGGTCCCAAAGCGGATGAAAACTCGGGCATCTCGCCCGGCCTCTCCATCCAGATGGGGCTTGGCTACGACATCACGAAGAGCTTTTCGCTGGGGCTCTTCGTCCTGGGCAGCAATATCGACACGCCGTCGGGGTTCCGGAGCACGAACGACAAGCCGGGCGACGTGTCCGCGTTCACGATCGGCCTGCTCGGCAGCTACGCCTTTTGGGGGCGGCCCGACGACAATGGCATCGACCGGCTTTTCCTCGACGCGCACGCGGGCGCTGGCGTCAGCCTCATGGGGCCCAAGGACGTCTATGAGTCGATGGACATCCTCGTGCGCGCGGGCATCGGCCTCGAATACTTCACCCGGCTGCGCCACTTCTCGGTCGGCGTCGATCTCGACTTTGCCTATGGCGTGACGAACCTGGGCGCTGGCGTCCTCATCCTGCCGAACATGAAATACACCTTCTGACCCCCCCTCCGCTCCCATTGCTCTGCTTCTCTCCCAACGGCGCTCCTCTCGACATCATCATCGAGTGGATGCGCCGTTCGAGTTTCGACGCGGTGCGGCAATCGCGCGCTCGCGGCCTCGCCCCGGGCGTGTGACCATTCGGAATTTGCGCCCACTGGAGTGCCACCTATATTCGCCGCTTTCGCTTTTTCCCCGGAAGACACCCATGAACGACAACTTCTCTCATTCCCTGAAGGATCCCTCACTCGTCCCCGCTGATTCTCCCGCCTTCTTGGAGATGGGGCAGCTCTTCGTGAACGAGGGCCATTGGGAGGAGCTCTTCAAGGCCTACGAGCGCAGCGTCCAGGCGTTCCCCGATCTGCCCGTGAGCCTCGGGGCCATCGAGATCATGGGCGATCTGGCGCGCACCAAGCTCGCTCAGCCAGAGAAGGCCGCCGCGCTGTATCGGCGTGCGCTCTTGTTCGCCCCGGACAGCCCGCGCGCGCTGGATGGTCTGCTCACGATCTACGAGGCGAGCGGCGAGCTGGAGGCATTGGCGCGGACCGCGGCCCACCGCGCGCGCGTCGAGTTCGACGGCCCCAAGGCGCCGCAGCTCTTTGCCGCGGCAGCGCGGGCGTTTCTCAAGATTGGCCGCCGTGACCGTGCCCTCGCCCTCTTGCAGGAGGGCATCGAGGCGGATCCCCAGCAGCGCGAGCTCCAGGAGGCGCTGTTCGACAACTTGCTTGCGCTGGGGCGCTTTGGCCTGGCGGCCGAGACACTCGACGCGCTGCGCGCGCGGTTCGGCGACGAGGCCTTTCTCGCCCGCGCGCTGGAGCTCGTCTCGGCGCTCGTCGATCTGCCGAACCATCACGAGCTGGCCCATCGTGTCTTGAACGCGATCGCCGAGTTCGCCCCCGAGGATGAGGTGGCCGCGCGTCTGGGAGCGGCGCTGGCGAGCCTCGCCACGGAAGAGGGCTGGCGCGAGCGGATCAACGCCCTGCGCCAGGAGGTCGAGCACGGCAGCGATCGCCACCAGCAGGCCAGCTGCTGTCTGTCGCTGGCCCTGTTCCACGAGGCGCGCGCTACGGGGGATTCGAGCGCGGCGGACTCGGAGGACGAACACCAACGCGCCCAGGACTACTTCCGCGAGGCGCTCAAGCTCTGGCCAGGAATGCCCCAGGCCTTCGAGGCGCTGGAGCAGCTCGCCGACGCGCGCGGCGATTGGGCGGGCCACGTCACCTTCCTCAGGGAACTGGCGGCGGCGACTCAGGATCGCACGGCGCGCGCCCAACTCCTCGCGCGGGCCGCGGGCGCTCGTGTCACCCAGATGTCGGACGCGGATGGTGCCCTCGAAGATCTGACCGAGGCCTGTGAGCTGGCGCCGGGCAACGTCGAGATCACCTCGCGCTGCGTCGAGCTCCTCATCGAGAAGGAGCGCTTCGGCGACGCGCGCGATCTCCTGATGCGGCAGTTCGAGCAGTGCGAGTCCTCCGAGGGCAGCGCGCGCTTCCTGCTCAGGCTGGCCGAGCTGCTCGAACACCACCTGGACGACGCCGAGGGCGCGGCCCAGTGCCTGGAGGCGCTGCTCGAGATCGAACCAGGCTGTGGCGAGGCCCTGCGCAGCCTGACGCGGCTCTACGAGGGTTTGGGTGACCCCGAGCGCCTCGTGCGCCTCCAGGCGCGGGCGCTCCAGACGCTCGCCGATCCGGACGAGCGCTTCGAGCTGCTCTGCCAGATGGCCCAGCTCCAGGCCGATCTGCTCGATCAGCTCTCCGTGGCCTTGAGCACGCGCTGCCGCGCCCTGCTCCTCAGGCCTGGCGACGCCGCGCTGTTCGAGGAGATCGAGGCGAGCGCGCGCCTGCCCGAGGATCTCTCCCTCGTGGTCGAGACGTGCCTATTGGCCACGCGCTGCTGCGAGCCAGACGATAGGCCCGCGCTCCTGCGGCGGGCGGCGCGTCTGTT
>JAISIF010000156.1 GCA_031262165.1 Myxococcales bacterium | reverse complement strand
CCTCCTCTCTTGGAGAGCCGCACACACCACAGCGCGAAGTTGGCGCGTGCCATGTCGAGGGCAAGCCCTCAGGCGAGGAGGCTGGAAGGAGCCACTGATTCGAGGTGCGGGCAGCCTGGGGCCCATTCGTGGAGGCCAGGGGCGTCTGGGCGTCGCCGCCGCTTCGACTCGAACCAGCGCAGGGGCAAAAAAGAACCGCCCGCCCCCGGGGCCGGCCGGGAAGCGGGCGGTGGGAACCCACCCATTGGGTGCCCAACTGTCTTTCGAAACGGCTTCTATGCAGCAGCTTGTGTGCCAAATAGAAAAACCCCCAGGGCCGTGAGAGGCACCTGAGGGCTCGTTCGAGGAAGTTGGGAAAGAGTGGCGCGTCGAAGCCATGACATAGATGTCACGGCGCTCATGAAGAGCTGGGCAACGACCTCATTTGAGAGGCTTTTTGAGTCCTGAAGCGGGCGGCAATGCCTCTGAGTCGCGCGGCGCTTTGGCACCTGGAGCCGGGCGTGGCCTGGGCGGCGCCGGAGGCAGCTTGGCAGGCGCACCACTGGGAGAGAGGTTGGCCGCGAGCATGAGGTCTGGGAGTGAGGTGACGACCGTGCTCGCCGAAGAGCCCATCAGCTTTTTCGAGTAGGGCAAAGGGGGGAGCGAGGGGCGCATGGTCGCCGGGCGCGGCTCCTCCGTCGTCTTCACGTTCGCATCCGCGCCACCGCTCTGCTGCTGGGTCGCCGAAGGTCGGACAGGGAGGCGCGGCAGCGGCGGAATCGAACGCAGCGGCACAGCTGGCTTTTTGCCAAAGGCGCCTGTCGAGGTCTGCGCCGTCGGTGGCCGCCCCTTGGGCGCTGCTGGCGCTCTCGGTGCCTGCGGTGAGAGCCAGGGGCTGAGGTCTTTGTCATCGGGAGGCGGGGTGCGATCGTCCTCGCTCAGGTCACTGCTGGGTCTGTGGGAGGATTTGGGCACCACCGAGGCACTGCGCTTCTCCTGGCCGTCGCCCTCCAGCACCTCATAGACGTGGACTTTGTGTGGCTTGAGCTTCTGTTCGAAGGTGTGGGTCGGCTGGATGGAGAAGTGGCCGCTGGTCGCCTTGAGTGTGTCCTCGGTGATGAGGATCGCGTCGGTCCTGTCCATCTCCTGGAGCCTGTGGGCGATTTTCATGGCGTGACCAAAGAAGACGTATTCGAAGTTCTCCGCTGGGCCCATGGGGCCGACGAGAAGCATCCCGGTGTTCAGCCCGATTCGGACGCCGCAATCCATACTGTTCGGGAGAGCCTCTGCCAGCAGCGCGTTACACGCCGAGCGGCAGGCCTGCGCGCACTGGATGGCGCGATCGGCGTCGCCGTCGCTCGAAAACGGCATCCCGAACACGGCCAGCGCCGAATCCCCCATGAATTGACCGAGCGTGCCATCGAACTTGAACACGGTGCGCCGCACGATGTCGTAGTAGCTGGAGATCAGGGTCGAGATCCTGGATGCGGGCAGGGACTCGCAGGCGCGGGTGAAACCGCTCAAGTCGAGGAACATGACCGTCACCTGCTTCTTGTCGAGCACGTCGAGCTCGAAGCCGCCTTCGCTCTGGATGCGCTCGACGATCGCGGGCGAGTGGAAACATTCCAGCCGGTGCTGAAGCTGGAGGTTGGCCAGGTTCTGCTCGCGGGACGACCACTTCTCGATACCGCTGGCCAGCATGTGGGCCAGCGCGTTGACGAGATCGACCAGCCGCGACAGGGGCATCGACTTGATCGGCTTCGAGGGGCGGTTCAGGTAGATGAGGCCCAAGAGCTCATTGCCCTTGAGCATCGGCGCGCAGATGACCTGCTCTAGGCCGTGCATGATGACGCTCTTCGAGGCCGAAAAATTGGCGTCGCTCTGCGCGTTGATCACGGCCAGGGCGACCTTCTTGCGGGCGACCTCGTTGATGATGGAACGCGAGACGGGCATGTCGTCGGGCGTCACGTCGCCCGTATGGCGCACGGCGATGGGCGAAAGCTTGCCCTTCTCGTCGAACATGAAGGCGATGCCCGTCGTCGCGTGGGCGATCTCGACGATGAGCCTCATGACCTCGCCGAGGAATTCGTCGAGGCTCTTGGCGCTGTTCAGCTTCTCACTCACCTGAGCGAACAGGAGCAGCTCGCCGCGCTCGGGGAGGCTGATCTTCTTGTCTGTCGACGGCTCTTTGTCCGACTTGGGCGGTCGGACAGGGAGCTTGCCCGTGCTCGACCCAAAGTTGTCGAGGAGGGGCAGCATCTCGAAGTCCTGGACCGAGAAGTTGTCGAGCAGGCCGATGTTTTCGATGAAGGGGTTGTCGTCGAGGCTCCGGCTGACGAGCACCTCGCCCATGGGCTGGGAGAAGTTCGGAAGCTCGGCGCGCAGAGGGTCGTCATCGGCGAGCAGCTCTGTCTTGGCGATCTCGAAGTCCGAGGGCTGGCGGACGACCAACGTGTTCTCACCGATGGTGAAGACGTCGCCCTCCGTGATGCGGTGTGGCTCGGAGAGGAAGCTCCCATTGGCGCGCGTTCCATTGCGACTGCCCAAATCCTCGAAAAACAATTCGTTTTTGTCGAAATAAAGGCGCGCGTGGCGGCGGCTCACCTGATCGCCCGAGAGGATGACGTCGTTCTCGTCCGCTCTGCCCAGCAGCGTCTCCCCGTCGGGGAGCTCATAGGCCGTATCGAAATAACCTGGTCCATTGATGATGAGTTGCCACATGGCGCGTCAGGCTCCTTGGGTATGTCGAACAAAACAATGGGCGTAATTTCTGTTTGTGGGGGGGGCGAAAAAAAATCGCTGCCTAAAGGCACAAAAAAAGGCGGTGGCCTCTACGTGAGGCCTCCGCATGAAGTCAATGCGACAATCATAGGGCAGAAAACGAGAGGGGCTGAAGTCGATTCCCGCCCCTCATTCATTTCAAATACATTCATCACCATGCGTCTGCATGCGTGGTGATGATCAATCCCCTGATTTCAGATCGATTGTCTGGATGCCATAGCTGCCGCTCGGCAAATAGGCTCTCTCGTCATCCACCACGATGCCCTGCAGGCCCCACTGGATTCGGACGAAGCGATCGAGCGAGGGGACGCCCGTCTCGTCCAGCGCGTAGATGAACAGGACCGAGCCGTCGTTGATGTAGAGGCGCTCGCCCGCGACAGCGTGCAGCCAGCCATAGCCATTGCCCGGGATATTGGCGCGGTCCAGCAGCGCGGGCGCATCGGGGCTCAGGTCGATGGAAAGCAGCTCGCTGGTGCTGCGCCACACCTGGTCGACAGTGGCCGAGGCGTTGGTCGCCGAACCCGAATCGGCCACGCCGTAGGCGTAGCGCGTGGCATAGGCCCGGTCTCCGACGACGTGGAAAACGTCCAGGCCGTCGGGGAGCGAGAGCGTGCCCAGCAGGGTCGCCGACGTCTCGCCGAGGCTGAGCTTGTGGAGGGAATGGCGGATCGCGCCACTCCCGAGCCACGCCGCCTCCTGCGTGTAAATCGTCTTGCCGTCGTCGCTCATGCCAACGATCCAGCCAGGGATGCTGACCTTGGGAAGCGCGCGTGGGTGGTCGAGGTCCGAGACGTCGAAGGCGCGCAGCCGGTAGCGCGCCACGAAGAGCCCGCCCGAGACAGCCGTCGTGTAGTCGCTCAGGTAGAGATTGCCGCTCTGCGCGCGCAGGCTGCCAGTCCACTCGCTGTCCGCGAGCGCGATGGTCGAGGCGATCCGAGGCGCGTCTGGATCGCTCAGATCCACGAGGAAGATGGCGTCCGATGGCGCCGCGTCGTCGCCGTCCCGGGTGTTGGTGGCCATGGCCACGTCGGCGACGATCGGGCCTTCCAGATACCAGCCGCCGACACTCGACTGGCGATGGATGGCGAGCGCCGTATCGCTGGCGCGGACCAGCTCGTCGAGGCTCCTCCAGGCGTAGCCGCCATGGGTGGCGCTCGGGAGCACGAGCTTGCCGCGCAGTCGTGGCCGCGCTGGAGCGCTCAGGTCGACGACCTGGATGGCGGTCTGGGCCTGCCAGTCATGGGGGGATGCCCGCTGTCGATAGACGATCCAGGCCATCTGGCCGTTCAGGAAGAGGCGAGCCTCCGGCGCGGCCAGCTCGAGCCTGCCGATGGGCGTCACCGCGTTGGGATCGCCGCGTGTGGTGACGGTGAGCGCTAGCTCGCCCGAGTCGAGATCGCCGCTCAGCTGGACCGCCAGGTCTTCGTCGCCCAGGAGCGCAAAGTCGGTGACGTGGCGCGCGAGCTCCAGCGTGGAGAGGACCTTGGGTTGGCCGCGATCCGCTATGTCCACGGCCTGGAAGATCTCGCTCGACAGGGTGAGGAGTCTGGCCTCGCCGTGGAGCACGCCGCGCTCGACGTAGCCCGCGCTCGCGATGAGGCCGCGTTCGGTCAGCTTGTCTGCCGAGAGATCCAGGTCGATGAGCTGGACGCCGCTCATCGTTCGATAGCTCTCCCCATCCCAGTGGCTGAACGGGAAGGCGATGAGGCCAATCTCTGGGAACACCCGGAAGATCTTGGCGTAGTCGTCCGCGTCGCTTGGCACCCAGCCCCAGCCCGTGCCAACGGACACGCGCTCGAGGAGCGTCGGCGCGTCGCCCGACACATCGACGAGGGAGACGGAGAGCCGCGAGTTTTCGTCGCGCCCCAGGGCCACGACGCGTTCGCCCATGGGCACCATGAAGTCGAGCCAGCCGGGCATCTCTAGCTCACCCAGGAGCTTGGGCTCACGCGGGTTGGACAGGTCGAAGGCAAAGAGCGGATCGATGTTCTTGAAGGTGACGACGTAGCCGCGCGCGCCGTCGAAGCGCGTGCTCTTGAGCTGCTCGTCCATCTGGAGCGTCAACTTGCCGAGCGCCTCGATGGCGTCTGGCTCGGTCACGTCGAACGTCGCCAGCGTGACGTCGCCATTGCCCCAGTCTTCAGCGCTCACGGCCCGCAGCACGCGGCGCGGTTCGGACGTCTCATCCAGAGCCTGCGCGTGGATGTCGATGGCCCAGCGCTCCTGCACGCGTCCTTCGAGATCGATCGTCCCTCGGACCGCGATGCGCCCCGTCGGATCGGTGATGTCCACGTATTGGAGCTTGGTCTGGTAGGCGCCCATCCAAGAGGTGGATTGATCATAGATCCAGGACACCGACGCGATGACGAAGGCCTGCTCGTCGGCGAACAGGTGCTGCTCGGCCCAGCTCGCGCTCGGAAAGCGGACCTGATCTGCGATTTTCAGCGCGCCGGGATCTCTCAGATCGATGGAGATGACGCTCGTCTCGTCGGTGACGTCGCCGCTGGAGAGGTTGGTCCAGAAGGCGTTGCGCTGGCTGACGAGGTAGAGCGCGTCGCCCACGACGCGACTGTCCGAGCAGTCACCTTCGAGATCGATCGCACCGACGATCTCGGGCTTGGCCGGGTCGCGCACGTCGATGAGGCGCAGCTGACTGCCGTGGAAGCTCGTGCCCAGCCCATCGTCGCGCCACCAGTAGTTCCAGTAGTCGCTGACCAGGACGTAAGCCACGCCGTCACGCAGATACATCTCCTTGGGGTAGCCATGGATGGGCGCGTGGCCGATGAGCTTGGGCGCGCCGAGGTCGGTCAGGTCGATGATCTGCAGGCCGCGGTAGCGGTTGAGCAGGTAGAGGAGCCCGCCCTCGATCTCGAAGATGTCGCTCTCCTCGACGAGGCGCGGCGTCTGGCCTGAGCCATTGCCAGCGCCATCGTCGGATTCGGCGCTATCGTTCGTCGGAGGCTGGACGCCCGTGCCGACGCTGCCCATCCCGCTGTCGAGTGAAGGGTCGGCGTAATAGCCGCCGCCAGACGAGGGGCCGAGCGGTGTCTCGAAGCTGGTTTGGCCAGAGGGGCGTTGGCCTTCCTCGTCTGGCTGTTCGAAGTGGGGATCGAAGGTAGCGCCGCATCCCATGGCCAAGACCAAGGCAAATGCGAGGCAAGCGGGGGCAATCGTCGGAATCCGAAGAAAAGAGAGACGCGTCATGTCCTTCTCCTGGTGTCGAGACGCGGCTTCTCTAGTGTGCCCCTCGTGACGAATCGAGACGATTCTTTGGGGAGACAAGAGGGTGGAGGAGCGCGCCGCGAGGGCAATCGAGCTCTGTTGTTTGATGTCGAATCGGGAGGTGTAGGGGGGACGCGCCGCAAAGCCGCTATCGGTCTGTTTCATTCAGAAAAAACATTCCGAAACATTCGCGCGCGCTTCCCTCTCCCACTTGCGGAAGAGGGCCACCCGAAGCGAGGGGAGAGAGCGTGCCCGGGCTTGGCCCTCCGAAACCGCATCGAGCATCAGCCATTCGGTAGGACTCGAGCGCCCCGCGCGCGCCGCAGAACAGAGTTTTTTCTTGCGCGGTTTCCTGTAAAGCGCGCCGCCTTTGCGCCTCCTGAGAAGAGGCGTTCACGAGGGTTCGATTCGAGCCGAGATTCGGGATGCAGATGACAGGAAACGCCGGAACAACTTGGGAGGCCAACGCTGACGCCGACGCGGACAGGCCTCGGATCGGCCTGCTCCTCGCGGCAGGCGCCTCCAGCCGGATGGGACGGCCCAAGGCGCTCATCGAGGATCCGATCACCGGTCACACTTTCCTGGAGCGCCTGATCGAGGTGATGCGGCTCGGTGGGTGCGACGCTGTCTTGGTTGTCGCCGGTTGTCACGTCGCCGAGATCGCCGCGCGTCTGCCCAGAGGCGCACTGCTCGTCCACAACCCCGATTGGGCAGAGGGCCAGCTGTCGAGCGTCCGACGCGGGCTCGACGCCGCGCTCCAGCTCGCCCCGCGCCGCGTCGCGCTGCACCTCGTCGATCAGCCGCTCATCGAGCCGTCGGACGTGCGCGCCGTGCTGATGAACCCTGAATCCACGTCGACGCCACTCGCCATTGCCACGCACGGCGGCTTGCCCGGCCACCCGATCTCGTTCTCGCCCGATCTCGCGCGTGCCATCGCCCTGGACAGCGCCGCGGCCTCCCTGCGCGACGCGCTCGATCGACACGCCGCCACCGGCGCTGCTCGCCGCCTCGTCGAAGGAACGATGGGCTGCGTGCGCGGCGCCAACACGCCCGAAGAGCTGCGCTCGCTCTTCTGTCTGGATGAACGAGCATCGCCATGACGACGCCCCGCGCCCCTCTCCCCCCATCCCCTCTCCTGTTTTCGACGCGGCCCTACGAGCCACTGACGCGTGCCCTGGCCCAGCAGATCGGCGGCGAGGTGGGCGAGGTGGAGCAGCGGGAGTTCTCCGATGGCGAGCGCTACCTGCGCATCCAGGGCAGCGTGGCGGCGCGTCCGGTCGTCGTGGTGGGCAGCACTGCCAGCGACCGCGAGACGCTCGACCTCTACGATCTGGCCTCGGGCCTGGTGCAGCAAGGCGCGCACAGCCTCACGCTGCTCATCCCGTTCTTTGGCTACGGCACGATGGAGCGCGTGTCCCTGCCCGGCGAGGTGATCAAGGCCAAGGCGCGGGCGCGGCTCTTCTCGTCCATCCCGGTGCCGGTCGCTGGCTACCGCGTGGCCCTGCTCGACCTACACGCCGAGGGCATCGCCTATTACTTCGAGGGGAACCTCACGCCGGCGCACCTGTCGGCGGCGCCGCTGCTCCTCCAGAAGATCGCGGGCGCGCTGGGTCGCGAGCGGCTCGTGCTCGCCGCGGCGGACATGGGGCGCGCCAAGGTGGTCGAGCGCCTGACCAACCACACGCTCCAGGTGCCGGCGGCCTTTGCCTACAAGCGCCGCCTCGGTGAGGGGAACGTCGAGACGACGGTCGTCAACGCGCCGGTTCGAGGTCAGGACGTCGCCATCTACGACGACATGATCCGAACGGGCAGCTCGCTCATCGGCGCGGCGCGCGCCTATCGGCAGGCGGGCGCGGCGCGCATCTGGGCCGTGGCGACGCACGGTGTCCTTCCGGGCAACGCGCTGCACGCGCTCCGTGAGAGTGGCCTGTTCGAGCGGGTCGTGTGTACCGACAGCCACCCGAACGCCCGCGCGCTCGCCGCCGACTTCCCCGACTTCCTGGAGGTTGAATCCGTGGCGCCGCTGTTCGCGGACTACCTGCGGGCGGCGGGGTGAGGCCGAGATCCCGAATGGAACAAATGGACCGCATGGACGACAGCCAGCGCCTGTCGAGGCCGAATCAGCAGCGCCCGATGGGCAACGCCGCCCTGCGCGAGGCGCTCGTCCTGTGGGCCCTGGCCTTTGGCGTGATTCTCGTCGTGCGCGCCATCGGGCCGATCGCGGGCTACGCCAAGGCTGCGGCTGCCGTGGCCTTTCTCTATCTACCGGGCGCCGTCGTGTGGCGGCGCAACGAGGACTACCGCGACTATGGCGCGCACCTGTCGAGCTGGCGGCGCGACGTGCTCTGGGGCCTCGGTGCGTCCGCGCTGATCCTGCCGCTGTTCGCGCTCGTGTTCGTCGTGTTCGTGGGGGTGCTGGAGCACATCCCGGCCTGGCTCTCGACGGTCCTGACGCCCTACGTGCCCAAGGTCGAACCAGCGCTGCGCTTCCCGGCGCGCTTCTGGGAGCACATCCTCGATCAGTTCCTGGTCGTGGCCCTGCCCGAGGAGTTCTTCTACCGGGGCTACCTCCAGACGCGGCTGCGCGACGTGTGGCCGGGCGGCAAGCGGCGGCTCTTCGGCGTGCGGCTGGGGCCCGCGTTCTGGTTGACCGCGGCGCTGTTCGCGCTGGGCCACCTGGCCATCTTCCAGGTGTGGCGCCTGAGCGTGTTCTTCCCGGCGCTCGTCTTTGGCTGGCTGCGCGAGAAGACCGACTCGATCCTGCCCGCCGTCATCTTTCACGCGCTCTCCAACCTCACCCTGTTCGTCCTGGAGGCGAGCTTCTTTGGCGCCTACCAGGGATGAGCTTTCAACTTTTCGGATGTCGCCGCCAAAAGGGGATTCGTAGGGACGCTGTGCGCAACGCCCTGCGTTTTGCGACCGACACACACGCACGACGGGCGCGGCATGCCGCGCCTCTACAAAGTTCGCTCGATTCGTTCGCACAGAGGAAACCATGCGCATCGCCACCGTCGCCTTCGCCCTGCTCTTCCTGGCCACGCTCACCTGCGCCTGGCAGCTGCCCAACCCCGCCTGGATCGCGGCGCTCTACGTGACGCCCGTCTTCGGCGTGCTGGCCATCACCGGGGGCCTCCTCTTCGTGTTCGAGCTCATGCTCGGCCCCAACGTGCGTGCAGTGGCGCCTGCCGTGGCCATCGCGCTGGGCCTGTTCGCGGCACTGTTCGTCGAGTTCGAGGAGATCTTCCTGCTCTTCGCGAACGCCGAGGCGCTCCCGCTCGATCGGGTCGGCGGCAAGCTCCTGGCGAGCGGCACCGCTGGCGCGGCGCTCAGCGCCATCTGGCTCGGCGGCTATGGCCTCCGCGCTTCCTACAAGGCCTCGCAGATCGCGAGCGTCGTGGCGCTCACGCTCGCGGTCTATGCCCTGGCCTTCATCCCCGAGGTGCTCCAGGTCAGCTTCCCCGCGCCGTGGATGTGCGCGCTCTTCACCCTGACCGCTGCCTTCGTGGCGCTCGTCTCGTGGCCCTCGCGCGAGGCTTCGGACGCGGGCACGGCGCAGGACAGCTAGACAGATGACGCCACGCCCAAAGCTCCCTTCCACCACCACCTCCTCCTCGAACATCGAGCGCTCGCCATGACCAAGTCCCGCCGTCCGCCCCTCTTTGGATCCCACGAAGGCCGCCAGGGCCGCTTCCTCATCGGCACCTTGCGCGTGCGCGCCGATGGCTCGGGCACGCTCCGCCCTGTCGCTGGACCGCCCGATCTGTTCGTCTCACGCGACGAGGCGGCCAAGGCGCTCGACGGCGATCTCGTGCGCGTCGAGGTCATCCAGACACAGTCGCAGTCCACCAAGTCGCGGCGTGAGGGGCGCGCTCGAGCGAATGCCTTTCATGGCCGAGACTCGGCCCGTGTCGTCGAGGTCATCGAACAGCGGCGCCGTTTCCTCATCGGCACGCTCGACAAGCGTGGGCCCGTGGCCTTCGTCGTTGCCCGCGACAAGCGCCTGAGCGCACCGTTCTTCGTGCGCGGCGCCGCGCGCCTCCGACACGGAGATCTCGTCAAGGTCGCGCTGACCGAGGGCTCGGAGCACGGCAGCGTCATCGAGCGCCTCGACCCGGACGACGCCCGCAGCGTGATGCTCGAGTCGGCATACGCCCAGGGCTTCAGCGACGTGTTCCCCAAGGCAGCGCTGAGGGAGGCCGAGGAATTGCCCGAGGGCATCCCTGCCGAGGAGCGCGGGCGCCGCCTCGACCTCACACGTTTGCCGCTCGTCACGATCGACGGCGAGGACGCGCGCGACTTCGACGACGCGGTGTTCGTCGAGGCCTTGCCCAAGGGCGCGTTTCGGCTCGTCGTGGCCATCGCCGACGTGGCCCACTTCGTCCCGCGCGGCTCGGCCATCGACCTGGAGGCGATTCGGCGTGCGACCTCGGTCTATTTCCCATCGCTCGTGCTGCCCATGTTGCCCGAGCGCCTGTCGAACGGCCTGTGCTCGCTCAACCCGAACGAGGAGCGGCTGTGCCTCGCGGCGGACATGATCTTCAGACCAAAGGGGCGCGGCGAGTCGCTCCACCTGGCATCCGCCTCGTTCCACGAGGCCATCCTCAAGAGCGCGGCGCGCTGCACCTACACGGATATCGACGCCTTTCTGGACGGGAAGAGCGTCCGCTACCTCACCCCGCTCGAGCGCCAGATCGGAGACATGGCCGCGCTCGCCCAAAAGCTCATCCAGACGCGGCAGGCGCGCGGCGCGCTCGATCTCGATCTGCCCGAGGCGCGCGTCCTCGTCGATGACAAGGGCCAGCCCAAGGCCATCGAGCCTCGCGGTCGCACCTTCGCCAACCGCATCGTCGAGGAGTTCATGCTGGCCGCGAACGAGGCCGTGGCCGCCTATTTCGAGGAGGGCGCGTTGCCGACGATCTTCCGCGTCCACGCCGAGCCAGACGCGCGCAAGCTCGCGCAGTGCCTCCAGCTCGCCCATGTCTATGGCGTTGGCCTGGAACTGAAGGTCGATCCCAAGTCCAAGAAGCACGCGACTCTGAGCAACCTCGACGTGTGCGCGCTCGCCAAGTCCATCGAGGGCCACCCGGCCGCGCGCTCGCTCCACTTCCAGATCCTCCGCGCCCTGGCGCAGGCCTTCTACACGCCGGACAACGCGGGGCACTTTGGGTTGGCCTCGCCCGCCTACCTGCACTTCACCTCGCCCATCCGGCGCTACCCAGATCTCGAAGTCCACCGGCAGCTCAAGGCAGCGCTGAGCGCCGAGAAGTCGAAGAAGAAGGCGCGCCGCTCCTCGCTCCAGAAGCTTGAAGAAAAGCTCGACGCCATCGCTGGCCGATCGAGCGAGCGGGAACGCGCGGCGTTGGCCGCGGAGCGCGATGTCCAGGCCTGGGCGGCCGCGTCTCTGATGAAGGAGCGGGTGGGGGAGCGTTTCCACGGCGTGATCGGCTCCGTGACCGACTTCGGCGTCTTCGTCACACTGGACGAGGTCCACGTGGAAGGACTCATCAAGGCCGATCGCCTGGGCTCCCCGCGTGTCGAGCTCGACCCCGAATGTCAGCGCGTGCGGCTCGGCGGCGGCAAGAAGGCGCTGATGCTGGGCTCGAAGGTCGAGGTCGAGGTCGAGCGCGTGGACGTGGCGCACCGGCACATCGATCTGGGCCTCGTCGGCGTCTTGAAGGGCTGAACCCGCCCTCTCCCCGCGAATCGATTCGGATGAATCGATGAAATCGTAGGGGCGATTATCAATCGCCCATGATCCATTCATCGACGCTGCTTGAATCAAATCATTTTTGACGACGGATGATTGAATCAAATTATTTTTGACGACGGGCGATTGATAATCGCCCCTACTTCCCCTCGCTTCCTCTGACTTCCCCCTGACGATGAAGGAGTCGGCCATGACCTCATCACGATGCCTCGACCCAACCCTCCACCTCCTCTGCCTCCTGTCCGCGGGAGCGCTCCTCTTCGCGGCGTGCGACAACACCTCGCACTCCTCGGTGGGCAGAGAAGATCAGGGAGACGCCTCGACTGAGCTGCCGGACGCTGGCCCTGTCGAGGCGCCCGACGCAGGCCAAGATCCCGCGTGCGAGGGCGTCAAATGTCCCTTTGACCTGACGTGCGCTGCGGGCCGCTGCACCGGCGCCGGAAAGTCGTGCGCCGCCGAGGGAGAGCGCTGCGCGATCGACTCCTATTGCGACACGGCGAGCGGGACGTGCGTGGCGTTCGGCGAGGGCGCGTTCGACGAGTCGTGCTTCGAATTCGCGGTCGCTGGCGTGCTCGCGCCCCAGGTCAAGTGCGCCTTCACGCAGGCACCTGAAGGCGATGCCTTCCCAGGTGCGCTGCGCGTCCAGGCGACCCCCACGGTGGCGCGCCTCAGGCCGACCGACGCCTCGCCGAGCATCGTCGTCCCGTTCACGGCCAAGGCGGGCGGTTCCAACACGGACACGACGCAGGGCGTCCTCCGCATCCTTCGGGGCAGCGACTGCGCGCTCATCGCCAACATCGGCGGGATCGACGTGGACGGCGATGGCCGCGTCGATTGGGCGACCTCGTCCGCCTCTGTCGCGCTCGCCGATCTCGATCGCGATGGCCTGGTGGACATCACCTTCTTCTCGGGCAGCGGTGCGGATGTGACCGCGCGCGAGGTCCGCGCCTTCCGCACCACACCGACCGGCTTCGAGCACTACTGGACGGCCAAGGTCGCCGACGGCTCGGTGCTCAACATCGCGAGCTCTGGCTGGACGGGCATCTCCATCTACGACCTCGACGACGACGGGTATCCCGAGGTCATCGCGCAGGCCCACGTCATCGACGGGCGCACCGGCGCGCTGCGGCTCGCGAAGCCCGCCGACTGGGCCTACAGCGGCGCCGATCAGCCCACGGTCATGGCCGACCTCGATGGCGACGGCATCGTCGAGCTGACGAATGCCTCGTTCGTCTGGAAGTTCGTCCCGAGAGATCCGGTCGACCCGGCGAGTGCCGACAGCTGGGTCAGGGACGCGACCTATTCCAACGCGGGCAGCCAGGGCTCGGTGGCCATCGCCGACTTCGACCTCGACGGCACCCCCGAGATCGTCGTCACGAACGCGGGTGGCCAGAGCCTGATGAAGATCTTCCGGCTCGACGGCGCGCTCTACCGAGGGATGAGCCTCAATCAGGCCTACTCGGTGGCCGGTGGCGGCCCGCCCACGGTGGCCGACTTCGACGGCGACGGCTTCCCCGAGGTCGGGATGGCGGCGCGCTCGTTCTACACAGTGTTCGATCCCGACTGCCTGACCTCGACCGACCCAGCCACGGGCCAGGCCTACGCCCCGAGAAGCGCGGCAGGCCTGACAGGCACGTGCGTCCAAAGCGCGACGGCCTGCGACGACAGCACCTCGACCTCTCGCGAATGTCCGAGCGGCGTCCTCTGGCAGCGCAGCACCCAGGACAACTCGTCGAGCGCGACGGGCAGCTCGGTGTTCGACTTCGAGGCCGACGGCTCGGCCGAGGTCGTCTACGCGGACGAGTGCTTCGTGCGCATCTACTCGGGCAAGACGGGCGAGGTGCTCTTCTCCCAGTTCCACGCCTCGGCGACCTGGTCCGAGAACCCGATCGTGGCCGACGTGGACGGAAACCTTCGGGCCGACCTCGTCATCCCCTCACAGGGCGCGAACATCGACTGCACGGGCTCGCTCGAGAGCGGCATGGACCGCCAGTTCGCGGGGCTGCACTGCGACGAGGACGCCGACTGCGTGTCGGGCAGCTGCATCGATGGCCTGTGCCGCTGCGCCTCGAGCGCGGACTGCTGCGGCGAGCGCGATGCGGCGATCTGCGAGACCTCGCACGGCTTCAAGTGCGGCGCGCCCCCGTCGTGGGCGGCGGGGGCCAGCTCGGGCAACACCTGCCGCGCGCACCGTCCGACCGCGCCCATGGGCATCCGCGTCTATTCGGACCAGGCCGATCGCTGGGTGCGCTCGCGGACCATCTGGAGCCAGCACGCCTACTCGGTGACGCACATCGACGAGGCCGGTGCAGTCGCGCCGACGCGCCAGTGGTCCCAGAACTGGCTGACCGATGGCCTCAACAACTTCCGCCAGAACGTGCCGGGCACGGCCGATCCTCACGCGCTGCCCGACGTGACCTCCTCGACCCTGAACTCGACGTGCGAGGGCACGGTCTTGGTGATGAGCGCGCCCATCTGCAACCGAGGCAAGGAGACGATCGCGGCCGGTCTCGTGACCGAGTTCCGACGGCCCGAAGGCGGCGAGCCCATCTGCGCGCTCGCGACGAGCCGCGACCTCGCGCCCGGCGAGTGCGAGACGATCACGTGTCGCTGGGAGGACGCCGACGACACGGTGACAGAGCTCGAGGTCGTCCCGAACGCGAACGGCGCACTGCGCGAGTGCAATGCGGGCAATGGTGGGACGCGCGTCCAGGTCTATCGCTGCGGCGTGTTCCAGTAGATCTGCTCGACAGCCTGTCCATCTGGAGGGGCGACCGATCAGTCGCCCCGACCTTCGATTCGAACCGTGCCTCTGTGGTGGGCTGGATTGAGGCGAAGCGGAAACGCAGCACGAGGTGGCTGATTCGCTTGGGGCAGGAATACGGGAGCATTTGAAGACTCGCCCGAACGAGCCGTCATTGATTGAGAGAGGCGAAGCGAGGAAGCAATCCATCGACGATCACAAACTCGCCAATCACCCTGGATTGCTTCGCTTCGCTCGCAGTGACGACGGTTTTTCCAGCTCAGGGTTCAGAGGCGATTCGAGAGGGACGGTCCAGACCGCTTCCTGGCCAAATCGAGTCGGGCTTTCTCTGGGTTCTTTGTGCTGGGTTTTCGCTTCGCTCCAACCAGCCTACAGAGGCAAGGCATGCGTCGGTTGAATGGAGGCGAGGAACGCCAGGGCTGCCCTGAGCCCATCGGCGGCCGACGAGGTGATGCCCCCGGCGTAGCCCGCGCCCTCGCCGCACGGGAACAGGCCGCGGACGTTCACGCTCTGCAGGGTGGTGGCGTCGCGCTCGATGCGGACCGGGGATGAGCTGCGCGTCTCGATGCCCGTCATCACCGCGTCTGGGTGGGCAAACCCGCGCAGCCGTTTGTCGAGGAGCGGCAAGGCCTGCCTGAGCGCGTCGCTCGCGAACTTGGGCAGGCAGCGCGTGAGATCGGTCGGTCGAACGCCGGGCGCGTAGCTGGAACGCAGAGAGCTGATCGAGGTCGAGGCGCGCGACTTGAGGAAGTCGCCGACCGTCTGCGCTGGCGCCCGAAATCCAGCGCCGCCCAACTCGAACGCCGCCCGCTCGAACACGCGCTGAAAGGCCACGCCAGCGAGCGGGTGTGCGTCGCCGAAGTCCGCGGGTGTGAGCCCGACGAGCAGGGCCGCGTTCGCGTTGGGCTGGTCGCGCGCCAACTCGCTCATGCCATTCGTCACCACGCCGCCCTGTTCAGACGCTGCCGCGACGACGAGTCCACCCGGGCACATGCAGAAGGTGTAGGCCGAGCGGCCGTTCGGTAGGTGCACGGCCAGCTTGTAGTCGGCCGCTCCGAGCGCGGGATGGCCAGCGAAGCGGCGACCGTATTGGCTCTCGTCGATCATCGCCTGCGGGTGTTCGATGCGCACGCCGATCGAGAAGGGCTTGGGCGTCAACGTGACGCCGCTTTCGAGAAGCATCTCGAACGTGTCGCGGGCGCTGTGGCCAACACAGAGGAACAGGTGGCGCGTGTCGAAGCGGCAGAGGGCATTCTTTCGATGATCGATGACCTCGATCGCGCGCAGCGCGCCGCCCGCGAGTTCCATGCCCACGAATCGGTGCTGGAACAGAAACTCGCCGCCCTTCGCGCAGATCTCGGCGCGCAGATTTTCGACGACGACGGCGAGGCGATCCGTCCCGATGTGGGGCTTGGCCTCCCAGAGGATCTCGCGTGGCGCGCCTGCGGCGACCAGGGCATCGAAGACCTTTTGAGTCAGCCGATCTCGCTTGATGCCCGTGTTGAGTTTGCCGTCCGAAAAGGTCCCGGCCCCGCCTTCGCCAAATTGGACATTCGATTCTGGGTCGAGCTCGCCCGTGGCAAAAAAGCGTCGCACGTCTGCCTGTCGCTCGCGCACGGATCGCCCGCGTTCCAGCACGATGGGGCGCCTGCCTGCCTCGGCCAGGGCCAGCGCCGCGAACAGTCCCGCAGGGCCAGCGCCGACGACGATGGGGCGGGGGAGAGAGGAAGGCTCAGGCCGCTGGAAGATTGAAAAGTCGAGCGGGACGGGGGGCTGCTCGATCGAGATCTGGCGGTGAGGTGAGCGTGCCACGGTCGCCGCCTCGTCACCGAACAGCTCGATGTCGAGCGCGTGGACGAAGTGGACGCGGGCTTTGTCGCGCGCGTCGATCGAGCGCTTGATCAGGCGCCACGAGACTACCGCCGAAGGCGAGATCTGAGTCTTGCGGAGCGCGAGCGCGAGGACGTCGTCGGGAGCAGCGTCGAGAGGCGCACAGAGGTTCGTGATGCGGATCATGCGGTGGTTTTCCGGGAGGTCTCGGTCTCCCTCGCCCACTCGTGGGAAAGGGCCGACGCGAAGTGACGGGGAGAGGGGGATGAACGCCGCGCGAGCCCCTAGCCACCTCTGACCAAAAAGGCTATGTGACCGCGCTTTTTTCAGCCCGCCCATCTCCCGTAGCCATCCCACAACCTTTGGAGCCTTCCCCGATGAGATTGTTCAGCCTGTTTCCCCTCGTTGGCGTGATCCTCTGCCTCGGCAGTGCCCTGCCCAGCGCCGCCTTGGCCAGCAATTACAAGGCGATCATGGCCACCGCCGAAGCCGACTTCGAGCTGGGCCTCTTCGAGAGTGCGCTCTCCGAACTCCAGGGCGCCCTGAACGCGACCGACAACCACGCGGCGCTGGCCAACATCCATCTGTTGCGCGCCCGCTGCTACTCGGGGCTCGGCGATCAGGAGGCGATGAGGGACGCCTTCACCTCGGCCCTCGAACACGACCCGTTCGCCGAGCTCGACCCGAACGAGGTGAGCCCGCGCATCGTCGAGGTACTGGAAGAGCTCAAGGCCACCCTGAAGGCCGAGATCAGCATCCGCACGAACATGCCCGGCGCGCTGGTCCTGCTCGACGGCAAAAACATTGGCGTGGCGCCGCTGCGCACCAAGGTCCCGATCGGTCATCGCGAGTTCGAGCTGCGCGATCCCGCAGGCGTGCATTTCTCGAAGCGCAAGGCGCTCATCCGTGCCCGTCAGAGCCACGACCTCTACATCCCGCTCGACGATGGCCAGGACGATCGCGACGACTTCATGACGCTCGCCGAATCATCGGACGTCGATGGTGAGCACGTGGACATGGACACGGACACGATGCGGCTGGCCGCGGGCGAGCACGCTGGCCGGAACATCCGTTTCCTCATCGACCTGCGCTACACGCTCGGTGGCGCGTTCGGCGATTCGCCCAAGGCGCTGAAAGGCACACCTCTGGCGCTCGACGAAGACCTACGCACGACCGGCTTCGAGCTGGGCATTGGTGTCACTGGCCGCGACCTGTTCGCGATGGTGGCTGGCACCTTCGACGGCAGCGCGTGGGGCACGACAGTCAAGTTCGGGTTCCGCCGGGACCATGTCTTCTCCATCGTGGGGTTCCAGGGCTCCTTCGACCTGCCCATGGTCTTCCCAGACGGCAATTTCTACTTGGGCGCGGGCGCGAGCTTCGGCGTCAACCTCACCCCAGTGCGCTTCATGTCGATCTTCCTCGAAGGCTCCTACCGCTACTTCTTCCTCACCCCGGATGCAGAGAAGCTCAAAGAGAAGGAGAGCCAATTCTTTGGCAACAACCTCTGGGGCGCTTCGCTCGGTCTGCGCTTCTTCATCTGAGGTTGGCGACGAGGCCTAAAATCGAATTCGACTCGGACGACTTCGACGATTCCCACAAGACCCTTTGTTCTTCACCGCATCGAATCCCTGGGCGGCTCCCTTTGATGGGCCGCCCTTTTCATTGGGTAAGACCCTCGAAAGAAACGGAGACACACGATGTCAGGACCTTTGGCAGGCATCAGCATCATCGACATGACGCGCGTTCTGGCTGGCCCATTCTGCACCATGATGCTTGCGGACATGGGCGCCGAGGTCATCAAGGTCGAGCGGCCCGGCAGTGGCGACGACTCGCGGGCATTCGGCCCGTTCGTGAACGGCGAGAGCGCCTATTTCATGAGCATCAACCGCGGCAAAAAGAGCGTGACGCTCGACCTCAAGTCAGCTGAGGGCAAGGCGCTGCTCCTGAGCCTCATCGATGGCGCCGACGTGCTCGTCGAAAACTTCAAACCCGGCGTCATGAAGAAGCTCGGCCTCGATTACGAGGTGCTGCACGCGCGCAACCCACGCCTCATCTACGCGGCCAGCACAGGCTTTGGTCAGACGGGCCCCTACAGCGCGCGGCCTGCCTATGACCTCGTCATCCAGGCCATGGGCGGCATCATGAGCATCACGGGGCCGGACGCGGCGCACCCGACCAAGGTCGGCACGTCCATCTCGGACATCAGCGCGGGTGTGTTCACCTGCATCGGCATCCTGGCCGCGCTCAACCACCGACACCGCACCGGCGAAGGGCAGATGGTGGACGTGGCCATGCTCGACTGCATGGTCGCCATGCTCGAGAACGCCGTGGCACGCTTTGCTGCCTCTGGGGTGAGCCCTTTGCCCATCGGCAACCGCCACCCCTCCATCACGCCATTCAGCACGCTGACGACGAGCGACGGGATGCTGGCCATTGCCTGTGGCAACGACGCCCTCTTCCAACGCTTCTGCAATCTCATCGGCCGCGACGGCCTGCCCACCGACGAGCGCTTTGCCACGAACGCGGCGCGCACCGCGCACTGGGCCGATCTCGAACCGCTGCTCAACGAGGCGATGGGCCAACAGTCCAAGGCGCACTGGATGGAGGTCTTCGAGAAGGCCGCGATTCCCTGTGGCCCCATCAACGACATCGAGGCGCTTTCAGCCGATCCGCAGGTCATCGCCCGCCAAATGCTCGTCGATGTCGTGCACCCCATCGCTGGCCCGCTCAAGGTGCCTGGCGCGCCCATCAAGTTCTCTGAGTCGAAGGCCGAGGTGCACGCGCCTGCGCCTGTGCTCGGTGCCGATAACGCCGACATCTTTGGGAAGCGACTGGGCCTGTCCCAGGAAAAGCTCGACGCCTTGAAGGCCAATGGCGTGATTTGAAATTCGATATCATCGAATCAATTATTTTGGTTCATCGGGCGCTCATCGAGCGCCCATGTGACATAATCAATATCCATCAATAATGATTGAATCGAATTACTTTTGACGATGGGCGGTCGATAATTTCCTCGACAAATAATCTGACGACTTGGCTGGCGCTTCCCACAGGGAAATCGATCTCTATCGATAACGAAATACTTGAGAGCCTTGTCTTCAAAACCATTCCATTTCAGCGATTCGTCGTGATTTTAGAATTCGATTGTCCTGTCATTTCGGGGGCGCAGTTGACTTTTGGAAAATCCATCCCCACTATCCATACTTTTTTGCAACAGCGTTGTCGGGGCTGTCGTCGTGTTTGAGCTCGCCTCGATGGACACTCAGCCAAGGACGCCACGCGAAAGACAGAAATGTTCCGACACGTTTAGGCGTCTGTCAGCACTCCGATTCGACAGCACCATTCATTGACCTCGTCCGCTCGAGAAAATCCCATGAGACCCTTTCCCACCGAATTGAAAGTCCCGCAGAAGGTCATCACCGACAACCAGGTGCCGTGTGCCGAAGGGCAGCGAAACCTCTTCTGCTCTCGCTATGACAAATGCCTCGATGAAGCCGTCAAGAAGGGCTGGAATAGCTTCAGCTGCCTGCGCTGCGACTCGTATCACGCCGAGCCGACGCCTCAAGAGCAGCGGCAGCACTCGGCTGGCCTCGAAGCCTACGCGACCCAGCGGAGAGAGGGTTGAGTCAGACGGTGCCCGGGCCGCACCGTTCGCCTCAAATCAAGTGCTCAATTCGTCTGACTTTTATATTTTTACTTTTTTTCTAGGGGCGTGACTCGTCGCGCTCCCTATTTTTTTATCAAGGCACGCGATTACATCTGACAACACCTTCGAGGAAACGCCACCATGGCTACCGAAGACATCCTCCGCTGCCCTGCCTGCCTGAATCTGATGGCCCCGTTCCAGACGCGCGGCGTCCTCATCGACGGCTGCACGCATTGCGACAGCCTCTGGTTCGATGGATGTGAGCTCGACGCCTTTGCCGGTCCAGAGATTGTCGAGACCATCATCGACAAAGCGCTGAACCGCGAGGCCCCGTGCCCCTGCCGTTGCAAGAGCTGCCGCGCTGAGCTCTCCGAAAACCCAAACATCCAAGAATGCCTCACATGCGGCCACGTCGTCCCGAGATGTCCCGAGTGCGCCTGCACGCGCCTCGTCATCGGCAACTTTCAGGGCATCAACCTCGACGTGTGCCCGCGCTGCCACGGCATCTTCTTCGATGCTGGTGAACTCCAGATCCTCCTTCGGGGAGTCGGCTCCACCGCGGCCTACGCTGTCCAAGACTTGCTCAACCGCGCCCGTCAGGCGCGCCTCGAGGAAGAGCGTGGCACCCCATTGCCTCCTCACCCTGACCCAGAACTCCAGCGCACCTACGAATGTGCCCAGTGTCAAAAAGTCCTCAAGCCAAGCCATGCCTTCACCGATCTCGAGGGACATCACTTTTACTGCGGCAGCTGTGCGCCCGCGCATGTGACCCCCGTGCAGGCCAAGCTGCGCCGCAGGCGAGGCAGCTTCGAACGCGAGATGCAGAGCATGGAGCGGCTGAACACCGCGGCGAGGAGTTTGCGAATGGGCAGTAGCGGCAGCTCCTTGGGCATCTTCTGGATCTTGTCCACCATCTTTGGACACGAGGACGATTGAGGCGAGTCGAGGAGGATGACCTGGCACAAGCCGAGTGAGCGCAGCGCTTCCCACCTGCCCCTGGCTTGTTCCTCAGGGCAATCGAGTTCTGTATTTCGACCAAGATTGAGGCGTGTCTTCGTAGGGGCGTTGCGTGCAACGCCCTGCGGTCGTCATTCGACACAAACACGACGGGCGTTGCACGCAACGCCCCGACACATCCCGATTCGAGATCAAAAAAATAGAACTCGACCGCCCTGCCTTGTTCCTCCACTGCACTTGATTTCGCTTTTGTCGCTGTCGCTATTTTCTAATTTTTAATTTCTTAAGGAGAAGACGCCATGTCCAAGGCATTCACGAAGGAAGAAGACGAGCGGGAAGACGACGACGAAGGCGAGCTGGGCGAAGAGGCGTCCTCTTCAGAGCGCTACATCACGCCAGAGGGGTTCGCGCGTCTGCGGGCCGAGTTGGACGACCTCTGGAAGGTCCAGCGTCCCAAGATCACGAGCGAGGTCTCGGCGGCCGCGGCTCAGGGCGACCGCTCGGAGAACGCGGAATACATCTACGGCAAAAAGAAGCTGCGCGAGATCGACCGACGCATTCGCTACCTCTCCAAGCGCCTCGACTCGCTCACCGTCGTCGATCCCAAGACACAGACCCAGAAGGACAAGATTTTCTTTGGGGCCTGGTTCACCATCGAGGACGAAGACGCTCGGCAATCGACCTATCGAATCGTCGGCCCAGATGAATTCGACGTGAAAGCAGGCCTGATCAGTATCGAGTCACCCCTCGCCAAAGCCTTGATTGGCCGCAGCGTGGGCGAGGATACCGTGGTCAATCGGCCCAAAGGCGAGGTCGAGATCGTCGTCCTCAAGATTTGGTATTGATTGATTGCCCGTTATTCATTCATTCATTCATTCATGAAATAGCGGCTCATGCGAATTGGCTGATCATCTTTTCAGACCAAGACCAATTAGGAACCTGTTCCATCAAGGCAATTAGCTCACGCGCCTTTTCCGCGAGTTCATTTTCTCCTTGGGATAGAGAACGCAGTCTAATAATTGTGGTTTCAATATTGAGAAGTGAGGAAAAGAAATCTGTGATCGAACTCTTGATCAAAAGATTTTCCAACTTTCCCTTAAAATCATATCCAGGATCACGTCTCGCAGTGTAAAATCCAAAAGACGATTCCAAAAATGAGATGAGTTTCTCATCATCTTGGACATATTCACTGACAGCCAATTGGACAGTTTCTTTGTCCTCCAAGTATTCCCACAAGGATAATACATCGGGCAATCTAGAGCTATCCCAGAGCGTCTTATCCGCACGAGTGTTCTCAATGTGCTTAATAACCGCATCACGGAGCGGCGTCCATTCCTGATAGTCTGTGAATATATTCGTATTAAATTTTTTTGGATCGGAATGTTTAGTAACAAATAGAATCGTGTAAAGTGACACGTTATTATTCATGCATGACAGGATTAAATTACGCCGCTTTTCTGAATCAATTAAACGTTCGAGACATTGAAAAATAATCTGGGCGAAGATGTCTGAACCAACCGAATTGTCTTCAGCAAAAAGAACACTGACGAGCCATTTATTCGGCTCCTCTAACAAACGACTCGTATAATAATCGAGATGCTGAACAAGCGATTCAGAATTTCCAGCCTCGATGGCTTGCTCTAAACAATGTTTGATGCGTTCTGTATTTCTGTCTTCAATGGCTTTCAGGAACTCGCGTATTTCGAGCCTTGAAGTTTCGCCTTTAGGCATTGCGAGTAGGAAGAACTTGTCAAAGTTATCCGGCGAACGAATCCCACTGTAATAACGAAAGCTCTCAACGTTGTCGCTTGGAAAGAGTTCATCCAACAGATTTTTCAGATGCTTTTGGATATTTTCTGGACGAGCTTCTTTGCACAATGCTTCGATAAAGTCTTCACGGGAGTTATTAAATGCGTCCTCATCTCTAGAGATAGGTCTCTCAGTGAGCAACTCTTTCTCGGCAGCGACCTTCCTATACACATCTGGATGAAACACCCTCAGGAGTTCGACTGCGAGGAAATCGGCAATATCAACCTCTCCTACAATCGGCGCCCATGAAAACCGAAGTCCATTCACATAGCGTTTTATCTGACGGATCGTTCGAAAATGTTCCTCGAAACCCGGATAAACGCTGTATTCCCATGTCTTTTCCAGATCAAAGTCCCAGTCCCATTGCCACTTAGCGACTTGTTGTATCTTAAGCGAACCAAGAGCAGCGTTGATTTCTGCACGCAGAATCCGATGAAGCGTCAATGGTTCAGGTTCTGGAATGTCAAAAGAAACTTGGACAATCTTCTCGAGATAATCGCGTCCTCGAATTCCATTTTCTTCGTCGAGGTTCTTTTCGACCACGAACCGATCGAAGGCGAGGATGTATGTCACATTCGGAAAGTCCGCATTGAGGCGAATCATTCGGAAAAGGTAACGCATCGTTTCGCGCTCAAGCCGATCAATATCGTCGATGAAAATGATGATTCGTTGATTGAGCTTCAGTAGGAGATCATTGAGCTCATTCTTTAGCTCAGTGAGTGTCTTCTTATCTTTGGGGTTGGGGTCGAGTTTCTCACCGGCTTTGTTCAAGAGAGCGCCCACTCCAGCAGAAGCTGCTGGCGCCATGCTGTCTCCCATTCCTGAAAAGTAAGCGGCGGAAGCGACGGAAGCGGCGCCACTGAGACCAATGAGGAGAAAACGCCCGAGCATTGGGAGATAATCTTTGACCTGTTCAGTGATCCATTGCTGCGGAGATTTTCCAATTCCTTGAGCAAGCTCGGCAAAAAACATTTCCACGAGCTGCTCGACACTCGAATAGAGCCAAGGATTGAAACGGACGATGATTGGCGCTTTATCTTTTGAATCCTTGGCTACTTTGAGTTTCTGCTCAAGCATATTGAGGAAGGATGTCTTGCCTGCACCCCATGGAGCATTCAGAGCGATGAGGAGCGGCTCTTTTTGATTGGCGTGCAGGATATGCTCGCTGAGTATCTCAATGAATTTCGCGCGCCCTAATTTATCTTGAGCTTCCGATTCAATTGGTTTGTCAGAATGCAGCGAAGACTCGACCTCTTTCTTTTCTTCTTCTGAATTCATTGAATCTACCCCGGCTTTTCATCGTCAATAAAGATTGAATGAGTTTTTTCAAAAACAAACTCATTCAAAAACAAATTCATTCAATTCTGCCTCAAATGCCCATCGCCCGCTTCAGATACCTGCCGGTCGCGCTGGCATCAATCCTGGCGACATCTTCGGGCGTTCCTTGAGCAATCAGTCGTCCGCCGCCTGAACCACCCTCTGGCCCCAGATCGATGACCCAGTCGGCGCAGCGGATCACGTCGAGGTTGTGTTCGATGACGATGACCGAATTGCCCGCGTCCACTAGCCGGTTGAGCACGATGAGGAGGCGCCGGATGTCCTCGAAGTGCAGTCCAGTCGTGGGCTCGTCGAGGATGTAGAGCGTGCGGCCCGTCGCGATGCGTGCCAGCTCCCGCGAGAGCTTGATGCGCTGCGCCTCGCCACCCGACAGCGTGGGCGCGCTCTGGCCGAGCGAGAGATACGAGAGGCCCACGTCGTCGAGCGTCGTCAAAATCCGGCGGATGTCGCGGTGGTTCGCAAAGAAATCGAGCGCCTCTTGCACCCGCATGTCGAGTAGCTCTGCGATCGTCTTTTCTTTGAAGCGCACGCGCAGGGTCGCGTCGTTGAAGCGCTTGCCGTGGCACTCCTCGCAGGTCACCTGCACGTCGGCCAAAAAGTGCATCTCCACGAGCCGTGTGCCCGCGCCCTGGCACGCCTCGCAGCGGCCACCCTTGACGTTGAACGAGAAGCGGCCAGGCCCATAGCCAAATGCGCGCGCCTCTGCCGTCTCGGCAAAGAGGTTGCGGATAGGATCGAAGACCTTGGTGTAGGTCGCTGGATTGCTGCGCGGGGTGCGACCGATTGGCTGCTGATCGATGGCAATGGCCTTGTCCAGCTGCTCGATGCCCTCGATGCCCCGGTGCACGCCAGGCATGACGAGCGCGCGGTTGAGCTCTTTGAGGAGCGCTGGTTTGAGGATGCCGTTGACGAGCGAGCTCTTTCCCGCGCCCGAGACGCCCGTGACCGCGATGAGGCGACCGAGCGGAAAACGCACGTCGATGTCTTTGAGGTTGTTTTCGCGCGCGCCACGCACCCACAGGCTGCCCATCTCTTTGGAGCGACGCGCGGCAGGCTGTTCGATCTTCATGCGGCCAGACAGGTAGGCGCCCGTGAGCGAGCGCGGCGAAGCCTGGATGTCGGCCAAGCTGCCTTGCGCCACGACCTCACCCCCGAGCACACCAGCGCCAGGCCCAAAGTCGGCTACCCAATCGGCCGCACGGATGGTGTCCTCATCGTGTTCGACGACGACGACCGAGTTGCCCAGATCGCGCAGCTTCTGGAGCGTCGCGAGCAGGCGATCGTTGTCGCGCTGGTGCAGACCGATCGAGGGCTCGTCGAGGATGTAGATGACGCCCGTGAGCTCCGTGCCGATCTGTGAGGCGAGGCGGATGCGCTGGCTCTCGCCGCCGGAAAGTGACGAGGCCATGCGGCCCAGCGTGATGTAGGAGAGCCCCACGTCGCGCAAAAACCGCAGGCGCGCCTCGATCTCCTTGAGGAGCTCCGCGGCGATGAGCTGCTCTGATTCAGACAGATCGAGGGATTGGAAAAAGTCGTGTGCCTCTTCGACGGTAAGTTCGCCGATCTGGACGATGGACTTGCCGCCCACGCGCACGGCAGCGCTCACGGGCCTCAGGCGTCCGCCGCCACACGCATCGCAGGCCTTTTGCGTCGCAAAGCGCGCGTAATACTGGCGCATCTCCTGTGACTCGGTGGCCAGCATCCGGCGCTTGAGTTGGCTCAAGACCCCCTCGAACCAGAAGCCTCGGATGCGCTGTCCCGATCCATTGAGGATGAGATTCTGGTGGGACTTGGGCAGCTTTTTCCAGGGCGTGTCGAGGTTGATGCCGTGGCTCTTGGCAAACGACTCGATGATTTCGCCGGTGTAGCTCGACTCCTTGGCCATGACCGACGACCACGGCACGACCGCGCCCTCGCGCAAGCTCAGCGAGGTGTCCGGGACCACGAGGTTCTGGTCCATCTCTAAGCTCGTGCCGAGGCCATTGCACTCAGGGCACATGCCGAGCGGGTTGTTGAACGAGAAGTGGTGCGGGAAGAGCTCGACGAACGACAGCCCGCAGTCGGTGCAGGCGTTGAGCTCGCTGAACACACGGTCCGAGGCAGGATCGCCCTTCTCGTCCGTCAGGGTGAGCAGGCCCTTGCCCTCGCGCAGAGCCATTTCCACCGCGTCGGTGAGGCGCGCGGTGAGAGCAGGCCGCATGGCCAGGCGCTCGATGACGGCATGGACCTGGTGCTTGAGCTTCTTGTCGAGCTTCACCTCGTCCTCGTCGAGCCGGTAGAGCCGCCCATCGATGCGCACGCGGACCAGGCCACGCTTCTGCAGGTCGTCGAGCACCTCTCGGTATTCGCCTTTGCGCGACGAGACCACGGGCGCGAGGATCATGAAGCGGTGGCCAGTCGGCAGCTTCTCGATCTCCTCGACGATCTGTTGCGCGCTCTGGCGACCGACCCTCATGCCGCACTGCGGGCAGTGGCGCAGGCCAATCGAGGCGTAGAGCACGCGCAGGTAGTCGTGGATCTCGGTGACCGTGCCGACCGTGGAGCGTGGGTTGTTCGACGCAGCCTTCTGCTCGATGGCGATGCTCGGCGACAGACCTCGGATCGACTCGTATTTGGGTTTGTCGAGCTGGCCGAGGAACTGGCGCGCATAGGCCGATAGGCTCTCGACGTAGCGGCGCTGGCCTTCGGCGTAGAGCGTGTCGAACGCGAGCGAGCTCTTGCCCGATCCCGAGACGCCGGTGAGGACCACGAGCTTCTTCTTGGGGATGTCGAGATCGATTTTTTTGAGGTTGTGTTCGCTGGCGCCACGGATGGCGATGACGTCTGGTTCGGACAAGGCGTGATTCCTCGTTAGGATGGGATGGGGTCTAAAAAATTCAGCGCACTCACAAAACAAATGCCCTCGCCAGAGGAATTTCACTCTGGGAGGGCGCCACGATGGATCGGTGCGGAGACATCAATGAAACTGCAGGGACGAGCGGCTGCGCATCTTAGCGACTGCAGACGTTTTTGGGAAAGAGGCGTGAAAGCGAGGCACACGGCCAATCCAGCAAGAGCCTTTCGAGCGCGACTCGCTGGATTGTTTTTTATTCTTCGAATTTATTCACTCTTCAAAAATCGAGATGCTTCCCACAATGTCCAATGATTACTTTATTTTCCTGACTCATATATTCGAAATGACAGCGCCAACCATCTTCAGACGATTCTTTGTTTCCTATCTTGAGATGTTTTTCGAGATAGATGTCCCCTTCTGAATACTGGGAATCTGTATTCAAGCCTTGAACAGCCGTCTCAAGAGGAGCGCGATTGACGAGATTTCTACATAGCTCTCCTCAGCAGTCGTCGTGATTTCATAATCCTTGAAAAGAGACAGGCCTCATCGACGTGTCCCTGCTCAATGGTTCATGTCCACCTCAGGTGGAGACGTGGGGAGCTCGACCTTCTGCAAAGGCTTTGATTGCGGCGGCCTTGGTGACCCCAAACGCATTTTTTTTGAGTGAAATTCGATGAAGAATTTCTAAAAGAATGGCGTTTGAAATTATGATTGAAAAGAAAACAATTGGCTCAAAATATCTGAGAACATCGAGCTCGGGGAGACTATGAAATGAATAGAGGCCTCTTTCCTATATGCTGGGATAAAAATTGCCAAATAAGAATAAAAACAGATGGTGAGAAAAAAGAATCCAAATTGGAGTATAAATCAATGCTGTCGGGAGAGAGGAGATGCGAATATCTATTCTAAGGATTTTGACTAAAAAATAAATGTCATGCAATCAGGGGGAGTGAAATTAGAGGGAATTTGATGTTCAGCAGAATATTGAGCATCTGAGCATCGAACTGTGTGTTGAACGAGGTCAGAGGGAGCCAGTCTCGTAACGCGTTTCCATAAAATCTATAGAAATACGAACCTGCAAGAATCGGATATGCAACGAATTGACAAAATAGTCTTCTCGAAAAAATCCTCTGAATTTTTGGTGGATCACTCCATTTGAGTTCATCCATCCGAAAAATCATTCATAAATAAAAAAAGACACGCCTCATCGACGTGTCTTTTTTCAATTCAATGAATCACCCGTTCGCTATTTGCCCGCTGTCTCGGGTTTGAAGCGTCGATAAAAGCCGATGATGGCCTCGACGGCCTCATCGAACGTCTCGAAGGCGGCCTCGCCCTCTGTATCGACGAAGATGCCGCCGCAGTGCTCGCATGTGTCGTAGGCCATCGACCGCTTCTCGCCGCCTTCGATGGCGACCAGATCGATCTGACAGTCGGGACACAAGCCCAGCGAGTCGTCGGGGTTCACCTGACCGCCGAGCTTTTCGAGGACCGGCAGGTTGTGCCGCAGCAGGAGCCGATTCAGCTCGGAGACATCTGTCCAGACTCCGGAGCATTCGGGGCAACAGGACAGCGAACCTTTTTCGTTTTCGACCGCAACCAGTTCAGCCTCGCACCGCGGACAATCCATACGCCTCTCGACCTCTCTGTGAAGGGAGCTTGCTCCCAAGTGTCACTGCCGCTTCCTGCCCGAACCAACTTCCGATCTCGCGTCCTCTGGTCGTCGCCCCGAGGGCTCAAGGGGCGTGCCTTGTATCGAATGTTTCAAGAATTTCGAAAGAGCGCTGCCACACGCGCTGGTCGGTCATCTGGACGCTCGATCTTCATGACTTGAACGTGACGATCGTCGCCCCAGTGCCGCCCTCGCGTTCGTCGCCGAATCGGAAGCTCGCGACGTAGGGCGAGGCGCTCAGGTAGTCGCCGAGCGCTTGGCGCAGCGCACCTGTCCCATGGCCATGGACGATGGTGACGCTCAGCCGCCCCTCGCTGAAGTTCTTGTCGAGGAAGGCCTCGGCAGCGCGTATCCCTTCATCGACGCGCGTCCCGCGCAGATCGAGGCGCGAATCGGGCGCTTCGATGGCCCCGGCGCGCATCTTCTCGAGCTTCTTGTCGCGCGGCTGTGACTTGGGGAAGTCCCTCTTGGCGGCGGCCTTGCCCGGCAGGGCGAGGAGCTCATCGCGGCGGCGGCGCACCTTGAGCGCGCCGAGCGACACGACCGCCTCGTTGCCTTCGAGCGCGAGCACCACGGCTTCGCCCAGCCCAGGGACCTGGACGCACATGCCTGGCTCGATGGGCCTGTGGGCCATGGCTGCTCTGGAGGCGGCGGGCAGGGCAGCTTCGGCGCGCTTGAAGTCGAGCGCGTGCGCCTCTTTTTTCAGGACCTCGTCGAGACGTTCGCGGACCTGGTTCGCGGCGCGCGGGCTGGGCGCGGCCTGCAGGGCCCGGATGACCTCGCGCACCTCGTCGCGCGCCTTTTCCAGATCGCCGACGAGTCGGGCGCGTTCCTCGATCTCGATGGCGTGCGCCTTCTCTTGAACCAGGGCATGCGCTGCCTTGAGCTGGGAGAGCGCTGCCTCGACCTGGCGTCTCTCGGCGGCGAGGGCCTGCTGGGTCTGGCTGAGCTCCCGCCGCGTCTTGTCCAGTGCGTCGAGGGCCTGGCCGAGCGGGCCTTGGCGCGACTCGAGCGTCTCCCGCGCCCTGCGGCACACGGACTCGGGCAAGCCCATGCGCCGCGCGATCTCGATGGCCGACGAGGTCCCGGCCTCACCAAACTTGAGGCGGTAGGTGGGCGAGAGCTTCTGGGGGTCGAACCCGACGCGCGCGTTGACGAAGCCTGGGTGCGTGAGCCCGAGCGCCTTGAGCTCTTCGAGGTGCGTGGTGATGACGACGCGGCCGCCTCGGCTGGAGAAGTCTTCGAGGATGGCGAGCGCGAGCGCCGCGCCCTCGCGCGGGTCAGTGTCAGCGGCGAGCTCGTCGATCAGCACGAGCGAGCCAGGGCCCACGGCAGCGCCGATATCGCGCAGTGCGCTCAGGTGGGCGCTGAAGGTCGAGAGATCGCGATCGAGATCCTGGTCGTCGCCGATCGCGCTCTCCACGTCGACGAAGAGCGGTAGGCTCGAATCGCGCTCAGCCGGGATGGCGAGCCCAGCGCGCAGCATCAGCGCGCACAGGCCAAGGCCCGTGAGTGTCACGGTCTTGCCGCCTGCGTTCGGGCCTGAGATGACGAGCACGCGCGCGCGCTCATCCAAGTCGAGGTCGTTGGCCACCACCCGATCGCCTTTCTTGAGCGCGAGTAGCGGGTGGCGCATCGCGAGGAGGCGAAAGGGGGCTGTGGCGTCCACGATGTGGGGCGCGCTCGCGCCAAGGTCCAGGGCGAGCCGCGCCGAGGCCTCGTGTTCGTCGAGCTCGGCGGCGGCCGCGATCGAGTCGTCGAGCTCGGCCTGCTTGGCGCCCAGGCGCATGGACAGGTCCTGGAGGATGCGGCGCTCCTCCTCGGCGACCATGGACTGTGCAATGGCTAGATCGTTGCCGATGGTGACGAGCTGCGAGGGCTCGACGAACAGCGTCTGGCCGCTCTGCGAGGCGTTGTGCACGATGCCAGGAACTGCCGAGCGGCTGCTCGCGAGCACGGGGAACACGTAGCGGTCGTTGCGCAGCGAGTAGTAGCCATCGCGTAGGTGTGGCGTGAACGCGGGGTCGTGGAGCAGTGAGTCGAGGCGCGCCTGGATGGATTTCGTCAGGCCCCGAACGCGGCCTCGCAGCTCGCCGAGTCTGGGCGAAGCGTCATCGACGAGCGCGCCTCCCGCGTCGAACGAGCGCTCGATGGTGCGGGCGAGCGTCGTGTCAGCCACGAGGTGCTCCGCGCGCGTCCAGGCCAGGGGCAAGCGGGCTTGCCTTGCCTCGACGAAGTCGCGCAAGCGCACGAGCGAGCGCAGGACCGAGGCGGCAGAGAGCAGATCGCCCGGCTCTAGGAGCCCGCCTTTGGCAGCGTGTTCGAGCATGGGCCCCATGTCGAGCACGCCACCCAGCGGCAGGCCATCGCCCTCTTCGCGGAGCAGGCGACCGAGTTCGTCACTTTCGGCCAGCGCGCGCTCCACGTCTTCGCGACACGAGCAAAAGGGGCGAGCTAGGGCGCGGCGATGGCCTGGTTCTGTGCGGGTGCGCGCGGCCAGGGCCTGGATGATCTCGGCCCAGTGGAGATCCGAGAGGACTTTTGCAGAGAGAGGTCGCATGGCGAATGACAGATGGCGGTGAGGCGCTGCGGCGCCATCGCCCCAAATCCCAGCATCGAAGGGGGGAGGATCACTCCTCGAAGTGGAAGATGACCTCGTCGGGACGGACCAGGCCGAGCGCCTCGCGGGCAGTCCGCTCCAGCACCTTGGGGTTGCCAGAGAGGGCGCCAATCTCGAGCGAGAGCTGCTGATTCTCCTGCTCCAGCTCCCGATTCCGGCGCTCGTAGTCCGCGATCTCGTCTTGGAGGCGCCCCTGTGCGCGCAACCCGCCGTTGGGTGCGAAGGCCGAGGCTGCGATGAGGCCAGCCGAGAGGGCCGCAGCGATGGCGATGGGCTTGTAAAAGGCGTTCATGGGGCCGAGGAGGACGAGGAGAAGGGGTAACGAGAAAAACGCATGACTTTAAAACTTATCTCTCAATTATCCCGTCGCCAAAGCTCGTCCGTGAAACGCCAGCCTTCTTTGATTCGATTCGATGGACACTTCCGTCTGGAAGCTCCCGCCTCGCGCCTCGTCTGGCTTTCCCCGTCCTTTGCGTTGCTCGGTCCTAATCGAGGGATAGGTCCTTAGTCGGCTTTGCTCTCGTGGCAAGAAATCGCGCGGTGCGACCGCGATGCCGACCCGCTCCCTTTCAATCTCGGGCGTTTTCTCGACCCAGCGGAGGGCTTCCACTAAGGGCCTTCGCTCACATTTGGACGAGAAGTCGAGGGCAGGCGCTCGAGGGGCGCGTCCGCCCGAGCCGCCTCACCGCCGAGGCCGCGCTCGAGGAGAAATAAGTCTGCTCTTGGGGGCGTTCGCTGCCGCTGGTTTCGACATGGATGGAGTACACGCGCATGACTGACACGACGACGCATCAGACGACGGAGACATCCAACAAAGGGCAGGAGCGCGAGCTGGCCGAGCTCAGGCGAGAGATCCTCGAGTCGCGCAACCTGATTATCAAGACAGACAACCTGCTCAAGAATCTCCAGGCCGAGCTGAGGAACGTCGCGAAGAAGGGCGCCGAACAATACAGCCGCACATGGCTGGCGACGGGCGTGGCCTACGCCGTCTTTGCCGTGATGGCGATCGCGATTGGCGTGCTTGCGACGCGCGTTGCCGTGAGCGCGGAGCGAGGGCGGGTCGAGCGGGCCGAGGCTGCCATGGCCGACGCGCAGAAGGTAGCGGCCGACGTGCGAAGCACGCTCGAAACACAGCGGCAGGACGCGGCGCGTCAGAAGGCGGCGAGCGTGCAGGCAATGAGCGTCTATCAGCAGTTCTCGGATGGCCGGAGTGCGGCGCGCCTCAAGGGCGTCGACGCCTATATGAAGCTCGATCGCGCGCTGCTCAGCGAGTTGGAGAAGACCGCGCTCGCCGCTCGCTCGCGGCAGATTCTGGCAGAGGCGAGCGAGGCCGCGCTGGAAAAGGCCAAGGCCGCCTTTCGCAAGCAGGAGATGAAGGCCGCCGCAGAGTCGTTCGAGCGCTACTTCGCGCTCTCGCCCGAGGGGCCAGAGGTCAGCAACGCGCACTTCTTGGCGGGCGCGGCGAACTTCGAGATCAAGGACTTTGGCCAGGCCGTGCCGCACCTCGAGCGCTTCCTCGTTGGCGGAAAAGCGCAGCGGAACCACGACTACGGCACGGCGCTTTTGGGCCAGGCGCTGGAGAAACTCGGTCAGACGGACAAGGCCCTGCGCGTCTATGAGCAGGGCTTGAAAGACTACCCGTCGAACAGCGTCATGAGGAACCGCCGCGCCGCGCTCTTGAAAAATTCAGGCGCGGCTGCGCCTTCCGCCCCAACGAGCGTCGTGCCCGCGCCACAAGCCCCAGCCTCTCCCACGCGACCAGCGGCGGCGCTCCAACCCCTCAACGCCGTGGTCAAGCCAGCAGTGGCTCCGGCAGCTTCGACGACTCCAGTCAAACCGTCGCCACCACCTCCTGCGCCTGCCAACGCGCAGCCGTAGGGGCCTGTCCTCGAATTCGGACCGCTCCCGCTCGCGTCCGTGAAACGCCAGACTTCGTTGCTTCGTTGGTCACTTCCGTCTGGAAGCTCCCGCCTCTTCTGGCTTTCCCCATCCTTCGCGCTGCTCGGTCCTAATTGAGGGATAAGTCCTAAATGAATGTAATCGACATCATTTCATTACGAATCATGAGAATGAATTCATTTCGTCCATCGTATCCATACCGTCCCGTCCATTAGGTCCATCGAATACCCCGTCTCATCACCACAATTACCGCTTCACCCGCTCGATGTGTGCGCCCAGCGCTCGGAGCTTCTCCTCCATGCGCTCGTAACCGCGGTCGAGGTGATAGACGCGCCGAATCTCGGTCTGACCGCGGGCGCGCAACCCCGCCAGAATGAGGCTCGCGCTGGCGCGCAGGTCGGTCGCCATCACGGGCGCGCCAGACAGGTGCTGGACGCCCTTCACCAGCGCCACCTTGCCGTCGATGCGGATGTCCGCGCCCATGCGGCTGAGTTCGAGCACGTGCATGAAGCGGTTTTCGAACACCGTCTCCGTGACCATCGAAGAGCCCTTGGCCACCGACAGCAGGACCATGAGCTGCGCCTGCATGTCGGTCGGAAAGCCCGGGTGCGGCAGCGTCTTGACGTCGGTCGGCAGGATCACGTCGTCGCCTTGGCAGCGCACGCCACCTGCCTCCACCGTGATGCTTGCCCCGGTGTCGCGCAGCTTCTGGAGGAGCGCCTCCAGGTGCTCTGGCAACGCGCCCTTCACGAGGATGTCGCCCTGGGTGAGAGCCGCGGCCACGAGGAACGTCCCGGCCTCGATGCGATCCGGGATGATGGGGAACTCGACCGGGTGCATCGCCTCTACGCCCTCGATCGTGATGACCGGCGTGCCCGCGCCCTGGACACGACCGCCCATCGCGTTGAGCAGGTTGGCGAGCGCCACGATTTCGGGCTCGCACGCCGCGTTCTCCAGCACAGTCCGACCCTTGGCGAGGCAGGCGGCCATCATGAGATTCTCGGTGCCCGTCACGCTGATCACGTCGAACGTGAAGCTGCCTCCGATGAGCTGGTCAGCGCGCGCCTCGACGTAGCCGTGTTCGAGGACGATGGTTGCGCCGAGCCGCTCCAGGCCCTTGAGGTGTTGATCGATGGGCCGCGCGCCAATGGCGCAGCCGCCGGGCAGTGACACACGGGCACGGCCACAGCGGGCCACAAGCGGTCCGAGCACGAGCACGCTCGCGCGCATGGTGCGAACGAGCTCGTAAGGTGCCTCTGGTTCGAGCACGTCGCCGATCGTGAGAGTGATGGCATCGGCCCGCGACCCGCTGCCGCGCTCGGCCTTGGCACCCATGATCTCGAAGAGATTGCAGAGCGTCCGCACGTCGGCCAGGTCTGGCACGTTGCGCAGGCAATGCGTGCCTCGCGCGAGCAAGAGCGCGGCGAGCATGGGCAGCGCCGCGTTCTTGGCGCCGCTGACATGGACTTCGCCGACGAGCCTGTGCCCGCCTTCCACGATGATTCTGTCCATCTCTACCGACCTCGGTCCGACGGGCGCGCTCAGCGCCGTTGGAAGATGACCTTGCGACCGCCGCCGACCAGGCCACCCGGCCCCCCTCCTCCCATGTCGAGCGGCGGATGCTCCAGGAAGAGCTGATACCATTCGAGGCCATAGCTCTTCATCTTGAGCTTCTTGTCGTTCTTCAGGGCCGCGAGCGAGGTCTTGAGCTTCTCCTCGCTGGGGTTGGCCTCGACCGCGCGGCTGAAGACCTTGATGGCGTCGTCGCGCTTGCCGAGCTTCTCCAGGCACCAGCCATAGGCGGCCCACGCGATCAGATCCTTCTTGTTGGCCACCACGGCCTGCTCAAAGGTCGCGCGCATCTTGGCCTCGTCCTTGGCCTGGTAGTGCAGCGTGGCGAGCATGGTGCGGGCACGGGCTGCCGAGGCGCCGCGCAGCCCAGATTTCTCCAGGTGGGGTCGGGCCTCAGTGGGCTTCTTCGTCATGAAGTAGAGGCTGCCGACATTGGCGTGCAGCTCGGGCGCGATGAAAAACTGCCAACGCGTGAACCGAAAGGCGCTCTCCAAAATCTTGATGCCCTTGTCGAAGCGCTGCGCCATCAGCTCCTTCTGCGCCTCGGCAGCGATGGCCTGGATCTGTCGGCCTATGCGGCGGCTCAAGAAGACGAAGACACCCAGGAAGACGATCAGGAAGGCGATGAAGGCGGGGAGCAGGCTCGCCCAGGTGGCGAACCCCAGAACCAAGAAGAGTCCAGCAAGGGCTGCCGCGACAGCGAGGGCGACTGCCAGGGAAATGGCGAGGTTGATCATGAAGAGGCTTTCTCAGGCAGCTCGCCCCAAAAGAGGAAACCCCTCTGCCCGCGCGGTGAGCTGCGAGCAGAGGGGCCTGAAGGACAACTCGACAAGACGAGTTTGGAAAATCTCGAGAACCACTTGCACTGCACCAATACCGGAGGAGGGGGTCGAACCCTCAAGAGGAGGACCTCGCGGGATTTTGAGTCCCGTGCGTCTGCCAGTTCCGCCACTCCGGCCAAAAAAACGGCGCGCCTTATAGATGATGAACACCGTGGGCGTCAAGCTGGTTGGTTGGTTGGAAAATCAGTGGTGATATTCCTGGGATGTCGTCAGCCCTCTCCTCTTTTAGATTTGATTCAATTCATGAAATGAAAGATGATGATTCGTTTCGATTTTGTCCGTCGTCATTTCTCGGCATCTTCCCTCTCATTTCCCCCCTCACAGCTCCTCAAGGAGGCTTCATGTCGATATTGATATTGAGAAATAAAGTTTTGATTGCCCTGCTCGCCCTGGCGGCGCTGTTCGTTGCGGGCTGTTCAGACCTCCCCGGTATTCCAGCGCCTGGAGCAGCGGGAGTCATCATCGATCCGCCGGTGGGCAGTGAGCCGCTGGAGACGACGGAGAGCGGAGGGACGGCGAGCTTCAAGGTGTCGCTGTTGCGTCAGCCTGGAGAGGAAGTGAAGCTGCAGGTGGGTGGCGGCGCAGGGTTCGCGGTGGCGCCAG
>JAISIF010000132.1 GCA_031262165.1 Myxococcales bacterium | reverse complement strand
AACGCCTCGTGCACGACGAACTGCCTCGCGCCGATCGCCAAGGTGCTGCTCGACAAGTTCGGCATCGTGAAGGGCCTGATGACGACGATTCACTCCTACACGAACGACCAGCGCATCCTCGATCTGCCGCACTCGGACCTGCGCCGCGCGCGCGCCGCTGCCCTCTCGATGATTCCGACCACCACGGGTGCGGCCAAGGCCGTTGGCGAGGTGCTCCCGGTGCTCAAGGGCAAGCTCGATGGTCTCGCCATCCGCGTTCCGACCCCGAACGTCTCGCTCGTCGACCTCGTGGTCGAACTCGAGAAGCCTGCGACCAAGGCCGAGATCAATGCCGCGATGAAGGAGGCCTCCGAAGGCGCGCTCAAGGGCATCCTCGACTACACCGAGGAGCAGACTGTCTCCATCGACTACAACAACTGCCCGGCCAGCAGCACCTTCGACGCCCTCGACACCTACGTGATCGACGGCAAACTCGTGAAGGTCATGTCCTGGTATGACAATGAATACGGCTACTCCAACCGCATGGTCGACCTCGGCAAGATGATCGCGGACAAGGGTTTCTAAAAAACTCCCGCTCATCTGAATCGACCGACCGACTCGTTTCGATTCGACGCGAACAGGCCCGCTCCTCTCCTCGACGAGCGGGCCTTTCGTTTTTGGGCGCTCCCAGCGTCTATCCCTGAATAAATTCACCTATGATTGATGAACCTTCAGGATTTTTTTCCAGACAACGATCGCACAAGAAAAATATAAAAATTCAAAATAGGTTTCCTTCTTTTTCTCAAACCCAGCCAACAATTTTCTGAATCGATCAATCCAGGAATAAACCACCTCGACGACCCATCTGCGCGCCTCGAGATTCGGATTTATCATTTTCTCCGATTTCTTCTCTCCGCGCGAACGAATATGCGGCGCATATCCACGCTCAATAACTTCATCTGCATGTCCAATATATCCCGCATCCATTATCTCTGGAGCATTTATCGAAGTGGATTCGAGTGTTTCCGAAAGCAATTAGACATCACACCTGTCTGCTCCATCGGCAACAATTGAGAGAAAAGTCCTAAATATCGCCCAGGTTCTGGTTCGTAATAGGGACAGCCGTTGTAATAGACGAAGTCATTGTCCTGATAATGACCTGGATAGCGGAGATTGAATTCCAGGGGTGCGGGGATTTCAGTGATAAAATCATTCACTGTTCAAAACCCTCACTCATCGATCCCAGCGGAGTGGTGTTTCCCATCGAGGCACATCGCTTCATCGCCTCCCGCTCTCGTCGTCGCGGGCCTCACGGCACGTCGCGGTTCCGTTCGAGGCGCGCGGGCAGGCATCTTGGGCCTAGCTTCTTCCTTCGATCGGGAGAGGCTCAGCGCGCCTCGCCGCAGGCATAGCCCAGCACCTCACTGGCGATCCGAGCGAAGCCATGCCGCGCCCAGAAGTCGGCGCCGATGGGGCTTTCCTCGTGCGAGGTCACTTCGATGCGCTTGGAGTCCATGTCCTTGGCGCGCTTGAGCGCGGCGTCGAGCAGCGCCTCGGGAACACCTCTGTTCAGCCAACCCGCGTCGATGATGAACTCGTCGATGGTCGCGATGCGGCCACACAGCCGGAGCTGTGGCCTGAGCGACAGGCAGACATAGCCGACGGGGCGTTCGAGCAGATCGACGGCGACGAACAGGCTGATCTCGGGATGGTTGAAGACCCACAGCATCGTGTTCGTGTCGGCTGCGTTGGGATAGCCATGGGCGCGCAACAGCTCCGCCAGACCGGCGCGATCACCCCTACGGGCTTGTCGGATTTTGAAGTCGATGGCCAAGACAGATCTCTCCCAAAAAGGGCGCGAATACCGGACACTCTAGCCCCTGCTTTTCGGAGAGCGAAATTTTGGCGGGGTGCTTTTCGAGCTATGTTTCGATGCTTTGGCTGGCCAGTCGCCATCACCATCCCCACACCGCGATTCCAATTCGAGGCATTCCCCATGAGACCGTGCCAACTCGCGCAGATCGCCGCGTTCGCCCTCCTCGCCGCCTGTCTTGGCTGTGATCCGTCGAATCCCTCTGACCCTTTCGTCACTCCAGATGACGATGGCTCGGCCATCATCCACGATCGCGACTCGAGTGAGGGCAATGGTTCGGAGGCGAGAGATGACGCTGGCAGCGACGCGGGTGACGACGCGGGCGAGGGCGATGCTGGCCCAGACGCGACCTGTGAGCCGCTGACGAACTGTCCAGACGATGTGGTCTGCGGCGCGATCGGCGACGGATGTGGCGGCACCATCGCCTGCGGCGCGTGCGACGAGGACGCATACGAGCGATGCGTCGAGGGTGTGTGCGAGCCATGTGTGCCCGAGACCTGCGCCGATCGGTCGGGCTGCGGCGAGTTCAGCGATGGGTGCGGCGGGACGCTCGACTGCGGCTGCGAACAGGACGAGCGCTGTGTCGATGGCGTCTGCGAGCGCTGCGAGCCGAGCGTCTCCTGTCAGTCTGCGGGCGTCACGTGTGGCGAGATCGACGACGGCTGCGGAACCCCTCTCTCCTGCGGCTCGTGCACCTCGATCGGTGAGCAGTGCGTCGCGGGCACCTGTCAGCCCTGTGTGCCTGAGACAACGGCGCGCTGCGCCGAGCTCGGCCTCTCGTGCGGCGAGATCGACGACGGCTGCGGCGGCACCCTCTCCTGTGGCAGCTGCGCCGCGCCCAACGCCTGCGTTCAAGGCGCCTGTGCCTGCACGCCGATCACATGCGCCGAGCAGGGCATCGGCTGTGGCGAGGCCTATGACGGCTGCGGCAGCTTCCTCTCGTGCGGTCAGGCCTGCGTTTCGGGTGAAGCCACGGCGATCCGCCTGCTCTCCGGCAATCTCACGAGCGGCAACTATCAATCCTACGACCAGGGCCACGGCATCCGAATCTTCCAAGGCCTCACGCCCCACGTCGCGCTCGTCCAGGAGTTCAAGTTCGGCGGCAACGCCGAGCACGCTCGCCGTGCACTGGTCGAGCAGGCCTTTGGGTCACGCTTTTTCCACACCGCCGAACCGATGCTCACCAGCGGGACCCTTCCCAACGCCATCGTGAGCTACTTCCCGATCAAGTCGTCGGGATTGATCCAGGACGACAACGTCGGCGACACGCGCGACCACGTCTGGGCGCGCATCGACATCCCGGGCAGCCGCGATCTGTGGGTCATTGGTGTCCATCTCTCGACCACGGCCAACAAGCGCGCAGCCAGTGCCGAGGATCTCTCGGAGGAAATCGCCACGCTCGGCATCCCCGCGGGCGACTTCCTCGTCATCGGCGGTGACTTCAACACGAAGAAACGCACCGATCAGGCGCTCGTGAGGCTCTCGGATTGGGTGACGATCGACACTCAGAGCACCTGCCCCATCGATCAGCAGGGCAACGACGGCACGAACGCGAACCGCGACCATCCCTACGACGCGCTCTACGGAAACGAGGCCATCGGCGCGCTCCAGATCCCGGTCGATATCCCTGGCGCCGCCAGCCTGTCCGCGCGCGGTCTCGTGTTCGACAGCCGCGTGTTCACGCCGCTCACAGCCGTGGCCCCGGTCAAGAAGAATGACAGCGGCGCCGACCAGATGCAGCACATGGCCGTCATCAAGGACTTCGCCATCCCGCGATGAGTGCAGGCGTGACGCGCCGCATCAGGCGCGAGTCGCGCCCTCTAGGATCGGCAGACGCTCGAAGATTGGTCGCGGCGTGGAGAGGCGCAGCTTGCCCTCGGCGCTGACCGTGATGAGCGTCGAATGTGCCCGCGCTGCGCGCTTCTGTGTCGCCAGGTTGAAGATCTCATAGGCGATGCCGATCCGGTGTTCTGTCTCGGTGAACCAGGCCGTCACGCGAAAGCGGTCGCCGTAGGTCAGCGCGCTCGTGTGGCGGACGCTGATGTCGCTGATCATGAAGCGGTAGCCGAGCTCGACCATGCGCATGACATCCAGGTCGAACTTTTTGAGCAGGGCACAGCGGGCTATCTCCAAATACTTCAAGTAGTGGCCGTGCCAGACGACGTGGAGTGCGTCGATGTCGTGGAAGGGCACGTCGAGCTCGACGCTGTGGGCGTGCGCGGGGAGCTTCGAAACCGAGTGGTTGGAAGAGAGCGTCGGTGCCATCGATCTGAGCCGTCCTTGGTGTCTTGGTGTCTTGGTGTCACGGGTAAAAAAGGCCGCGCTTCTTGCCACACCACACACGGCGAGGACAGCCTGGTTCGTTCTGACGACAGGGCTGCCTTTTTCGCTCTGGATCGAGGCGTTTTGTGGAGAGGTGTTGCGCGCAACGCCCTGCGCTCGTCGTCGTTCGACACAAACACGACGGGCGTTGAACACAATGCCCCGCCACCTCTCCCCTGGCTCCAACGACACCTCTGCGGCCACGATCACCAGCGCTGGCACATCGTGCCGAACTGGGCCAAAGGGCGCGCCCCATGCCTCCCATTGCCTTCACTGCCTTTGCCTCGCCCGCACCCATCGTCCGGCTCGTCAACGCCTTCGAGCGCCCGCTCGACAACGCGGTCGCCACGGCGCGCACCTGCTACAGCCCGCGCATCGTCGAGCCACACGAGGTCGCCGCCACGGACAAGGCGCGCGCGCTGCGCGATCGCCTCGCTGACGAGACCTACGCGGCGGGCCACCACACCACGCTCCAGCACGCCACGTTTCAGTTCACGCTGGAGCGCGTCTCGCGACAGCTCGTCTGGTCGCTGCTTCACGCGCATCCCTTCTACAACAGCGAGCAGGTCAGCCAGCGCTACGTCCCGGTCTCCTCAGACAGCTTCGCGATCCCAGCACTCCCGACCGCCGAGGACGCGATCTTCCGGCGCGCGGTGCGGCGCGCAATGGCTGCCTACGAGTCGCTCTGCGAGCAGCTCCTCCCCCCAGCTGCCGACGCCTACTTCGCGCTCTTCCCGGCGCGCCTGCAGGAGCGCGATCGCCACCTCGCCACCGTGCGCAAGAAGGCGATGGAGGCCGCCCGCTATGCCCTGCCCGTGGCCGCGTTCACGCACCTCTACCACTCGGTCAGCGGCCTCACGCTCCACCGCTACGCCCGCATCGCGCGGCAGTGCGATACGCCCGTCGAAGCGCGGCAGGTGATCGGCGCGATGGTCGAGGCCGTTCGCGCGCACGACCCCGAATTCTTCCGGCGCCTGGATGATTCGCTCCCCTTGGAAAAGACGCCCGAGTTTGCCCTGTTCGAGCAGCTAGGGATCAGCAGCGCGGGCCTCGCCGATCCAGCGTTCATCCAGGAGTTCGATGCCTCGCTCGATGGCCACGCCTCGCGCCTCATCGACTGGAAAGTGCGCGGTCAGGAGACGTTGGCCGACGCGATTCGATCGACGCTCGGGCTGACGCGAGCGGCGCTCGACGATGGAGCGGCGCTCGACGCGGTGCTCTCGCCTTGCGCCAACCCGCTCATCGCGATGCCCCTACGCTTGGGCACGATGGACAAGCTCATGCGCGCGCTCTCGCATCCGCACTACACCTTCCGCAAAAAGCTCTCGCACAGCGCCGACGCCCAGGATCAGCGGCACCGCATGGTGCCTGGCTCGCGGCCCTGGCTCTTTCGGCAATACGCCGTGGGCCGACCCGACCTCGTGCGCCCGGCGCTCATCGATAGGACACCAGCGGCGCGCGCTTTTTTCGACGAGGAGATGGCCGCGCTGTTTGGCGCGATCGACGAGCTCCTCGAACGCGGGGTTCCGCCCGAGGCCGCGCTCTACCTGCTGCCCAACGCCTTCCCGATCCGCTTCGAGGAATCGGGTGAGCTCCTACACCTGCACCACAAGTGGACCACACGCCTGTGTCTGACCGCGCAGGAGGAGATCTGGCGCGCAACGCGGGACGAGGTCGAGGCCGTGCGCGCGGTCCATCCGCGGATCGCGCGCTGGATCGGACCGCCCTGTTGGCTGAGGAACGAGGCGGACGAAGCGCCGCGTTGTCCTGAAGGTCCGCGCTTCTGTGGCGTGCGCGCGTGGCGCGCCGCGATGGGTGAACTCGATCGGGTGATATGAATCTCGCTCCCGTTTGACGGGAGATGATGCCTCGAAGAGGCGGGAGAGGGAGAGACACCCGCGCATCTCCATTTGACGCGCCGCGCTTTCTCTCAGAAGAGGCGCCCCCTTTTCCCCCCTCGACAGAAAGCAGTCACACTCGATGAATTTTTCTGAACTCTCGCTGCACCCGCCGCTTCGCCAGGCCCTGAGCGATCACAACTACGAGACTGCGACGCCCGTGCAGACGCTCGTGCTCGAACCGCGCTGTCAGGACCGCGATCTGCTCGTGTCCGCACGCACTGGCTCGGGCAAGACCGTGGCCTTTGGCCTCGCCTTTGGCGCCTCACTCCTCGGTGACACCGGGACCCTGCCCCGTGCCCACACGCCGCTCGCACTCGTCATCGCGCCGACGCGCGAGCTCGCGCTCCAGGTCCAAGGTGAGCTCCAGTGGCTCTATGCCCCGGCCCTGGCCCAGATTCGCTCGTGTGTGGGCGGCATGGACGTCCGGCGCGAGGCCAAGCTGCTCGCCGAGGGCGCGCACGTCGTCGTCGGCACGCCAGGCCGCCTATGCGATCACCTGGCGCGCGGGCGCCTCGACCTGTCTCAGCTGCGCGTCGTGGTCCTGGATGAGGCCGATGAGATGCTCGACATGGGCTTTCGCGAGGAGCTCGAGACCCTGTTGAACGCCGCACCCAGCGAGCGCCGCACGCTCCTGTTCTCGGCGACGCTGCCCCACGGCATCGAGGAGCTCGCCGCACGCTACCAGCGCGAGCCGCTGCGCATCGCCGCCGATTCGCCGCGCGAGGCGCACGCCGACATCGACCACCGCGCCTGCCTCATCGCGCCGCGTGAGCGCGACCTCGCCGTGGTCAACCTACTGCGGCACCACGATCCCAAGGGCGCGCTCGTCTTCTGCTCCACGCGCGAGGCGGTCAGCCGACTCCAGGCCAACCTGTCCGAGCGCGGCTTCTTGGCCACCGCGATCAGCGGCGAGCTGACTCAGGCCGAACGCACACGCGCGCTGAAACTCTTGCGCGACGGACACGCCCGTGTGCTCGTGGCCACCGACGTCGCGGCGCGCGGCCTCGACCTGCCCCACCTCGATCTGGTCATCCACGCCGACCCGCCGCGCGACGCGCAGGCACTCCAGCACCGCAGCGGTCGGACGGGCCGCGCTGGCCGCAAGGGCATCAGCGTCCTGCTCGTGCCATGGCGCCTGCGCGCGGCTGCCGAGCGCCAGTTTCGCCAGACCGGCATACCGGTCCGCTGGTTCCCTGTCCCGACGCTCGACGAGATCCACGCGCTCGATCGCGAGCGGCTCGGCCAAGAGGTCATCCACATCTGCGGCGAGGTCGGCCCCGAAGAGCTGGCGATCGCTCAGCTGCTCCTCGAAGAGCTGCGGCCTGATCAGCTCGCCGCCGCGCTCGTGCGGCAGTGCTACGCGCGCCTGCCCATCGCCGAGGACCTGCCCGAGACGCACGCGATCGACGCGCGCACCCGCCGCTTGGAGCACCCGAGCCGTTTCAACAAGAAGACGCGACCCGTCACGCCGCCGCGCGATCGGCCCACTGGCCGACCCTCTACCGCGTCTTTTCAGCCGACCTCCCCGAGCGCCGAAGCGCCCTCGATCCCCAGCCTCTCCAGCGACGCTGATCGAGGTGGCTTCGATCGCCCCAGGCGCACGCCCGCGCGCCGAGACGAGCCACAAGAAGGCGTCTGGTTCCGCCTAAGCGTGGGGCGAAACCAGGGTGCAGATCCGCGCTGGCTCGTGCCGCTCATCTGCAAGCGCGGCGGGGTCCAAAAGAACGACATTGGCCGCATCGACGTGCTCACCCACGAGACACGCTTCCTCATCGCCGAAAGCATTGCCCCGCGCTTTGCCTCGCTCGCAGCCCAATCTTCCGGGAAGGGCAGCGACGCGTCGATCGTCATCGAGCCCATGCGCGAGACGCCGGTCAGCTTTCCGCGCAGACCACCGCGTCGCCCTGCCTCCTCCCCTGCCAGGACAATGGATCGCCCGGCCGCGTCTGCCGAAAAGCCGCGCGCCCCCAAAGGCGCCAGCGGCCGCTTCGATAGAGCGCCGAGCACCGCGCCTGCCGCGCGGCCATCCGATCGTTTCGATCCGATCTGGAAGTCCCGCCGCGTCTCTGCCGAGCGCCCAAGTCCTGGTCCGGGCGCAGGCAAAGCTCCGGGTGGCAAAAAGCGTTGGTAACCCTTTGAACCACGAAAGGAGATTCGACGATGGCCGCGACGAAGCACCTGACGTTTGGCGTCATCCTCTCTGGCTGCGGTTTCCGGGACGGCTCGGAGATCCACGAGGCCACGCTGCTGCTCCTGGCGTTGGATCGGGCGGGCGTCCATGCCGTGTGCTTTGCCCCGGACATGGCGCAGGCGCGCGTCATCGATCACCTGACTGGAGAGGCCGAGATGACGGCCGCCCCGCGATCGGTCCTCGCCGAATCGGCGCGCCTTGCCCGAGGCTCGATTCGCCCTCTTACGCGGCTCGTCCTAGAGGCAGGCACGCTGGATGGCCTGGCCTTTCCAGGCGGCTTTGGCGCGGCGCTCAACCTCTCCGATTATGGCCAGGCCGGGGCGCGGATGCGGGTGCGGCAAGAGGTGGCCGTGGCCATCGAGGCCATGCACGCCGCCCAGAAACCGCAGGGCTTCATCTGCATCGCTCCCGTGCTGGCCGCGCGCGTGTTGGGCCAACACCAGCCGCGCCTGACGATCGGCAGCGATGAGCAGACCGCCGCGGATCTGGAGGCCATGGGCGCGATCCACGTGGCAGCGCCCGTCGATGGCGTGATCGTGGACCAGCAAAACCGGCTCGCCTCGACGCCCGCCTACATGCTGGCCCACCGGATTTCAGAGGTAGAGCGCGGCGTGACGCGCCTGGTCGATACGCTCGTCGCGATGGCCCTCGGATGAATCGTAGGGGCGTTGCGCGCAACGCTCTCCAGAACCGATCTCGCTGACCCCAGACGCAAAAAAGCGCGACCGAAATCGCGCCTTTTTCATTCTCAAGAGATGCTGACCCGAGGTCTCAAGCCTTGGCAACCTTGCCAGCCTTCAAGCAGCGCATGCACGTGCGGACGCGCTTGGGAGTGCCAGCGACGATGGCACGAACGCTCTGGAGGTTGGGCAGCGAACGCTTCTTCGTCTTGTTGTTGGCGTGGCTGACATTGTGGCCGACCAGAGCGCCTTTTCCACAGATCTCACATTTGAACGACATTGTGTTCACTCCTGACTGCTCGTCTCGTGTGGGGCAGATTCCGACACACTGGTTCAAAAAAGCGGCGCGCCTTTTAGCGGCCATTTTTTCTTAGTCAAGCGCTATGAGGGCGCTCGTTTCTGGCCAGCCCGCCTCATGCCCCTCTCCCAATCGGTTCGCGTCCGCCTCCCCCACGACAGGGAGAGGGAAAATCTCGTTCTGAATTCGTCATTCCGAACCAATTCGACTTCCTAGAGGCGCCCTCTCCTTTTCCAAGGTTCCCCCGTGTTCGAAACGTCCGAAGCAGCCCTGAAATCACGCCTCGCCCAGCTCACGTGCTCGCTCTGCGACATCCCCTCGGTGACGGGCGACGAGCGCGCGCTGTGTGATCACCTCGAAGCCTGGGCGCGAGCGCGCTTTTCCGATGGGGAGATCCGGCGCGTCGGCAACAGCCTCGTGCTCGGCACGCTCGACGATCCGCGCCCCCTGGTGGCGCTCGTCGGTCACCTCGACACCGTGCCTGGCGCTGCCACCGACTTCCCGGCGCGCATCGTGGGTGAGCGCGTCGTTGGCCTGGGCAGCTCGGACATGAAGAGCGGCGACGCGGTGATGATGGCGCTCGCCGAGGATCTCGATCGCGCCACGCTCGACCTGAACCCCGTCCTCGTCTTCTACGAGCGCGAGGAGGGCCCCTTCGACGAGAACGGCCTGGGCCCGCTGCTCGATCACGTCCCAGCGCTGACGCGCGCGCGCCTCGCCATCGTGCTCGAATCCTCGGACAGCGAGCTCCAGATGGCGTGTCAAGGCTCGCTCCACGCTCGCCTCGTCTTCGACGGCAAGCGCGGCCACAGCGCGCGGCCCTGGCATGGCGACAACGCGATCTATCGGGCGCTCCCGCTGCTCACCGAGCTCGCCGCACTCGAGCCCAAGCCCGTCGAGATCGATGGCTTCACCTTTTACGAGGTGCTCTCGGCCACGCTCGCGAGCGGAGGGAGCGCGCGCAACGTGATCCCGGAGCGCTTCGAGCTGAACCTCAACTTCCGCTTCTCTCCAGGTCGCCGCGTGGAGGAGGCCATGGCCGAAGTCGAGCGCTTCGTCGCTGGCCGTGCCCGCATCGAGTGGATCGATCGATCGCCCGCTGGGAAGGTCTGCGCCCAGAACCCTCTCTACCAGCGCCTCGCGCGCGTCAGCGGCGCGCGTCAGACGCCGAAGCAGGCGTGGACCGACGTGGCGCGCCTGGCCCAAGTCGGCATCGACGCCATCAACTACGGGCCGGGATTGACGTCGCAGGCGCATCAGGCCGACGAGTGGGTGCCGATCGACGCCATTGCCCGCTGCTACCAGGCGCTGCGCGCGTTCTTCGAGGAGCGCGATCGATGGAGCTGATTCCCCTCTCGGAGCATGCGCCGTGGCGCGCATTCGACGCGACCGAAGCCGAGTGGTGCGACTGGCGCTGGCAGCAGCGTCACGCGATCGACACGATCGACGAAGTGGAGCGCTTCGTTCAGCTCACCGACGACGAGCGCGCGGGGATCACGTGGTCCAAGACAGCGCTGCCCTTTCGCGTGACGCCCTACTTCCTCTCGCTCATCGACCCTCTCGATCCACGCTGTCCGCTGCGGCGCCAGGTCATCCCGAGCGCGGCGGAGGCCACGCGCCACCCAGGCGAATTCGGCGATCCGCTCGGCGAGGACAGCCACAGCCCAGCGCCTGGCCTCGTCCACAAATACGAGGGCCACGTGCTCCTGCTCGCGACGGATCGCTGCGCCAGCTACTGCCGCCACTGCACGCGCCGCCGTCTCACGGGACGCGGTGCAGGCGGCGCCCCATCGCTCGACCAGGCCATCGACTACATCGCTCGACACCGCGAGATCCGCGATGTCCTGATCTCGGGGGGCGATCCCCTTCTCCTGTCCGATGACGCGCTCGGCGCGCTCCTCGATCGACTGCGCGCCATCGAGCACGTGCAGATCCTCCGCATCGGCACGCGCGTTCCTGCCTTCAACCCGATGCGCGTCACGCCATCCCTGGTCGAGCGCCTGCGCCGCGCCGGGCCACTCTTCGTCGTCACCCACTTCAACCACGCCCGCGAGCTCGCGCCCGACGCCATCGCGGCCTGTGCTCGGCTCGTGGACGCGGGCATCCCTCTCGACAACCAGACCGTGCTCCTGCGCAGCATCAACTCCGAAGCGGGCGTGCTCAAGGCGCTCTTCGAGAAGCTGCTCCGCGCGCGCGTGCGGCCCTACTACCTGCACCAGCTCGATCTGGCCCAGGGCACCGAACACTTCCGCACGCCGCTGCGCACCGGGGTGGATATCCTGAAGGCCCTGCGCGGTCACACCTCAGGCCTCGCGATCCCTCAGCTCGCCGTGGATCTGCCGGGCGGCTTTGGAAAGGTGACCCTGGGCCCGGACTTCGTCGCGTCCACGAGCGCGCAGGCGACCTTCTTCCGAAACTGGCAGGGAGCGCTCTGCCCGCTGCCCTACCCTGAGCCAGCGCAGACCGATTGTGCGTGCTCAGGCGAGCGGCGCGTTGTCGATGAGGCGGACCTTGCCGCAGAACGCGGCGACGAGGATCTGGCCTGATCGAGTGCCACCGATCTCGGCGATGGGCTGGAGAGTCTGGGGATCGACGATGTCGAGGTAGTCCAGGACGAGCCCGTGTTCCTCGATCACGCCGCGCCCGAGCTCGATGAGCGCCTGGGAGCCACGCGCATCCCCCGACACAGCGGCCGCGCGCATGGCCTGCAGGCAGCGCGTGAGGCCGAGCGCGCGCTCACGATCCTCACCCTGGAGGTAGGCATTGCGCGAGCTGAGCGCGAGGCCCGTGGATTCGCGGACGAGCGGCGCGCCGACGATCTCGATGTCGAGGAACAGATCGCGGACCATGCGGCGGATGATCTGGAGCTGCTGAAAGTCCTTCTCCCCGAACACGGCCACGTGCGGCTGAACGAGGTTGAAGAGCTTGAGCACCACGGTCGCCACGCCCTTGAAATGACCGGGCCGCGAGGCGCCACACAGCCGCGTGGAGAGCGCCGCCACCTCGACGCGCGTCTCTTCGCCTTCGGGATAAAGCACCTCGGCATCCTTGGGCGCGAACACGAACGAGACGCCCTCTTGCTCCATCTTCGCAAAGTCACCGGCCTCGTCGCGTGGGTAACGGCTCAGGTCTTCTGTCGGTCCAAACTGGGTCGGATTCACGAACAGAGAGGCAGCGCAAACATCAGCGCGCGCTCGGGCTTCGCGAAACAAAGAGAGGTGTCCCTCGTGAAGCGCACCCATCGTCGGGACGAGCGCAAGCGTCTTTCCCTCGGCCTCGATGCGCTTTCGAAACGCACGAACTTCGGCAGCTGTGCGGGCAATTTCGAGCATGTCAGTTCTCCGTCAGGAAGGGCCTATCGGACTTCAGCACGATGCCCGTCATGACGTAGCGGCGATTCGGTCGGTCGCCCCTACGGATTCTTCCGAAATGTCTGTTTGAAATGTTCACGCCTTGGGTGGGCGACCGCGCGTGGCCTTGGACGGCTTGAATCGCAACTTGGCCACCGAGATCTCCGCAACCTCACGCCGCCGTGCCTTCGATTCTTTCCTGAGCTTCTGCTTGGCCCGAAAGCCGAGTGGCTTTGGCATTTCAGGAGATTCGGACTGACCCGCGGCGGCAGCGGCAGCCTGCATCGCGCGCCGCTTCGCGTGCTTCTCCTTCTTGTTCTTGGGCTTCGCCTCGGAGGCTCCAGCGGATGGCGGCGGCCTCTCTGTCAAAGGCGTGGTGCTCTTGACCGAGCCATCGGCGTTCAAGATCTCGATCTCGCCGCCCACGTCCTCCTCGACGGCAGGCAGGTGCTCCCGATTCTCCTGCTCGGTGAACGAGAAGAGCCGACGGACAGTCAGCGTGGCGTAGGCGCCGGGCGGCAGCGTGAATGCGAGGTAGATCTTCTGGAAACCCTCGTTCAGCTCATCGGGCCTGGCAGGGCCGAGCAGGAGGTGGCCAGGGTGCATCACGATGGGCCGCTCCTCGTGGCGAAAGAAGATCTGTTCGGTGCCGGGCACGCGCAGCTGGCTCAGATTCAATCGTTCACGTCCCAAAACCCAGTCGACGGCGCGCTTGATCTGAGGGTCGGTGATCTTCGTGTCCGGGGCCAGCAGCGGGAAGGTCGTCCGGCGCAGTGCCTCGATCTGATCGTGCGTCATCTCGCGTGGGAAGAGCAGCTTGCCCGCCTGGTAATCGAGGGCGATGAGCGACTGACCGGAGAGCAGCGACATGAGGTAGCGGCGCACCGACTCGTTCCATAGATACGACTGGTAGGTGAACACGAGCAGCGCGCGATACTTGGGATCGATGCGCAGGAAGGCGCCCAAGAAGTCCTTTGGATCGCGGCGCAAGATGCGGATGATCGGCTCGTAGCGCTCGGCACCTGGGATGGTGCAGCGTATCCGCCAGTCACCCCAGTGATCGCGCCAGAAGGCCTTGATCTTGGCGTCGTAGGTCTTGTCGAGGAATGAGGGCGTGGCCAGGTGGCTGTGCAGCGCGGCCTCGAAGTCGCCTTCGATGAGCTGCTTGGCGATGAAACCCTGTCCATGCTTGAGCGAGCCGAAGCGCTGGCTGTCGAAGTAGTTGATGACGCCCAGTCGGTTCACGTCGGCCACGGCTGCTGGAAGCTCGGCGGTCTCTTCTCGAGTGAGGGCGCGGACCGTGACGCCGAAGCGATTGGAAGTGGTGTTGGCAGCGGAGAGCGGATCGCGCGTGCGGCCCAGATAACTCAGGCGCAGATCAGGCTCCTGCAGATCCACGTCGGCCCCACGCACGGCGATGAGCTGGCGCGTGCGGCCCTGTTTGTCCTTCAGACCGCAGAACGAGAAGCGGCTGCGCGGGATGTCGAAGGCGCGGGCGATGCGCTCGATGGCGTCGAAGGTCGAAATCTTCTGCTTGTCCATCGCATAGACGCGCCACTCGCCACGAGGCGACTCGTCGAAACGCCAGCTCTCGGTGACGGTGAAATCTTCGGGACGTTGTTTGAGCTTCATCGAAAGGGAATCTCGCGCACGGGCGCATGTAGAGAAGAGAAGGAAGGAGACGGCGGAAGACTTTGGGGGCGTGACCGACACGACTCTCACCCAGAAGGGGAGGTCCACCGGGGGGCGCCTCCGGCGAAAAGGCCGCGCGCCATACACTGGGGCCGAGGGCTCGGCAACCGAGGGACGGAAGGAGGACAGGGCAATCGAGTTCTAAATTTTCTTGACAGTCCAACACCGCCAGGCGGGCCTTTGAGTAACTCCAAGCAGGTGTTCGAGAACTCTGTTTCACCCTGAAAAAGAAAAATCGAACCATGGGCGCCAACCCCAAAATGCTGCCCTTCAAGGCCTGCTTGGTTAGAACTCGATTGCCCTG
>JAISIF010000080.1 GCA_031262165.1 Myxococcales bacterium | reverse complement strand
ATGTGGTGATGCGAATTTCTTATTTCCAAACTAATGACTCTGTTCAGAGTGTTCGGGATTTCTATGTGAGCGCGCTGAAGAAGAATGGGTTGGATCCTATTTTCCGCGAAGCCTCTAATGGCGAGATCAATATCTACGCACTGACTAAGGCTGCGGATGATCAGATCAACATCGCCATTGCACCGCATGGAAATCAAACAGTCGTGTTCCCATCGATCATCCCGCTCTCTGGGAAGCTGCTAAGTGGTAGCTCGGCGTTGCGCCATACCGACGTTCCCATGTCGGACAATGCGATTGGTGTTATGAATGTCAGCTCACCAAGAGAGAAAGGATCTGTCGTCAGCTATGTTGAGCCTTATTTCGATTTGGTGAATGCTGTTGGTCATATCCGCGATACCCTGGGTCGTCAAAGTTGGCTGATAGAAGAATACAAGCCTGATGTGGATGGATCGGGGAGAGCTGCCTTCATCGAATTGAGAAAAGGCGCGCGTCACATGATCTTCAATCTTTCCCGAAATCAGGGTGATAAGTCAGGCATTGCCATCATCGTCAACACGCAGGATTCGCGTGAATAATCAGAATGAGATGAATGGGATTGGAGGTTTTACAATGAAAACAAATTTTAAAGAGAAAGCTTCGGAGATTGGCCAAGCGACAACGGAGTATGCGCTCATGTCGATGGCGACCTTGGGGGCTTGTGCCTTCTTCTTTGAGCGCATGATGTCTGCCTATCAGTATTACACCAAGGCCTTTTACCTCCTTCTCGTTTTGCCATTTCCTTAATCGTAATGGAGAGCAACATCGTTCTGAATTGACGGCGGAAGGTGTCTCTTGTGAGAGGTGCCTTCCGTTTGTTTATTGTCTGAACCAGGATTCTGATAATATCTTGAGATTGTCAAGATATGATAAAAGAAGAGCAAGATGGCACAAAATACAACATTATAGGATGCGCGATGAAGATTCATCGGCATTTAGGAAATGGCTTTCAAGAGGTCATCTATCAAAGGGTTTTGTCTCTTGAAATAAATTTGCGAAGCATAGACCCTCAACGAGAATTTGAGATTCCTTTGTTTTATAAGGGAGTGAATATAGGCCAAAGTCGGGTGGTTTTTTTGATTTCAGGTGAAATGCCAGTAGAGATTAAAGCACTTATGAGCGTTGATGACACACATTTAACGCAAGCGATGAACTGTTTGGAGGCTTACAAGTTGAGAACAGGGCTACTCATCAATTTTTGGTGCAAAGAGTTTGTTCAATAAGAAGATGTAATCTTGGATGTCCTTGAATCTTGATAAAATCGTGGTTCAGATAAAAGAGAGTATAGAAGAGATAACGATGAAATTGATTCGATTTTTACTCTACGGCGGAATGATCCTCTTTGTTCTTGTCGCCAAATCCAAGGCCTTTTGGACGTGTATCGATGTTCTGAAGAGTCCAGCCTATTTTTTTGAAGATGGACGATACCTCGCCATTCACATCTTCTTTCTGATCCTCGCCTTCTTTTATTTTTGCTGGCTCTTGGGGGCGACGTTCATCCAATGGCGGATGCCCTTGTGGAGTCATACGATTCCCTTTTGCTTGATTGCCTGGGTGCTGTGGACGAATGGTTGGATATTCCGGACATCGAGTGGCATCGGTGAGCGAGTACATCCAAAGACAATTGCTTCACCAGCAAATCGCTCTCTGACGGCTATGAGAGGCATCAAGGACATCCTTTTAACACGTTCTTGTGCTTCTATTGATTCAAAAAAACTCATGGATGCATTGGGAGAATCTAAATGGACAGGTTATCGATCGTTTGGAATCGATCAAAAGTTCCACATCATTCGAAACCAAGGAGAAACACCTGTCGTTGCTATTCCTCCCGATATTCAACGGCCTGGGACTATATTCCTCGTCTGCAATGAAAAAGATGATAGCTTTATTTTGTCATCCATAGTCACTGCGGTGATACCTCAGGGACCTTTGAGTTTTGTCGTAGATGGTGTCGGAAAACCAGTCACAGTGGTCGGCCGATTGAGGAGATAAGATGTCTGCTTTGTATGCTTTGATGTCGGTGCTTTTGTTGGCGACGCCGTCCGCTCCTGCCAAGGCTTCAGAAGCCTCGGTCAATACGGCAAGCGATGACGACTGTGAAGTCTCATTGAAGCCTATTGATTTGGGACAGCTCATGAATGGGGCTTTTGCTGACAAAGCTGGGCAATGGGCTGAATACGCGTCAGTAAAAGATGGAAAGCCTGATACGACCTCCACCATACGTTTTTCCATTATTCAGGATCCAGAGACCCAAAAGGCGGGGATTGAACTATGGTTTGACAAATTGGGCGACATGGCCGTTCGAAGTAAATTTTCGGCGAATGGTGAAATTATCCAGGAGTTGAAGCAAGGCGATCGAGCCTTCTTGGTGCCAGCCTCTGAAGAGAAAGAAGAAAAGAAATCTAAAGAAGTATGTCAGATCGAAAAAATTATCAAAAAAGAATTCCAGACTGCGGTTGAGGAAAACAAAAAGCCGATTCATTTGAAGACATTGGCGGGCGAGTTTGATTGTCATGAGGTGAAGCTCAAATCACCACTGGGAGAAATCACGATTTATGTCAGTGACAAAGCGCCCCTTTTACAGATCATCCGATTGGTGATGAAGCAAAATACCCTTGAACTTGTCGCACATGGAGACAAGGCGTATTCTGCATTCTCGCCAGATTTGATGACCATTCCCTTGTCGAAGTTGACAGAGGTGATGGAGCAATTCCAGGCAGATGCTCAGAAAAAGCCAGACCAATCCATTCCACCAGCTGAAACCATGCCTGCGAATGTGCCAGCACCAGTGGCACCAGCAATTGCTCCTGTTCCGACCTCATCAAAGGGAACGGATGCGGCGCAGCCTTGATTGGACGCCAATAATTACATGACGCCTCGCCTTTCATGAAAACCATCGACATCGCGGATGATCTCCAATTGCGTGCGCTCGAGCGCTCTGATGCGCGCGCCATCTTCGAGGCCATTGACACGAATCGCGCGCATCTCGGTACCTGGCTGCCCTTTGTCGCTGCCACCTACTCGATCGAGGAGAGCGAGGCATTCGTTCGATCGGTCATCGATCCGCCGGGCTGCGAGACGAATCAGACCTTCGTCATCGAGTGTGATGCCGAGTTCGCTGGCCTCATCGGTCTCAAGGGCACGGATTGGGAAAATGCCAAGACCGAGCTCGGCTATTGGCTGTGCGAGCGATTCGTGGGGCGTGGCCTCATCACTCGATCGGCGCGCTGTCTGTGTGAGCGGGCCTTCGTTGGACTCGGTCTGAACCGCATCCAGCTCCGCTGTGCTGTGGGCAACGTAAGGAGCCGTGCTGTCGCGCTCCGCTTGGGGCTCATGCTCGAAGGCATCGAGCGCGACGCGGAGCGCTTCGATGATGGGCGCTTTATCGATGCAGAGGTCTTCAGCCTGCTCCGGCGCGACTGGGCGCAGAGCGCCTGATGAGATGAAATGAAACGAGGCTGAGCTTGAGTTGATCTGACTCACTCTACCATCGAGACGGCATCGCGTCGTGGTGTGCGCGATTGAGTCACGATAGCCGGGCGCCAATCAGCTCTCCTTTCGAGGAAATACCATGTCCCTATTCGAACTGACCACGAGCTTTACCCCCCAGGGCGATCAGCCGACCGCGATCTGCGAGCTCTCCGAGGCGCTCAAGCGCGGCGACACCTCGCAGGTTCTGCTCGGCGTCACGGGATCGGGCAAGACATTCACGATGGCCAACGTCATCGCCCAGGCCCAGCGGCCAGCCCTCGTGATGGCACACAACAAGACGCTCGCTGCCCAGCTCTACGGCGAGCTCAAGGGCTTCTTCCCGAACAACGCCGTCGAATATTTCGTGAGCTACTACGACTACTACCAGCCCGAGGCCTACGTGCCCTCGAGCGACACCTACATCGAGAAGGACTCGTCGCTGAACGAGCGCATCGAGCGGTTGCGCCACTCGGCCACGCACTCCCTGATGACGCGCGACGACGTGATCGTGGTGGCGAGCGTGAGCTGCATCTATGGCCTGGGCCGCGCCGACGCCTACTCGGGCCAGGTGCTCCGACTCACGATTGGCCAGGACTACCCGCGCGAAAAACTGCTGCGCGACCTCGTGAGCATCCACTACGAGCGCAACGACACCGACTTTCACCGGGGCACCTTCCGGGTGCGTGGCGACACGGTCGATGTCTTCCCCGTCTACGAAGAGGACCGCGCCCTGCGCCTCACCTTCTTTGGCGATGAGATCGAGCGCATCCAGGAGATCGATCCCTTGCGCGGCCTCTCGCTGAGCGATCTGGACAAGGCTGGGATCTTCCCGGGCAGCCACTACGTGAGCGCGATCGAGGAGCGGAAAATCGCCATCGAGGGCATCAAAGGTGAACTCAAAGAGCGGCTCAGCGATCTGAAGGGGGAGGGAAAGCTCGTCGAGGCACAGCGACTCGAGCAGCGCACGCTCTTCGACCTGGAGATGCTCGAGCAGATCGGCTTTTGCACTGGCATCGAGAACTACTCGCGCTGGTTCTCGGGCCGCGCGCCCGGTGAGCCGCCGCCCTGCCTCATCGACTACTTCCCCAAGGACTTTTTGCTGTTCATCGACGAGAGCCACCAGACCGTGCCGCAGATCGGCGCGATGTTTCGGGGCGATCGCTCGCGCAAGGAGACGCTCGTCAACTACGGCTTTCGGCTTCCCTCGGCGCTCGACAACCGGCCGCTCAAGTTCGACGAATTCAATGAGCTCATCGGCCAGGCCATCTACATCTCGGCCACGCCCGCCGAATACGAGCTCACCCAGTCGAACGGCGTCGTGGTCGAGCAGGTCATCCGTCCCACCGGCCTGATGGATCCCGAGGTCGAGGTGCGGCCCGTCAAGTCACAGGTCGATGACCTCCTCGAAGAGGTCCGTGCCCGTGCCGCAGCTGGCGAGCGCGTGCTCGTGACCACGCTGACCAAGCGCATGGCCGAGGAGCTCACCGACTACTACTCGGAGGTTGGCGTGCGCGTGCGCTACCTCCACTCGGACATCGACGCGATCGAGCGCACCGAGATCTTGAGCGATCTGCGCAAGGGCGAGTTCGACGTGCTCGTCGGCATCAACCTGCTGCGCGAAGGGCTCGACCTACCCGAGGTCTCGCTCGTGGCCATCCTCGACGCCGACAAAGAGGGCTTTTTGCGCTCCGCCGTCTCGCTCATCCAGACGATTGGCCGCGCCGCACGCAACGTGAACGGCAAGGTCATCATGTATGCGGACAGCGTGACGCGCTCGATGGACGAGGCCATCCGCGAGACCGACCGCCGTCGAAAGATGCAGCGTGAATTCAACGAGGCGCACGGCATCACGCCGCGCACGGTCAGCAAGGAGATCGTCGATCTCTCCAGCGCGCTCGGCGAATCGGATTGGAGTGGCACGGCCATCGTCGAAGGCGGCGAAGGCGACCTGATGGACAAGCCCGAGATCGCGCGCCTCATCGCCCAGACCACGAAGGCGATGAAGGCTGCCGCCGCGCAGCTCGAATTCGAGGAAGCTGCCAAACAGCGCGATCTGCTGCAGCGTCTCCATCAGATGGAGATCGGCCTCGTCCCTGCCCTGCGCTCGAAGATCGCGCTCGAACCAAAGAAGGACGCTCAGCCCAAGAAGAAGCCGCGAGGCCGAGGCAAGTTCCGGCGGCGATGAGGATGGGGAGGTGACTCACCTCGGCCCCAGCCGATCGTCGATGCCGCCCTGAGAGAGATGTCCTGGAAGTCTCAGAGCCAACGTTTCGAGGACAGGGTCGGCATGGGCTGCTCCTTCTGTGGCGATTGACGCGCCGGTCGCGCTTTGGCCTTAGGGCGCGGCCATTTTTCATCTGGAGCCGACTTCATCGGAGAGGAGAGACGCCATGCTCAAGGGATTCAGGGACTTCGTCACGCGGGGGAACGTCATCGATTTGGCGGTGGGCGTCATCATCGGCAGCCTGTTTGGTCAGATCGTCACGGCGCTCGTCGAAAAGGTCATCAACCCGCTGATCGCGGCGCTCGTCGGCCAGCCGAACTTCGACGACGTGCTCCGGTTCACGGTCAATGGCGCGCAGATTCAGATCGGGGCGGTCATCACCGTCGCCGTCCACTTCCTGCTCACCGCGGCGGCCGTCTATGTCTTCATCGTGTACCCCATCAACAAGCTGAACGCGAAGCGCGCGATCCCTCCGTCGTCCGAAGAGGTCGCACTGCTCACCGAGATTCGCGATCTGCTCAAGGCAAAGGACGGGCGCGAGACGTGAGGCGTTCGGCCCTAGGACGTATCTTTTAATTCTCCCGTCGCCGTGCTGGTCCGTGAAAAGCCAGGCGTCGTTGCTGCGTCGGTCACTTGCGTCAGCAAGCTCTCGCCTCGCGCCTCGTCTGACATTCCCCGTCCTTTGCGGTGCAAAGGTCCTCATCAAGGGATAAGTCCTAAGTCCTCGGCGCGACTGAGAGGGAACACCGCACCAATCTCAACCGACGACGAGAGAATCGCACAGATGGAATTCGATCCCTTCATCATCGAAGTTTCTGAAAAAGAAATTCGTGCTGAGCGCGAAAAGGCACGCGCACTGCGCAAGTCGCAATGGTGGCAGACAAAGGTCTCCCGAGGGATTTGCCATTACTGTGGCAATTCATTTCCTCCAGCAGAATTGACGATGGACCATCTGGTCCCGATCATTCGTGGCGGAAAGAGCTCCAAGGGCAACTGCGTCCCAGCGTGTAAAGAATGCAATAATAAGAAGAAATATCTCTTGCCAATTGAATGGCAGGAATACCTCGATGGGTTGGCCAAAAACGAATAGGGCGTTTCCTTGAATTCGGACATTTCTCTGGCGATGGGCATAAGAATTCAGAGCTTCGAGAAGATTTTAGGAATTGTTTTCATCATCAATAAAAAAGGGGCACGTTCATCCGTGCCCCACAATCCATCTCTATTCATTCATCTGTATTGTCTTGGGATTTACCCCACGGCTTTCATGAATTCCTCGACGAGCGCGTCCATGGTCGCCATGCCTCGGACATTGGCGTCAGCAAAGGATTCCTTTTCTCCGACCTGCGCGCACAGCTCGAAATAGAACTTGATCTTGGGCTCGGTGCCGCTGGGGCGGCAGGTGATGCGGGCGTCGTCGAAGTGAAAGACGAGGACGTTGCTCTTGGGCAGGTCGAGCTTTGTCACCTGGCCGGTGGCAACATCGACGATCTCGCTCTTGTCGATGTCCTTCATTGCGATGACCTTGCGCTCACCGATGAGTTTGGGCGGATTCTGGCGCAACGCCGCCATGATGGCCTGAATCTGTGCCGCGCCGCTCGCACCTGGCATGACCAGGCTCTTCTGGCGACTGATGAAGAGTCCAAAGCGGCGGTAGATGCTCTCCAGGTAGCTGAGAACCGTTTGGCCGCGCGAGTGGCAGACCTGCGCGAGCTCGGCAAAGATCAGGGCCGCGCTGATGCCGTCCTTGTCGCGACAGACCTGGCCGATGGTGTAGCCGAGCGCCTCTTCATAGCCGAGCACACTGTGCAGACCCTCGCTCTGCTCCAACGCCATGCCGCGGTTGGCGATCCACTTGAAGCCCGTGAGCGTCTCCTCGTAACGCGCGCCAAAGCCCTGCGCGATCTTGGAGAGGAGCTGGGAGCTGACGATGGTCGTCACCACCAGGCGCTTGCCGTCGTCCTTGCCCTCGGAGAGCAGGTAGTAGCCGAGCAGTGCGCCCACCTGGTCGCCCGAGAGCTGGAGAAAGCCGCCGTCCGGCGTTGGGACCGCGATGGCGAGCCTATCGGCGTCTGGATCGTTGGCGATGACGAGGTCGGCCTTTTCTTGCTTGGCAAGGGTCAAGGCCAGGTCGAGCGCACCTTTTTCCTCGGGGTTGGGAAAGCGGACCGTGGGGAAGTTTCCGTCGGGCGCGAATTGCGCGGCGACGTTCACGACGTTATCGAAGCCAGCGTTCGAGAGCGCGGCGCGTGCGAGCTTGCCACCCACGCCGTGCATGGCCGTGTAGACGATTTTCAGATCCTTCTGCCCGTCTCGATGCAGGCGCAGAGAATCGATCGCTGCCAGGTAGCGCTTCTCCATGTCAGCACCGAGCAGCGTGAGGAGGCCCTTGGAGAGAGCTTCGGTGCGCGACATCGTCGGGACACTGCGCAGGTCTTTGACGGCGTCGATCTGCGCGCTGATGCCTTTGTCGTGTGGCGAGATGATCTGCGCGCCGTTGCCCCAATAGACTTTGTAGCCGTTGTATTCGGGCGGGTTGTGGCTGGCGGTCACCATGATGCCTGCGGCGGCGTTCGTCTGGAGCGAAGCAAAGGCGACCATCGGGGTGGGGCACAGCTCGTCGAAGAGATAGGTCTTGAGGCCAGCGCCCATGAGGACCTCGGCCGTCTGTTCGGCGAACTCGCGGCTCATGTGGCGACCGTCGTAGCCAACGACCACACCGCGCGTTGCAGCGTCTTTGACCTCGGCCTTGAGATAGGCGGCCAGGCCTGCCGAAGCCCGGCACACGACAGCTCGATTCATACACATCGGACCACCGCCCAAAATGCCGCGCAGGCCCGCTGTCCCGAACTCGAGCGTTCCAGAGAAGCGCTCGGCCAGCACGTCGAAGGCCTCGTCCGCGAGGAGTTTCGAGAGCTCGGCCCGGGTGGTGGCGTCCGGGTCTTGGTCGATCCAGGCCTGAACTTTTTGGGAGAGATCTGTGTGTTTCGTCGTCATGTCGGGGGCTCCGTGTCGAAGAGAAGAGAAGAGGGGAGGGGAGGTCATGCCGAGGCAGGGGCCTGACAGGGGCAAGGCCGGGCAGCGCTAGAGCGAGGGGCCCAAAAAAAGCGGTGGATATTGGCCGGGCACTCCATCGGGTCAAGGCGAATGTCTCGGGTGCGTGGTTGCCACGGCTCCAAGCATCGCCCCTCATTGCCATCCTCGCCGACATCTCTCTCGGTGAGGGGAGGTTCGAAGGCCTTATCCCTCGATTATCCCGTCGTCCCGCTCATCCCTGAAACGCCAGGCTTCGTTGCTTCGCGCTTCACTTCCGTCTGGAAGCTCCCACCTCGCGCCAAAGACTGGCTTTCCCCGTCCTTTGCGCTGCTCGCTCCTCTTTGAGGGATGAGTCCTCAGAAAAGCCGTCCTCACCGGATGAGCGCCCGCACGGCCTCCAGATGAGCGTTCGTGGTGAGGGGAGGTTCGAAGAAAAGCCGTCCTCGCAGGGTTATCTCTCCATCACATCTGGTCGGCTATCTCTGATGCACCCATCGAGAGTGCCGTCATTTCGAGCGAAGCGAAGCCATCCAAGGGTGGTCGTCGAATTGGCTCGCCAATGAATGAAGGATTGCCTCGTCAATCCGCTCCTTCTCGCAATGACGACGGATGTTCCAAGGAGAGGCAGGGCGGTCGAGTTCTATTTTTTTGATCTCGAATCGGGATGTGTAGGGGCGTTGCGTGCAACGCCCGCCGTGTTTGTGTCGAATGACGACCGCAGGGCGCTCTTCGCAACGCCCCTACGAAGACACGCCTCGATCTTGGTCGAAAAACAGAACTCGATTGCCCTGCAAGGAGAGGCGGTTGGAAAACGATTGGCCATTCTCGTTCATACTCGCCCTCGGTGAGAGGGAGCCCGCCCAAAGCCTTCTACTCAGCGGGAAGCCTCCCGGAGGGCCGTAGGGAGAATGGGGGAGGCAAGCATTTTTAGGACTTATCCCTCGATTATCCCGTCGTCCCGCTCATCCCTGAAACGCCAGTCTTCGTTGCTTCGCGCTTCATTGCTGTCTGGAAGCTCAAAGCCTCGCGCCAAAGACTGGCTTTCCCCGTCCTTCGCGCTGCAAAGATCCTCATTGAGGGATGAGTCCTTAGAATTCGATTGCCCTGTCGCCGCCCGATCCATGGCTTGACATTGCTTTGGAAGTCGCTAGAGGCGCCGCCGGTTTTGAGGCCGAGACGCGAAGAAGGAATTCACGTCTCGGCCTTTTTTCTTAGGAGTCGCCCCACCTAACCATGCCTACGAGTCTGCCCCATCCCGCTCCCGAGCCGTCCAGTCGCTCCCACCTCGACACAGAGGCGATCCTCCCTCTGCTCGTCCGTTTCTCCCTGCCGGCCATCGTCGGCATGCTCGTCAACGCGCTCTACAACATCATCAACCGCGTGTTCGTTGGGCGCACCGTGGGCGCGCTCGGCATCGCGGCCATCTCGATCAACTTCCCCATCGTGCTGATGATGATGGCCAGCTCGGTCATCGTGGGCGTGGGCGCCAACGCGCTGTTCGCCATTCGCATGGGCGAAGGGCGGCGCGAGCAAGCCGAGAAGGTGTTTGGCAATGCCGCGCTCCTGCTCTTCGCGCTCCCGCTCGTCCTCTCCATCGGCGTGGCGCTCTTCATCGATCCCCTGCTGCTCGCCATTGGCGCGAGCGGCGAGACGCTGCCGATGGCGCGTGAATACACGCTCATCGTGCTGCTCGGCGCGCCGTTCGGCTCGTTCAGCATGGGGATGACGCACTTCATCCGCACGGACGGCCACCCGCGCACGGCCATGTCCTCACAGATTCTGGGCGCGCTCATCAACATCGCACTGGACGGCCTGTTCGTGCTCGGCATGGACAAGGGAATCGCTGGTGCCGCGTGGGCCACGGTCATCGCGCAGGTCGTCACCACCCTCTACGTCCTGTCCTACTTCCTCTCGCGCCGCGCCACGGTGAAGCTGCGGCGCAAGAACCTGCGCCTCGACCTGAGCCAGATTGTCCTGCCGTTCCTGTTTCTGGGGTTGCCCCACTGCGCGATGCAGATTGCCTCCAGCTTCATCAACACGGTGCTCAACCGCAGCCTGCTTCAATACGGCGGCAACCTGGCCGTCTCGACCATCGGCATCGTGATGAGCGCGAACACCATCCTCATCATGCCCCTGCTCGGCGTGGCGCAAGGCGCGCAGCCCATCCTCGGGTTCAACTTTGGCGCTCGCCGCTTCGAGCGCGTCGTCGCGACCTTTCGCTACGCCTGCATCGCCGTCACGGCCTACGGGCTCCTGACGTGGGCCCTGAGCCTGGGCTTCGCACCCGCCATCGTCCGTGTCTTCTCGAAGGACGACGCCGAGCTCATCGCCCTGGCCTCGCAGGCGCTGCCCATCTTCAACTTCATGCTCCCGGTCATCGGCTTCCAGATCATCACCTCGACCCTGTTCCAGTCGATCGGCCAGCCCATGAAGGCGCTGTTGATGAGCCTCTCGCGGCAGGTCATCGTGCTCCTGCCGCTCCTCTTCGTGCTGCCCCGCCTGTTTGGGCTCGACGGCATCTACGCTTCGTTCCCGTCGTCGGACTTGTTGTCCGCGATGCTGGCCGCAGCGCTCGGATGGCGCGAAGTCCGGCGCCTGCGCGCGGGCAAGGTGAGCTTCACGCTCGGCCTGCCCGCGTCACCCAAGGAAGCCAGCGCGACCTCTCACTGATGCCGACTGACAACTGGAGCCCTCCATGTCGCCACCGTGTCTCGCCTCGCCTCTGTTCTCCCGCTCGTCGTTTCTCGCCACGCCCGATGTCGTTGCCGCCGCCGATGCCAGCGTCATGGACAGCGCAGCGGGCGCCTCTGGGATCGTCGACGCGATGGCCGCGGGCGCTGCGCAGGTGGCGGTGAACGTCGCAACTGCCACGTCGGCCCTGGGCCCAACGCTCTCCGTCTCGCTCTTCCTGATCCTCGTCGCGGGCATCTTCCTGGTCGGCGTCGTGGGCGAGGCCATCTTCGACAAGACGGGCATCCCTGACGTGCTTTGGCTCATCCTGGTCGGCATCATCGTGGGGCCGATCTTCGGGTTGGCCCAGCGCGAGATCCTCGCCCAGGTCGCCCCCTACTTCGGCGCGCTCACGCTCATCATCGTGCTCTTCAATGGCGGCAGCGAGCTCAGACTGGGAGAGCTGAAGGAGGCCGCGCCCCGCGCCCTGCTCCTGGCGATACTCTCCTTCGCCTTCTCGGTGCTCGCGTGCGCCTGCCTGTCGATGCTCGCCAAGGCGATCGGCTGGCTGCCAGCGGCATGGACGTGGATGCACGGCATCTGTCTCGGCGGCATCCTGGGCGGCTCCAGCTCCATCGTGGTCATGCCCGCGCTGAAGAAGGCACGCCTGAACGCCACGCTCAGCAACATGACGAATCTGGAATCCGCGCTGACCGACATCTTCTGCGTCGTGGCCATCGGCGCCTGCATCCAGATCATGCTGACTGGTTCGAGCGATCCGCTGAGCGCCACCGTGGCCCTGGGCAAGTCGTTCGGCATCGGCGTGGCGCTCGGCTTCGTCGCGGGCATCCTGGGGCTCCTGGTGCTGCGCAAGCTGTCGGGCGAGCACGCCTACCCGCTGACCCTGGGCGCGCTCATCCTGCTCTACGTCCTCGTCGATGCGCTCGACGGCAGCGCGGCGCTCGCGATCCTGACCACGGCCGTCATCCTGGGGAACGCCCGCGCCTTCTCGCGCAAGATCGGGCTGGCGCAGGACGCCTACCTCGACCACAGCATCAAGGACGTGCATGGCCAGATCGCGTTCTTCATCAAGTCATTCTTCTTCACGTTCATCGGCGCCATGCTCGGCGCGCCCTGGGGGCTGGTCCTCGTGGGGGTGCTCTTTGGCTTCGTGCTGCTCGCCGTGCGCATCCCTGCCGTGTTCCTGGCCACGATGCGCTCCACGCTCGACATGGATTCCCGGAAGATCGCTGCCGTGTTCCTGCCGCGCGGCATGGCCGCCGGTGTCCTCTCGATGATGCCCCACGCGATGGGCGTGCCCGGCACCGAGAAGCTGCCGGTGCTCGTCTTTGCTGCCATCGTCACGACCATCGTCCTGTTCTCGGTCGGCTTCCCGATGCTCAAATGGCGCATCGCTCGCGCGCAGCAAGGTCGGCCGACCGAGGAGACGGTGGCAGCCCAACCCGCGCAGCCCTCTCCCGTGCTCGCCAGTGCCACCGCTGAGGCTGGCGAGGCGGCACAGGGCGCCAGCGAAGGGCCGGGCTTGCTCGAGCTTCTGCTCCAGGACGCACCCAAGACGCCCGCGCCCAAGCCCTTTTTGAAGCTCGGCGTCGAGCCCCTGCCCGTGGACGAGATGGGCTTCAGTGCGGTGACCGCGCCCATGCCCGCCCTCAGCCAAGAGACTCCAGCGGTAGAAAAGCCCGAGGTAGCCACTGCCACCGACATCGACACCGACACTGTCGCGCCTGAAGAGGGCGAGGCACTTTCGAAAGCGGCTGAATGATCATTTGCCAAATCAAATGAAGTCCGCGGTCCAGGGGAAATAGTTTTGGAAAGCTGAATTCAAATCATCAAGGGGAGGAAGAAGGGGAAATTTTCAGACATGCATGGCGCTCATCTACTTGCTGAATTGCCATCATGTTTCAGGAGCATCCTGTTTTGAAAAATTCCTTGTTGATTATCGATGATAACCCAGACACACTTTATATCCTCGCGGATATTCTCAAGAGCAAATATGATTTCGTTGAATGCCTGTCGGATATTCGCCAGGCGGAAAAGGCGATCGCCAAAAGAAATCATACGCACGTCATCCTCGATTATTGCTTGAGAGATGGACCCGTCACCCCAACGCTCCTGAGGCAATGGAGAGATAGGTATCCGAGCATAGTCTATCTGGCGCTCTTCACGGGTGAATGCTTCCAGTGCAAAATGTGGCTCAAGGAATGCGACGATATTTTTGAAAAGCCGGGAGGTTTTTACCGGCTGCTCCATACCTTGAGCGTCTTGTCTGCCGAGTCGGCGCTGTCCGAGGAAAGCACAGGAGAGGGCGATTCGCCATCTCCTTGCGCTCTCGAATGACTATGGATTTAGGACTTATTTGAGGCATCTCTCGAAACAGGTGAGGTTTTACCTTGTCATCGAAGTTTCGAGAGACGCCCTTAGGATTTATCAATCGATTAGGATCGAGCACCGCGAAGGCTGGCGTTTCACGGACAAGCGGGGTGACGGGATAATCGATGGATAAGTCCTTCGTTTGAGCGAAGCCGAATCAGGCCTGATGAATGGCGCGCTTATTTTTGTAATTGATATATCGACTAAAAAACTGAGAATCCTGACCTCCCAGGGGAGTCGAATTCTATCGATGTCTTCTATAGGAATTTGAACCGGGATTAACAATCCGTGCCCCTATGATTCCATTGACACGTCCAAATCGAGTCTTAGGGCTTATCCATCGATTAGGACCTTTGCACCGCGACGGAAATGAAGAGCGATGCAACGAAGGCAGGCGTTTCCACAGACAAGAAGTGGGGCGACTGGATAATCGAGGGATAAGTCCTCAGGCCTGTCCGGCCGAGTGAGCATGAATGTCAATTCGAATTGCTATAATCAGTCATTTTTAGACATTCGTCATTGCGAGCGAAGCAAGCCATGTTTGTCGGTCATCGTCACAGAGATCAAAGTAATGATTCAATGGATTGATTCGTCGCTGCGCTCCTCGAAATGACGACGGGTTTTTCTGGGGACGGTGTTAACGAGATATTTTAGAGGTTTTGCCTCTGTAGGCTGAGTTGAAGCGAAGCAAAAACCCACAGGGAAGACAGAGACTCTGAAAGATAAATTGGATGTTTTAATGAATCTTTGGGAGACCAGGATGGTTGCAGAGCAGAACGAATCGAGAAGTCTTGCCGAAGAATATGTGACTTTTCGTCTGCTCCGCCGGAGGAGTGTCGTGATTGAAAGCGCATAGAGGCTTGGAGTGCTGCAATGAATCATCATGAACTGCCATCTGCCTGGAAAAAACGGATTGCTTTGTTTTTAATTAGCCAAAACCTTTCGTTGTTTGGTTCATCCGTCGTCGGCTTTGCTATTCTGTGGCATATTACGCTCGAAACGTCTTCTGGTGTCTGGATGATGCTGGCCACGGTCTGTTCCTTGTTGCCACAGGTCTTTGTCTCATTGTTTGGAGGCGTCTGGGCCGACCGTTACAACCGAAAATACCTGATTATGCTGGCCGATGGCTTTATTTCATTGGCAACGCTTGCATTGGCAATTTCCTTTTTACTCGGATTTCGCAGACTGGAATTGCTCTTGGTCGCCTCGGTGATTCGCTCTCTCGGCGCAGGCATTCAAATGCCTGCCGTCAGCGCCATTTACCCGCAGCTCGTCCCGGAAGAGCAGTTGACCAAAATCCAAGGTATCAATCAGACCTTGGGCTCGGTGTTGATGCTGTTCTCTCCTGCGGTGGGCGGCATTTTGTTGGGAACGGCCGGTATCATCGGCGCATTCTTTGTGGATATCGTCACCGCGGCGCTGGCCATTCTCGTGATGAGCCGCATTCACGTGGAAAAAGGGCCAATCGTTCACGCAGCCAAATCCATGTGGAAGGACATCGGCGACGGTTTTTCTTATATTTTCGGCCATCAACAGCTTCGGCGAATCATCATCTGTTGTATGTTTTCATTCTTTCTCTTTACACCAGCGGCGGTGTTGACGCCTTTGATGATAGAGCGCACGTTCGGCAATGACGTTTGGCTGCTCACAGCAAATGAAATCGCCTGGTCGGCCGCGTCTATCGTTGGCGGAATCTTCGTCTCCCTGAAAGGACAGTTTCAGGATAAAGCCCGAACAATGGCGATATGTATCGTGGGATTTGGTGTGATGTTCGGGCTATTGGGTATATCCTGGAATTTCATATCCTATCTCATCTTTATGGGGATAGCTGGCTTCTTTATGCCAGTGGTCGTCACGGTCCAAACCGTCTATATTCAGGAAATTACCTCGCCCGAAGTGTTGGGACGGGTATTTTCAGTAATACAATTGATTATTTCCGCTGCCATGCCGATCGCCATTCTTCTGTTTGGACCGCTGGCTGATGTCGTCAGTGTGGAGAGCATCCTTTTGATAAGCGGTGTTCTGCTGGCGCTGGTAGGAGTTTTATATGGGTTGAGTGAAAAGAGAATTGGATTGGAGGGGATCGATGTGCAGCAGGAATGAATATATCGAGGGGAGCACCGTCGACAATTCTGAATGGACTCGTGGAGAGCTTGTCCTTGAAGAATACAATCCCACCTGATTGTCTGCGCCGCTCTGCTTGGGCAGAGCAATCATTCATAAGGACTTATCGATAGGGATGTTTGAGGGCCTGTCCTCGAATGGTTTTCGAAATCTTTTTATCGAGAAACACCTCGCGCGGAACGGTGGTCTTCAGGTCCAGCTCAGCGGCGATCGGGTTCTCTCTCGCCATCAGGTTCGCTCCACAGGGTGACGAGCGTCGCGCCCCAGCCGCCCGCCGTGGCGTCCGCCGACTGAAAATTGCGGACAGCCGGGTGTCGCTCCAGGGCCGCGTGAACTGTCCGGCGTAGCGCCCCGGTTCCCTTGCCGTGGATGATCCGCACGTCTCGGATGCCGCGTTCGCGACAGGCATCGAGGTAGGTCACCAGCAGGTCGGGAACCTCTCTGGGCAGGAAGTGGTGGAGGTCGAGCACGCCATCGATGGGCAGCTCGATTGGCGCGTCAGCATCGCCGTCGTCGAACGTGTCCTGGGGCAGCGGAGTGTTCTCCTGGCTCATGGCTTCAGTTTTCTTCGGGCTCTCGTTCACGCGTCGCCGTGACACAGCCGCCTGAGCTGGTCGCCATAGCGCTGGATGCGCTTGTCGCCGAGCTGCGGCACCTCTTCGAGCGCGTCCGTGCCGTGCGACTTGATCCACATCAGGGCACGCGACGGCAGGATGGCGTGCGGCGTCAGCTTGCGGCGCTTGCTCTCGGATTGACGCCAGGCGCGTAGGCGCGACTCGCATCGCTTCTCGGCGTCGCTCGGTTCCCGGTTTTCCGGCCGGGGCGGAAAGGGGAGCGCGCCAGGGAGCTTGGAGGGATCGCGGATGAGCTCCAGGAATTCTTCGCCGTGCGTGGCGACCA
>JAISIF010000076.1 GCA_031262165.1 Myxococcales bacterium | reverse complement strand
CTTGGTTCGATTTTTCTTTTTCAGGGTGAAACAGAGTTCTCGAACACCTGCTTGGAGTTACTCAAAGGCCCGCCTGGCGGTGTTGGGCTGTCAAGTAAATTTAGAACTCGATTGCCCTGAGCGATCTCCCCCTCGCACTTCCCCCTTGAACCGCAAGATGGTTGCTACGCCGCCTGGCGGAACCCCAATGAGCGCGTCAAAAACGCCTCACGGTTACCCTCGACGAACAGCGCGCGCCACGTCTCCAAGACCCAGAGCGCCCAGAGCTCCTCGCGTCGGTCCACGCGGCCCATGCGATGTTCGTCGAGCCACTTCTCAGCAATGGCCGCGCCGACGAACTCGCGCGTCAGCGAGCGCGTGGACAACAGTGCTCGGCGACAGGGCTCGTGCAGCTCCTCGCGCAGCCAGCGTGAGATGGGCAGCGGGAAGCCCTCCTTCTTTCGCGTGAGGATGTGTTCGGGGATGTTCCCGGCCATGGCGGCGCGCAGCACGCGCTTGCCAATGCCCCGCGAGAACTTGAGCCCTGACGGGATCTCCCAGGCGTTTTCGAGCAGCTCGTGATCGAGGAATGGGACGCGCAGCTCGATCGAGGCAGCCATCGTCATCTTGTCGGCCTTGATGAGCAGGTCGTCCGGCAGCCAGACGCGCGTATCGACGAGGAGCATCTGGCGGAGCGGATCGAGGCGCTGGGCTCTCTCCCAGAGCGGGGCAAAATGCGCGCGCAAGCCAGTCAACGCCGCGTCGCCAAAGATCTCCCCGAGCTCGCCATCGCCGACCGCGCGGCCAACGCCAAAATAGCGGGAGCTCAACGGCTGCTGCAGCCACTCCAGATAGCGGCGCAGCTTGGCGCGGCCGACCGACGCCGGGCCAAAGCCCATGGACAGGAGCGCGCCTCCGCCGAACTTGAGGAAGAAATCGATCGCGGCATCGAGCCTGAGCCCACCGCGCTGCCGCAGCGCCTCCATCGCGAGCATTCGACCGTAGATCGGGTAGCCACCCAAGGCCTCGTCGGCGCCCTCGCCCGAGAGCACGACCGTCACCTCTTCGCGCGCGCGGAAGGCGAGCTTCATCAGCGGGATGCACGCGCCATCCGAGAGCGGCTCGTCGAGGTGCCAGCACGCCTTGTCCACGCTGTCGTGGAATTCGCGCGCGCTCAGGCTGAGCTCGCGGTGTTCGCAGCCGCACGCCCGCGCCGCGATGCGCGCGTGGGGGAGTTCGCCCTCACTCTCGCCCGCCCGTGCGCCCGAAAACCCGATCGAGAAGCTCTTGAGGGGCGAGTGGCCGAGCTGCCGCATGGCCCAGGCAACGGCCGTGGAGTCAATCCCGCCCGACAGGAAGATGCCGAGCGGCACGTCGGACATGAGGCGCAGGCGGACCGACTCGATGAGCTGCGCGCTCAGGGCCGTGCTCTCCTCGATGAGATCGCCGCTGCGCGGGTGCTCCGTGGGCGCGTCGATGGGCAGCTCCCAGAAGCGCTCGATCCGGATCTTCCCGGCCTCGAACACGAGCCGGTGGCCAGGCTGGAGCCGCTCGACGTCTCTGAAGAGCGTGGCCGGGCCAGGCACGTAGCGCAGGGCCAGATAGGCCGACAGGGCCTCGCTCCTCACGCTCCGCTCGATGCCCTCGAAGGCGAAGAGCGACTTGATCTCCGAACCAAAGCACAAGGCCTGGTTCGATTTGGCGCGTGCCCAGTAGAGCGGCTTGATGCCCAGGCGGTCGCGGGCGAGCACGAGCTTGCGACGACGACCGTCCCAGATCGCGATGCTGAACATGCCACGCAGCCGCGTGAAGACCTCCTCACCCCATGTCTCGTAGCCGTGGACGATCGCCTCGGTGTCGCAGCGCGTCGTGAAGCGGTGGCCCAAGGCGATCAGCTCGGTGCGCAGCGAGGCGTGGTTGTAGATTTCCCCGTTGAACGCGACGCACACGCGACCGTCCTCATTGAACATGGGCTGAGCGCCGTTTTCGAGATCGACGATGGACAGCCGACGGTGGCCGATCGCGACGCCCGCTCCCAGGAACAGCCCTTCGCCGTCTGGTCCGCGGTGCGCCATGAGGCGCATGGCCTCGCGCACGGCGCATTCGTCGATGGGTGTGTCGGGAGAGACATGGACGAGGCCGACGATGCCGCACATCGCTTTGCTCCTTTCTGAAGATCGAATCGCAAGGCCTCGGTCCGAATTCGAAGCCTGGCCCTAGGATTTATCCATCGATGAGGACCGAGCCCGGCTCGTCCGAGAAACGGCAGCCTTCGTTGCTTCGATGGTCACTTCCGTCTGGAAGCGCCCGCCTCGTGTCTCGTCTGGCATTCCCCGTCCTTCGAGGTGCTCGGTCCTCATCGAGGGCTAAGTCCTTAGTTGGCTTTGCCCTCGAGTCTGGGCGCGTCGATGATCGCGTTCAGCTCTCCGCGAAAAGGGCAGGTGAGCGTGTCCACGTTCAGGCGGTTCTCGACGGGCTTGCCAAAAGGGTCCGTGGCGACGAGCCGATCGAGGCGTGCCTCGTTGCGCTGTTCGCAGACGCGCTCTGGCAGCGCGGCGAGCGCGCTCGCCGCTGATCGTCGACTCGGCCAGCGTTCGGGCAGTGGCGCCCGATCAAGGAGTGCGAGGTAGCTCGCGAGCACCTGCGCCAGATCGGCCTCGGCACGGGCACGGGCATCGAGCGCGACATCGACGCGGTTGGTGTGTCGCGCCGCGGCCCACGCGCTGGCGATCGCCTCACACATGCCCGGCACATCGCCTGGCTCGAACAGGTGCGCCGCCTCTGGCCGTTCACCCACGCGGCTGGCCGCGACAGGCTTACCCAGGCACAGCGCCTCACGCACCGAGATGGCGTCGCCGTCGGCGCGGGTCGCACGCAGGAACACGTCGCCGCGGGCCATCGTGCCGAGCGAGCGCGCGTGTGAGAGTTCGCCGAGAAAGGCCACGCGTTCCAGGACACCGAGCTCGCGCGCCAGTTCTTGGAGTGGCGCGGTCGGACACGGGCCAAAGAGCGCGAGCCCAACGCGCGGGAAGCGCGCCATCAGACATGGCAACGCTCGGATCAGCTCGCGAGCGCCGTAGATCGGGCCATCGGCAATGGCGCTGACGATGAGCGGCGTCGAGCGCTGGCGCAACAGCTCGAGTCCGCGCGGCGCAGGCTCTGGCGCGCCAGGGATGAAGCCAGCCGCCAGGACCCGGATCTTGGACGAGGCCACGCCCAGGGATCGGACGGCCTCTGCCACCTCGGCGTTCACGGCCAGGATGGCGGAGAAGCGGCGCGCGATGTGTCCGAACGAGGCGCGCAGCGCGCGCGGCTGGCTCTCGAAGAAGCGTGGCACCATGCCCGAGTGGAGCGTGAGCAGCGCGCCCTTGCCTCTGGGCAGGCGCAGCGCGGCGACGGCAGCGGCGATGAGCCAGGACTTGAGCGTGTGCCCGCTCATGTGGAGGTGCGGCAGGAAGCCGAGCAGCGCGTAGGACGAGAGTTCACTGGCGAGCGCCGAGGCGCTCTTCACGCCCTGAATCGAGGGGCCGCTGTGGTGCGCGCCGAGCGAGAGCACGCGGACCCAGGCATCGAGCGCGTGGAGTTTTTCGTAGAGCGCCTGGACGTGCATGGCCACGCCGCCGTGGGGCGGTGGCGTGTTGCCGACGAGCAGGATGCGCGCGCCCGACAGCTCGCAGAGCTCCTGCCCGAGGCTGCCTCCGGCTTCAGGCCGTGAAGAAGAATGACCTGCGCGCATCGTCTCCCCCTTCCGTGCCGCCGTCGTCATTCACGAGAGATCTCGGCCGCCCTTGGGCCCCGAACGCGGGCCGCGGCGGCCTTGGCTCTTCGGCGCACTCTCCTCATCCTCGAAGTGGATGGGGATGTGGCGTGCCCGACCGCGCTCGACCGAGGCCGAGCCGTCGCCCTTCGTCGGCATCGCCATCGTCGACGACGTGTCGCGGTGGTGGATGGGGATAGCCGGGACGCCGACCACTGCGGTGTTGGCCGGGACATCGTGGATCACCACCGCGTTGGCGCCGATCTGCGCGGCCTTGCCGATCCGGATATCGCCGAGCAGGCAGGCGCCAGCGCCGATCTGCACGTCGTCTTCGATGATCGGCGCGCCCTTGCTGTTGGAGCGGCCACCGATCGTGACGTGCGGCCCGATGCGCACGCGCGCGCCGATCCGGCTCTTTGGGTGGACGACGATCCCCAGACCGCCATAGGCCAGCTCGCAGTCCGGGCCAAAGCTCGCCTCGGTCCCCAGATAGGCCGAGGCTGTGATCTGGATGAACTTGCGCAGCAGGCGAGGCACGAACGGAATGCCATTGCGGCGCGCGAGCTGCGCCAGACGGTGAATTTCCAGTGCGTCGAGCAAGGCCATCTCCTCCGAAGACCACGCCACGTCAGCTCGCGGTCAGTCGTCGGAAGTTAGGAATGGCGTGCCGTCAGGGAAGCCCCCGACGTGGCGCCCTCTGTCGGCCGAGGCCATCAGTCGCTCTGAGAAGGGATGTTCGGCGCGCACGTCACGCGTCGGGTGCTCCAAACGCCTCTCAAAAACCACCTGCCACTGAGAGCGAGGTTTCACGATGAGCCCCCTCATCGAGGGGGAAGAGGGCGAAGCCGACTGGTGGGAGAAGGCTCGATCGAGATCGTGAGTGCACTCACCTTCTCCATCATCGGGGTCTGGCAGGAGTGGATGCACCCGTGAGCTCGATCGAGATCGTGAGTGCAGACCCCTTCTCCCCAGCCCTCGCCCGCAGGCCTTGCGAGGGAGCGCTCCTGATGACTCCCAAGATCATTTCCGTTTGCCACGCGTGGCAGAGGGCCGACGCGAAGCGAGGGGGCGAGGGAAAATTCGATGCCCCTGCGTCATGCAAATCGAGAATTCGATTGCCCTGGTGCGTCCGTCCGATGGGCTGGCGCCGGGGCGCGGCGCCGATAAGATGAGCGGGTCATCGTTTTCAGTCGTCCGCGCTTTCTTCTCGCCGATCGACCGCAGGATGGGCCCGAGGCGCCCTTTCATGGACATGGACCTCCCAAGCCAAACCCAGCTCCCGGAAGACATCCTGTTGCAGATGCGCATCGCCCCGGTGCCACGCTACCTGCGCTCACTGTTCTCGCGCCTGCCCGATGGAATCTCCCTCGATCTCGAGCTTCCCCCCGACGCGCGCCAACCACTGCCGCAGGCAGCGCGACAGCTCATCAAGCTCGGGCTGCTCAGCGGGTGGATTGCCTGCCGAGCGAGCGTATCGGCGATGGCGCCGCGCCTGTGCGTTCGAAGAGCCGGGCATTGCTTCGTCCCGACGCCGCAGGACTTCGCGAAGGGCATTTCGCACGTCGCGCGGGCGCTCCTCGACGCGCTGCTCACGCGCACAGAGCTCAGTGATCTGATCGAGCGGCTCGCATTCCAGTCCTCGACCCTGGCCTCGCTGCGCGCGCTCACGACCTCGATGCTCCAGGCGGATGACGTGGATCAGGCGCTCTACATCATGCTCTCTGGCCTCACGTCCGGCGACGCGCTCGGCTTCAACCGCGCGATCCTCTTCGTCTTCGACGAGGCCACTCGGAGCTTCGTGGGCGCCAAGGCGATCGGACCCATCGACGAGGCCGAGGCCAGGCGCGTCTGGGAGGCCGTCGAACTGGAGGACAAGGGCCTCGACGACGTCATCGCGGACGTCGAGGAACGGCACATCGACACGCGCTTTCAGCAGACCATCCAGAAGTTGTCGTTCCCGGCCGAGCGCCAACCGCGCCTGCACGAGCTGCTGTGCGAGTCGAGCGGCCCACTCGTCCTCGAGCGCGGCGAGCTCCTCGCGCTCCTCTCCCAGCCGCTCGATCTCGACCTCGCCGACGAGCTCATCGTCACCTTGCTGCGGCCACACGGGACGCTGCTGGGCGCCGTCGTGGCCGACAACCGCTACAACGGCGCGCCGATCAGCCCAGAGCAGCGCGACTACTTTGGCCTGTTCACCGATCAGACGGCGCTCGCCTGGGAGAACCTCGCCTTGCTCAAGCGCGTCGAACTGCTGGCCCGCGAGGACACGCTGACCGGCGTGCTGTCGCGCCGCGAGCTCGAAGTGCGCATGGGCATCGAGTTCGCGCGCTGCCGCCGCCATGGCCGCCCCTGCTCGCTCCTGATCCTCGACATCGATCTGTTCAAGCAGGTCAACGACACCCAGGGTCACGCCGCTGGTGACGCGATGCTGCGCGCGCTCGGGGCGCTGCTCTGCCGCTCGCTCAGGGCCGACGACGTGGTGGGCCGGTTCGGCGGCGACGAGTTCGTGGTGATCATGCCCGAGATCGGCGAGCCGCAGGCGCTCCTGGTCGCGAGGCGGCTAGGCGCGGCAGCCCTGGGCGAGGGCATCTCGATCAGCATCGGCGGCGCGTGCTGGCCTCAGCACGTCGAAGGGCCCGAGGCGCTTTTCCAGCACGCGGATCACTGCCTCTACGAGGTCAAGCGCCAGGGCCGGACGGGCGTCGCCTTTGCGCAGGGCGCGATCAGCCGGTTCGACGCCGCCGTCGGCCAACGCTGACAGCCGCGAGCGCGACCAGTCCCATCAGCCCCATCGGCGCGGCCAAAGGGTCGCCCTGGCACCCGCCGCAACCTGAGCCGCCCCCGCCATCCGCCGCCGAGGACACGCACACGCCCGAGCGGCACACGCCGCCAGAGCACGGCGTCTCCTCGAAGGCAGGGACCACGGGGCACATGCCCGTCGATGGCTCACAGCTCGTCGCGACGTGACACTCGTCCAGCGCTGGGCAGAGCTTGATCGTCCCAGAGCAGCGCCCGGCTCGGCAGGCGTCGCCGAGCGTGCACAGATCGCCGTCGTCGCAGCCAATCCCATCGCGGCTGCTGTCATGGACGCACTGGCCTGCCTGGCACGTGGCCGCGCCCACGGCACAGACCGCGTCGCCGGGCAGGCGTGAGAGCGGCTCACAGGACGAGCCTTCCACGGCGAACTCGGCGAAGCATCCACCGCTCACCGGATCGCAGAACGCCGCGAGCGCGCACGGCGAGTCGGGCAGCGGGCAGGCCTTGAGCGTGCCGACGCAGCGCCCGTCACTGCACGCGTCGTCGAGCGTGCATGGGTCGCCGTCGTCACAGGCCAGCTCGACGGGGCGCGGGCACTCGGTCCGCTCGGTCGCGCAGACCTTGTCGCAGACGCCCTCGCAGTTCTCGTCGCAGCACGCGCCCACGCAGATGTCGCTGCCACACAGGGCGTCCTGCGCGCAGCGCGCGCCGAGCGGGAGCGGCGCCTGGAGCGAGAAGTCGAAGGCGATGTCGCGCCCGAGGCGCCGGATGTCGGTGATGAAGACGCGGCCATCCGTCGCGCCATAGGCCAGGCTCGATGGCTGCTTGAGCGGCGTGAAGGCTGCGTTCTGCGGGGTGGGGAAGGGATCGGTCGCGTCGCCGCGCTGGCTCGTCGTGTTGAGCTCACGCCTGCCGTCGGCCTGTTCGAGGTCGATGAAGTAGTGCTCCGGGTCCACGTTGAGCGCGAAGTCATTCGACCAGCGCCCCTCATCCACGTGGAAGACGAGGAGCCCTTCGCCTGGCAGGTGCGCGTCGAAGCCCTCCTTCCGGCGGTTCTCGATCAGGAAATACTGGTCCGCGTCGTGCGCGCTGTCGCTCGTGTCGATGCGCAGCACGCGGTGTGGCGCCTGCTGGATGGGCGTGAGGCGCTGAGAGCCGATCGCGGTCAGCTTCTGCGGGGCGATCCAGCCGAGCGCCTGCTTGCACCACGCGCTCGGGTGCACTGGCGAGGTGCCCGGCGTCCCACCGGTCCACATGCCATAGGCCATCAGACAGAAGCTGCCGAGGCCGCTCGCCGTGTTCGCCGAGGGGCCTGTGTCGTAGAGGTCGGGCAGCCCGAAGTAGTGGCCCGCCTCGTGGACGACCACGCCGAGCGGCGTGATCGCGCCGCTGGTCGCCATCTCGGGCACCGTCACGTAGCCAAAGAAATCGATGCCGTCGTGCGAGGTGAAGCGCTCGGGAAAGCCTGGGATGTTGGCGAACGCCAGGTAGTGCGAGTGGATGTCCGAGGTGTCCTTCGTCTGCTCGTAGCCCTTGCCCGCGTGGAGGATGACGACGAGGTCGGCGAAGCCATCGCCGTTTCGATCGAAGGGCGTGAAGTCGAAGCCCTGGTCGTCCAGGTAGTCGAAGCTCGCCTGGAACATGGTCCAGGCCGGTCGCGACGGGTAGGTCGCGTTCCAGGCGACGGCGCCCATGTTCTGGTTCAGGGTGAGGCTAGGCACGACCGTGGCGCTCAGCTCGACCTGACCGGAAGAGGCCTCCAGGTAGTAGTCGCGCACGGGCCCGTCGAAGAGCGCCTGAAGCTCTGCCCGCGACTTGGTGAGCGCCTTGTCCTGGAACTGCACGGGGATCACGAGGGCGTGGAGCCTTCCATTGGGCAGGAGCGGTTTGGTGGCGCGCGAGCCCTTGGTGATGGTGGACGACGAGGGCGCTCTGAAGCGCGCGCGCTGGGCACGGCTCGCTTCGAACCGCGCGCGGTCGAGCGGCGGATGAGGCCTCAGGCCGAGCGCGGCAGGGCGCACGCTGCCCACGAGGTGGAGGCCGACGCGCCAGCGGCCCTCGCGATCGATTTCGACGTAGCGGAATCTCCCATCGCTGCCGCGCTCGATCGGGTGGCCGTCCAGGTCGCTCATCCAGTTGAAGAACTCATCGCCGTGGAAGCGGACGAGGAGGCGGGCGCCCGAGGCGTCCGTGAGCTCCACGGGCTGGGTCTGCATGGGAACGGCGAAGCCCACGCCTGGGCAGAGCAGGAGACAGAGCGCGAGGGGCGCGAGCTTGAGCGTGAGCTGAGCGAGACGTCGGGACATGATCATCGGCTCGTGGGCAGGGGAGGGAGGCCGGGGGCCAGACGTCATCAATTGGGCAGGCCGTGACAGCGCTTGAACTTCTTGCCGCTGCCGCAGGGACACGGCGCGTTGGGCGCGGCCTTCATCGACGCGCTCGGCTCGGACGGTCGCCTGGGCGGGAAGGCTGGGGTCGACGACACCTGCCGCGCGCGCCTCTCTTCCAGGCGCCGGGCATAGGCGCCGAGATAGCGCTGTGCCTTCTCTGGCTCGCCCAGCGCCTCGTAGATGCCGCCCGCCTTGAGCAACACGTGGAGATCGTCCGGGTGCGCGTCGAGGAGCGCGTCGATCTCGGCCTGGGCCTCGGCGGGCTTGCCCAGGCGCAACAGCAGTTCGGCCCGCTCGGCGAGCAGGCGACGGCGCTCGACGAAGCGCGCGAACTCAGCGGCGATGCCGGGCGCGTCGAGCTCGAACGGCGTGCCCATCAGGGCTGGTGGCAGCTCGGCCATCCATCCCGTCAGATCGCCGCCCGACTCGCGCAACACGGCCTTGAAGAAGTCCTCGTCGGCCACGCCATCGCGAAGGCAGGCATCGAGGAGGCAGCGCGCGGCGCGAAACCACAGCGATACCTTCTCGTCGGGCGAGGCGACCTCGGCGCGCTCCAGCAGGGCGTCGAGCTCGTCGGAGACCACCTCGGCAGAGCGCATGTCCGGGAGCAGTCGGCGCCAGAGCTCGCGCGCGGCCAGGTCAGGGAAGTCAATCCAACGGCCCTCGGCGCTCGTGAGCGCGCGCCAAGTTTCGGCGAGCAGCGTGGGCGATCCCTGCGCGCGCGCCGACTGACAAAAGGCCGCTTCGTCGAGCGCGATGCCCAACTCGGCGAGCTTGTCGAAGAGCGCCTGCGTCGAGAAATCGTCGAACCCGTCGTAGCGCCAGCCCAGCCCACAGGCGCGCTGCTGGTCTGCGGAGGCGAGCAGGCGCCGCTCCTGATCCGTCGATGCGCCCCTGTGCCGGAGCTTCCGAATCTGCCGTCGAGCCGTCTTGAAGATGTGTGCGGGTGTCCCCATCGAAATCGTTTCCTCGATCTGCCGTGCCGCCGCTCGGGCGGTGTGCGCGGCGCCGAATGGACTCGACGGCCAGAGACATCGAGTTCGGGTCGGCGAGCCGCGATCAGGCCTCTCGAACGCGGCGTGGCGAATGGGCGCGCGCTTTAGCCATGCCGTCAGAAGGCCAGCAACCGAAACATTGCGAGCGCAGGCGCCTGTCCTGCGCCCCGTCTCCACCTTCCCCGTCCAATCGTCCGTTTGATGACGAATCGGGACGGGCAGGGGCGTTGCGTGCAACGACCTGCGGTCGTCCTCCAATCTGTCGTCCAGTGGTCATTCAGGGGCTTTCGATGCGGCTTTGCCATTCCGATGATCTGCTCGTCGTCCTCCAATCTGTCGTCCAGTGGTCATTCAGGAGAACGAAGCCCTCCCCATTCAAAAAGACAGGACAATCGAGTTCTATCGATTCGCATCGCCAAGCCCCCTGTCGTCTTCGCCGACATCCCGCTCGGTGAGGAAGACTCCATCAAAAGCAGCCCTCTCAGAGAGAGGTGGCGCGCAGCGCCCGAGAGAGGGGTGAGCCTGTCGAGTCAATCGAGAACTCGATTGCCCCGTTCAAAAAAACCTTGGCCCTTCCAAGAAAGCTGCTAAAAGGCCGCGCCGTTTTTGAGGGTATTTTTTGCGAGGTCCCTTCATCAGAGTTTGTGGTCGGGCAACGGGAGGCCGTGAACCCCGCCAGGTCCGGAAGGAAGCAACGGTAGCGATCCCTTTCGTGTGCTCGACCATCCCATCGAAAGCCCGACTCCATACGAGTCGGGCTTTTTCTTTTCCTGCTCTTCGTCTCCAAACGATGTCCACTCAGCCTTCTGCGCCCTCGACATCCAGGCATCTCAGCGCCGTGGCCTCGCTCCTCACACTCGCGCTCGCGGCCTGCGCCGCCGCCCCTCCTCGGGTCAGCGTCGTCGAGCAGCAGGCAGCGGCAACGACGGCGCGTCAAGGAAGAGCGGTGCGAGCGGGTCGCGCCTTTCCCGAGCACCCTGGCGCGCGCAAACGTGGTTTCCACGTCGTGCGCACCAGGGCCGAGTGGGACGCGCTGTGGCCCGCACCGCTCTCGGCGCCCAAGATCGACTTCTCGCGCGAGACGATCCTCGTGGCCTTTGCCGGTGAGAAACCGTCGGTCGGCCACTCCCTGGCGCTCGAACGCCTGACGCTCGTCGGCTCGACGCTGGAGGTCACCCTCGTCGAGCACTCGCCCTCGCCAGGCTGTCCGCTCCCCTCGCGCCAGCCCACCTATCCAGCGCTCCTACGCGCCGTGCCGCGCCACGCGGGCGACGTCCGCTTCGTCGTGCGTCCGCAGCGCGCCAGCTCGTGCCTGAGCCCACCCGCGCTCGATTTCTCCTGCCATGTCGAGACGCCGGAGCCGGTCATGGCCTGGCAGAACCACGCGGGCGTGCCGCGCCCCCTGCTCGGCCAGAGCGTCGCGTGCGCGGCCAAGGCCGAACCCGGCGCGGCCCTGTCGTTCGAGCTCCTCGACGCGCCGCCCGGATCGAAGATCGAGCGCATCGGTGACAGCCCCCAACTGCGCATCCCCATCCGCGCCCAAGGCCTGTTCCGCGTGGGCGCGCACGCGCTCCGGAGCGATGGCATGGCCTCGCGCCGCTTCATCGACTTCGAGGCAGGCACGCCCAGCTACGAGATCGCGCTCATCGAGGAAGAGCCAGAGGGCGTACGTGGCCTATCCATCGAGATGGTGCGCCGCGAGGAACACTCGCTCCCATCGACGCCCGAGCGCTGCGCCCTGGAAGCGCCGCCTCCACCGTGGTGCTCGGCGCGCTCGGATGGCTACGAGGCGCGCTTCGCCATTCCGGCCACCACGCCAGGCAGCGTCGAGATCTGGGGCCAGTTCGCGGCGGGCGAGGCGGCGCCACCTCAGGCGCGCCTCGTGATCTCCCTGGGCAAGACCGTGCTGTTCGACGAGGTCCTGCCCGATTCTCCAGAGGCGTGGCGCGAGGGACGCCGACTCGTCACGACGCTCGCGCTCTCCGACGCCGTGTTGTCGATGCCTCAGCGCTGCCCGGCCTTCGGAGACTCTGGTGGCTGAGGATGCGCCTGCGCTGCCCGGACGCGCTGGACCTCGATCCACTGTGCGCGACGGCGATCCTTCGCCTCCTGAAAAGACGCGCGCACCTCGGCACCGCGCGGTAGCTCGTCGAGCGCCGAGAGCTGTCCGTCGATGAGGATCGTCGTCGAAGGATCGATCTGGATGATCATGCTCTGACCAGAGGCCTGCGCAGGCTCGATGGCGATCGACTTCTTCTGATGATCGACCTGCCGCAGCGTGCCCGACACCTCCCGCCACTCCCCGCCACCGCCGACTACCACCGCCCGCGCCGCTCCCCCTGCCGTGAAAAACAGGAGCGCCGCCAAGAAAAGCTGCGTCATTCCGCCCCACCTCCCGCGTTCACCCGATCCACCCCATCCCATCCCATCGACCGACCCAACGCCCAGGCCCATCGCGCCAAACCTAGGACCTGCCGCCAGCGCGGCCCATTGCCCGCCCCGCTTTGCCCTGACGCTCGACAAGGGACGAGCGCGCGATGACCGACGACCGACGAGGAGCCAGAACAGATGCCCACCGAGAGAAACTGGGACGATTACTTCATGCAGATCGCGCGGGTCGTCGCCTCGCGCGCGACCTGTGATCGCAAGCACGTCGGCGCCGTCATCGTTCGCGACCGCACCATCCTGTCCACTGGCTACAACGGCTCGATCCGAGGGATGCCGCACTGCGACGAGGTCGGCCACATGATGGAGGACGGACACTGCGTGGCCACCATCCACGCCGAGGCCAACGCGATCCTGCAGGCGGCCAAGAACGGCGTGGCCATCGACGGTAGCGACATCTACATCACCGCGAGCCCATGCTGGCCCTGCTTCAAGCTCATCGCGAACGCGGGCCTCAGGCGCATCGTGTTCGGCGAGTTCTACAGGGACAGCCGCATCTTTGAGGTCGCTCGAACGCTGGGCATCGATCTGGTCGGGCCGAGGGGCTGAGCGGCCGATCGCCTAAAAGACGAACCGGTCCACGACGTCGGCGGTCCTATCGAAGATCATGCTCCAACCGACGAGCGCCTCGACCTTGCCCTCGACCGCGTTTGCCCGTTTGCCCAGGATGGCGAGCGAGCCAGAACAGGCAAAGAGGTGGGCATGCTCGCTGGCGCGCAGGCTGTCGAGGAGTTGGCGCGTGGTCGGAAACTGACCTTCGGCAAAGCGCTCGTCGATGTCCTGTCTGAGGCGCTGCACGGCCTGATCGGACGGCTGTCCCGCGAAATTCGGCAGGTCGAAGTCGTCCCGAATGAGGCGGTCGAGCGCCCACCAGAAGAAGTAGAGATCGACCTCGCGCCCCAGGCTCGTCGCGGCCACGGCAGCGGAAAAGGCCTGATGCACGCGGTCGTAATCACCGCTGTGAAGAAAGATGGCGAGTCGATTGGTCATGGCTGTCGAGGGAAGTTGTGCATCGATGGCGCGCGCGGCCAGGCGCCGTTCGGGGTTGAGGGCTAGGGTGCGAGTTCTGATTTTTGGCGTCGTGAGATGGGCCTTAGGGACACGGCACGCAACCCCCCTTGTATCTTGCCTCCCTCCTCTTCGCACTGCCTTGGAGGAGAGGCCGTTGCCCCTAAGGACTTAGGACTTATCCCTCGATCATCTCGTCGCCCCGCTCGTCCGTGAACCGCCAGCCTTCGTTGCTTCGCTCTTCACGTCCGGCTGGAAGCTCAAAGCCTCGCGCCAAAGTCTGGCGGTCTTCATCCTTCGCGTTGATCGGTCCTAATCGAGGGATAAGTCCTAAGCTCAGGCTCGGACAGCTATCTGGGCGCAGTTCGGCGAACGAAGCGGCCCAAAGGCAGAGCCGATCTCCCAGAAGAGCAGATGGGTCTGACATTTCTGGGAACGGGTCAGAATCCCTCTTGGGGGTAACCCCCCCCCATCCCGATCCTCTCACATGGGGCTGACATCCGACCTATGGCACTCATGGAGATCTTCGGAAGAAGGCAGTGAACTCAATAAGGACCTATCCCTCGATCATCTCGTCGCCCCGCTCGTCCGTGAACCGCCAGCCTTCGTTGCTTCGCTCTTCACGTCCGGCTGGAAGCTCAAAGCCTCGCGCCAAAGTCTGGCATTCCCCGTCCTTCGCGTTGATCGGTCCTAATCGAGGGATAAGTCGTAAGAGCTCCGAGATCGCTTCGTAGACCGGGGCCTCGTCCATCTTTCTCTGAAGCCCGAAAGGTTGCTGGCGCCACGATCCAAGAAACCGCATCGGTCTGGATTGAGATCGCCAGAACTCGATTGTCCAGGAGAGTGGCAGGGAAAAACCCATTGAGCCCCCTGACCCAATCCCCTATGAGCGCCCGCCTTTTTCCGCGCTTTGAGCGACGAACGCGCTCGATGAAACCGGGGATGCTTCTCCCGGATCGACGACGGTCGCAGCCGCAAACAGATCAGCGCCGTCCCTTGAAGAACCTGTGCTCATGACCCGATTCATCGCCGCCCAACTCCTGATCGTGTGGATGTCCCTCGTCGCGGCGATATCCTCCTCGCAAGCGGCGTCGCCGTCGGCGGCCATCGGCGAAAAGCCTGCCCTGGGCGGCATCGAGGTTCGTGGAAACCGCCGCGTCGAGGCCGACGCCATCCGCAACGCCATGGCCTCGCGGGTCGGCGTGCCCTTCAACATCACGCGCGCCGAAGAAGATCTGAAGGCGCTCTGGAAGCTCGGCTTCTTCTCTGACGTGCAGATCCTCCTCGATGAGGATGGCCCCGCGCCCCAGCTCATCGTCGTGGTCGAGGAGAAGCCGGCCATCCGCAAGGTCGAGGTGCGCGGCAACGAGGAGCTGAGCGACGAGGACCTCAAAGAGATCGTCACGCTCAAGCCCTTCACCATCCTCAACATGGAGTCGGTCCGACAGGTCGCCCGCCGCCTCCAGGAGAAATACGTCGAGAAGGGCTACTACCTCGCCGAGGTGACGCCCAAGATCGAGTCGGCGAGCCCGTCCGAGGTGGACGTGTTCTTCGACGTGAACGAGCACGCCAAGGTCCAGATCCGATCGATCGACTTCATCGGCAACGAGAAGGTGTCGAGCGATGAGCTGAGGGACGTGATGCTCAGCAAGGAGGGCAACCTCCTCTCGTTCCTGACGAGCGCGGGCACGTTTCGCGAGGACATGCTCCAGCACGACGTGATGATGATTCAGTCGGCCTACCTCGACCGTGGCTTCATCAACGTGCGCGTGAGTTCGCCGCGCGTGTCGATCTCCGCCGACCGGCGCTTCATCAACATCTCCATCCCCATCACCGAGGGCGAGCAATACAGCCTGGGCACGGTGGATTTTGCCGGAGACCTGCTCAAGCCGCCCGAGGAGCTGGCCCGCGTCCTGACCATGGAGCGGGGCGAGGTCTTCAACCGCTCGCAGCTCCAGCGCGACATCCAGGCGCTGACCGACGTCTATCAGGAGGACGGCTATGCCTACGCCAACCTCTCGCCGCTGACTTCGATCGATCCAACCACGCGCGTCGTGGATCTGACCTTCGACATCAAGAAGGGGGATCGGGTCACCGTCGAGCGCATCAACATCGTGGGCAACCACACGACGCGCGACAAGGTCATCCGCCGCGAGCTGCGCGTGTATGAGGGCGAGCTGTTCCGAGGCACGGGTATGCGCGTCTCCAAGAACAGGGTGATGGCGCTCGGCTACTTCGAGACCGTGGAGGTCATCCACAAGCGAGGTAGCAAGCCCGACACGGTCGTCGTGACGGTGCTGGTGAAGGAGAAGCCCACGGGCACGTTCCAGGTCGGCTTCGGCTTCAGCTCGTTCGAGAGCTTTTTGTTCACCGCCCAGATCAGCAAGGACAACCTGTTCGGCTGGGGCGTCTCGACCTCGCTCGCCGCGCAGATCAGCTCGGTGCGCAGCCTGGTTCAGCTCTCCTATTACGACCCCCACTTCCTCGACTCGAACTGGATCTTCGCCTTCAACTTCTACCGACAGCAGCTCGACTATTATGGATTCGTGCGCGGCTCGGTTGGCGGTGACATCACGTGGGGCTACCACCTGATGCCCGACCTGATGCTCCTGCTCGCCTACGTGCCCGAATACGTGACGGTCGAACCGAGCGGCGGCACGGCGGATCTGCTGCTCGCCAACCGCTTCCGCAACGGCTTCAGCAGCGGCCTGCGCCTGACGCTCATCTACGACAAGCGCGACAATCGCCTATTCCCCAAGCGCGGCCACTATGAGAGCGCCTCGGTCGAGCACTCGCCCGAATGGCTGGGCGCCAGCTTCATCTACACGCGCTACTCGGGGAACGTCCGGCTCTACTTCCCCATCCTGAAGGGCCAGCTCGTCTTCAAGGTGCAGGGCGCGCTCGGCTACATCCAGGGCGACGACATCCCGATCAGCGAGCTCTACTACCTGGGCGGCATCAGCAACGTGCGCGGCTACGCGCTGCGCTCCATCTCGCCGACGGTGCGCGTGGGCACCGAGGGTCTGCCGGACGCGAGCCTGTCCGAGTTCACCGTGGGCGGCGACAAGCAGGCCTACTTCAACTTCGAGCTGGAGTTCCCCATCCTCGACTCGGTTGGCATCCGAGGCGTCGCCTTCTACGACATGGGCAACGTCTATGGGGTGGACGAGACGATCTTCTCGCCCAAGGGCAAGCTGCCCCTCGGGATGCGCCACTCGGTCGGCTTCGGCGTTCGCTGGATCTCGCCCATCGGCCCGCTGCGCTTCGAGTGGGGTTTTCCGCTCACGCGCCGTTCGACGGACGATTCGTATCAATTCGAATTCACCATCGGGAATTCATTTTAATTAAGGACGTATCCTTCGATTATTTCGTCGGCCCGCTCGTTCGTAAAACGCCAGCCTAAGTCCTAAATATAGAATTCTGATGAAGGCCCTCTCCCGGCTCTCTGAAAAATGTTGATGCCAATTCAAAATTTTATAATCCCTTGCCATGGCGTGACATTGGTGTGGAATACGCCGATCCAAATAAAAATAATGAATCAAAGATAACAAGGAGCAATCCAGAATGACTGGTTTCAAGGTGGCGATCGTCGGGGCAACGGGCGCGGTGGGGCGCGAGATGATGGACATCCTCGAAGAGCGCGAGTTCCCGGTGCGTGAGCTCGTGCCGCTCGCCTCCAGCCGCAGCGCGGGGACCCGGCTCGAGTTTCGCGACGAGGAGCTCACCGTCCAAGCGCTCAGCGAGAAGGCTCTGGCGGGGTGCGATTTCGCGCTCTTCTCGGCAGGTGCCACGGTGAGCCGCCAGTGGGCACCCATCGCCGCGGCCCAGGGCGCATTCGTCATCGACAACTCCAGCGCGTTTCGGCGCGAGGCCGACGTGCCGCTCGTGGTGCCCGAGGTCAACCCGGACAGCGTCGAGCTCGCGAAGACACGGCGCATCGTCTCGAACCCCAACTGCTCGACGATCCAGATGGTGGTCGCGCTCAAGCCGCTGCACGACGCAGCGATGCTCCGGCGTGTCGTGGTCTCGACCTACCAGTCGGTTTCAGGCAGGGGCCAGAGCGGCATGGCCGAGCTGGAGAAGCAGATCGGTGACCTGATGAACTGCCGCGAGACCTCGCCCGAGGCATTTGCGCACCGCATCGCCTTCAACCTCATCCCGCAGATCGACGACTTCGATGCGACGGGCTCGACCAAGGAAGAGCTGAAGCTGGTCCACGAGACGCGGCGCATCCTCGGCATCTCGGACTTGCCGGTCAGCGCGACGTGCGTGCGCGTCCCGATCTTCATCGGCCACAGCGAGTCGGTGAACCTCGCCTTCTCGCGCCCGCTCGGCCCAGACGAGGCGCGGAAGATTCTCGCCAGCGCGCCCGGCGTGAAGGTGCTCGACGACCCGAGCCAGAACATCTACCCGATGCCCATGCTCGCCGCTGGCGACAGCGCGGTGCATGTCGGGCGCATCCGCAAGGACGAGAGTCAGGAGAACGGCCTCGACCTGTTCATCTGCGCGGACAACCTGCGCAAGGGCGCGGCACTCAACGCCGTCCAGATCGCGGAGCTGATCGTCCAGAGAGGTATCGTCGCCAAGACAGGGTGAGGCAGTCCTGTCTCTTCCATCTCCCGGATCTTCGATCCGCCCTCTCCCATCAAACGGGAGAGGGAAGACATCGAGAACGATTCGTCACAGTCGCTTTCATCTCTCTCCCAACAGCCCTCTCTCCTTCGTGGGGAGGGTGGATCGAAGATGCGGGAGAGGGAGCCTCGGAGGGCCCGCGTCCCATGAGCTTGCATGACCATCCCCACCACGAAACCTGGCCGCGGAAGCTCCGCTGCAAAGACGGCCTGGAGGTGACGCTGCGCCCATTGGAGGCGGCCGACTTCGAGAGCCTCCTGGCCTTCTTCCAGTCCATGCCGCGCGAGGATCGCCTCTTCCTTCGCTACGACGTGTTCAACGTCGAGTTCTTCCGGCAGCTCGTCCTCGAATCACTCCAGAACGGGCGCTACCTGCGGCTCTTGGCCTTCCATGAAGGCAGCCTCGTCGGCCACGGCCTGCTCGAGCCAGACAACCACCTCTGGTCGCCTCACGTCGGTGAGGTGCGCATCATGGTCCGCAAGGAGTTCCGGCGCCACTCACTCGGCGCGCTCCTGATGCGCGAGCTGGTGGATCAGGCGAGCCTGCGCCTCTTCGACAAGCTCACCGTCCGCCTCATGGACACCCAGGCCGCGGTTCGGGCGATGTGCGAGCGCGCTGGCTTCCAGATCGAAGCTGAGCTGAAGAACCACGTCCGCGATCTCGACGGCAAGAAGCACACGCTCCTGCTCATGAGCTGCAGCCTCGATGACGCCTGGCACGCGATGGAGTTCCTGCTCGAAGACGTCGCACCCTGGACGATCTGATTCATCCCCCAAAGCTCGGCTCGGATGCCGGTCTGCCAGGAGGAGACGCCTCATGGATTGCCCCCGCAAAGAAGACAACCTCGCCCGATGCAAGTGCAGCTACCCCGGGTGTGGCGCCAAAGGGACGTGCTGCGCGTGCCTGCACAGACACCTCAAGAACCGGCAGCTCCCGGCCTGTTGCTTCTCCAGCGATGTCGAAAAGACGTTCGACCGATCGTTCGAGCGGTTCGCTGAACTGGTGCAGGCGGAGAAGATCTGAGGACTTGTCCCTCAATGGTCTGGCTCTCCACGTCCTTCGCGTTGCTCGGTCCTCAATGAGGGATGAGTCCTAAAAACCTCTGATTCGTAGGGGCGATCATCGGTCGCCCAAATTCTAAAATGACCGACCCAATCGACGCAGAAAACGCAAACGCAAAACCAGAGGGCAGCGACGACAACGTCCTGCCCTTTGCCGCGCGACAGGAGCAGGATCAGATCGAAGGTGACGCGGAAGCATTCGCGGACGAGGGCTCTGAATCTGATTCTGACGAGGAAGAGACCGTCGCGGCCGAGATCGACACGCCAGCCGAGCCAGCGGAGAGTGAAGACGCCTTCGACAAGCTGGTGGCCGAGGCAAAGAACTACGCGCCCGAACGCATCCGCAGGCTCATCGAGTCGATCCTCTTCATCTCGGACAAGCCCCTCACTGAAGAGCTCATCCGCAAGAACACCGGCATCGAGCTCAAGGTGATCCGCGAGGCGCTCGCCGACCTCCAGTCGCGCTATGCCGAGGGCTGCTCGGGCATCGTGCTGCACGATGTCGCGGGTGGCTGGCAGTTCCGAACGAGCCCTGAGAGCGCCGAGGTCATCCGCCGCTTCCTCAAGGTGAAGCCACAGCGCCTGACGCGCGCCGCACTCGAGACCCTGGCCATCGTGGCCTACCGCCAGCCCGTCACGCGCCCCGAGATCGAGGACATCCGGGCCGTGGACAGCGGCGCAGTTCTCAAGGCGCTGCTCGAACGCCGTCTCATCAAGATTCTGGGCAAGCGCGAGGAGGCTGGTCGACCGCTCATCTATGGGACCACGCGCGAGTTCCTCGAGTTTTTCAATCTGCGCGACCTCGGCGCGCTGCCCACGCTGCGCGAGTTTCAGGAACTCTCGAAGGAGAGTGAAGAGGTCCTCGAAAAGGAACTCGGGCCAGAGGCCGTGGCTGAGCCCAAAGGCGTCGCCTCGCTCGTTCAAGATCTTCGGGACGATTCATTCGAGGCCAAGCTCAAGGAGAGCAGCGCCGAGGCGGACGCCGCACTCGCCGATCTGGAGCAGGCGCTCACCGATTAAGAGGACGCCTCGCGGCAGACGCAGGCGATGCTGAATACGGATGCAGCGGGTCAGCGGGAAGGGGAAGGGGAAGGGGATACGGAGGCCTGATTGCCTCTGGCGCTTCGCATCTCACGCAAGGCCCTCGCTGATTCTGTTGTCTGATGTCGACTCAGGGCCTGAGGGGACGCTCTGCACAACGCTCCTACGGTCAACGCCCAGCTCTCCTGATCGAACCCGCCTCCCGCCCAAAGCGATTTCTCCTCTGGAACTTTGAGATTCTGGCTGCTAGGGCGCGCCGCGTTTTGTGGCGGGCGGCCAAGGGTAGGGAGAGGTGCTGAAGTGCCGATCTGGCGAGCCGCCAAAAGGAGGCTCGCGCCATGATTCAACGCATCGATCATCTGGGAATCGCCGTCCGAAGTCTGGATGCCGCGATCCCCATCTTCGAGAAGCTGCTGGGTAGGCCGTGTGACGGGATCGAGATCGTCGAGAGCCAAAAGGTGAAGACGGCCTTTTTCCACGTCGGCGAAGTGGCCATCGAGCTGCTCGAACCGACGGACGCATCAGGCCCGATTGCCAAGTTTCTGGAGAACAAGGGCGTGGGGCTGCACCACCTGGCGCTCGCAACAGACGCCACGGATGCTGAGCTCAGCAGGGTGACGCAGGCGGGCATCAAAGCCATCGACCAAGCGCCGCGCGAGGGTGCGCACGGCAAGCAAATCGCCTTTCTTCACCCCAAATCTACGAGTGGGGTTCTCGTCGAGCTTTGTTCGCCGCCTGAAGGGTGAATGATTTCCAACCACCCTCTTGCCGATTCCCTTCGAATCGATTGCCAAACGCAGCTTTCTTTTTGCGAGACATCTCAATGACGATAGCCAGAGATCGGATGGAGGCACTGGAGGCCCGCCGCGCCGAGCAGAAGAGACTCGGCAATCAAGACAAGGTGATCGAGCGCCATCGAGATGGCCGAATGACCGCCCGCGAGCGCGTCGATGTCTTCTTCGACGTGGACACGTTCCAAGAGATGGGCGCCTTTGCGCATCACCATGCCAAAGACTTTGGCATGGACCGAAAGCGGATGCCTGGCGATGGCGTCATCACGGGTGTCGGGCAGGTCGATGGTCAGGCAGTGGCGATGTGCAGCCAGGATTTCATGGTGAACGGCGGCACGCTCGGCCAGGTCCATGCCGACAAGATCGTCGACGCGATCATCTATGCGGGCAAGACGGGCATCCCTGTCGTCACCATCAATGATTCGGGTGGCGCGCGCATTCAGGAGGGCGTCGATGCGCTGACAGGCTATTCGCGTGTGTTCCGTCAGAACGTCCTGATGTCAGGTGTGGTGCCGCAGATCGCCGTCATTGCCGGGCCATGCGCAGGCGGGGCTGCTTACTCTCCGGCGCTCATGGACTTCGTCGTGATGACGAAGAGGCATGCGCAGCTGTTCATCACTGGGCCTGAGGTCATCCGCGCTGTCACCGGTCAACAGTGCTCTGCCGAGGAGGTGGGTGGCGCGCTCATGCACGCCTCGGTGAGTGGCAACGTCCACTTCGTGGCCGAGGACGACGCCGATGCGCTGCGCATCGTGAAGAAGCTCCTCTCCTACCTGCCGCCCAACAACCTTCGAGATCCACCGCACGCGCCATCGAAGAGCATCGATCTGACACCGGATGCGCGTCTGGATGCCCTCGTTCCGAGCGATCCGAAGACACCACTCGATATGCGCGCAGCCATCGACGCGATCTTCGATGTGGACAGTTTCTTCGAGGTCCACGCGCTGTTCGCGAAGAACATCCTCGTGGGTTTTGCGCGGCTCGATGGCATCGTCGTCGGCGTCGTGGCCAATCAGCCTCTGTTCAAAGCTGGCACGCTCGACATCGACGCGGCTGACAAGGCAGCGCGCTTCATCCAGTTCTGCGACGCGTTCAATATCCCGCTCATCTCGCTGATGGACGTGCCGGGCTTTTTGCCGGGCCTCAGTCAGGAACGCGGCGGCATCATCCGGCATGGCTCCAAGATGTTGTTTGCCTGGGCGAGTGCGACCGTCCCCAAGATTTCGCTCATCCTGCGCAAGGCCTACGGCGGTGCCTACATCGCGATGGACAGCAAGGCGATGGGCGCCGATCTCGTCTTTGCCTGGCCAAGTGCCGAGATCGCGGTGTTGGGCGCCGAGGGTGCCATCAACATCCTCTTTCGCAACGAGCTCAAGCAGGCCGCCGATCCCAAGGCGCGTGCCGCCGAAATCGCTGTCGACTACCGCCAGAAGTTCGCCTCTCCCTGGCAGGCGGCCGAGTCGAATCAACTCACCGACGTCATCGAGCCCAGTCGAAGTCGTGCCGTGCTGTCGCTCGCACTGCGCAACACCCTCAACAAGCGCGAGGCTCGTCCCGCCAAAAAACACGGAAACATCGCTCTATGAATCTAGTGCACCAGCTTTTGGGCCTGTTGAACACGGCCACTCCACAGATACCCGATTCGAATCTCGACGCGACGCCGATCCCCAAACTCGCCAGCCGGACCATTGGAAACGGGCTGACGTGGGGCGAAGCCTTCCAGTTCCTCGCCGTCGGCTTGCTCATCGTCTTCATCACGCTCATCGCGCTGTGGATCATCTGCGAGCTCATGGGCCTGTTCTTCAAATGGCTCGATGGGAAGACGCGAAAGAAGCAGATGGCAGCCGCTGCTCCTGGAAAGGCACTGCCTGCCGAATCGACGGGATCGACATCGATGTTGGCCTCGAGCGCTGCCACGCCCCTCCTCGAAGAGGCAATCCCGCCCGCCGTCTTCGTCGCCGCTGCTCAAGCGATCATGGGATCGACACCGCATCGCGTGGTGAGTGTGCAGAAGCTCGCGCCAGGTGTGTCAGCGCAGTCGATGTCCGCATCGCAGGACATTCCGCTCGCCGCGATCGCAGCAGCAGTCGCCGCCGTGCTCGGTCAGACGCCGCACCGCATCCTGAGTGTCCGTCCAATCGAGACGAACTGGGCACAGGAAGGGCGGCGTGAGCAGCTCTCGCCCCTCTCTCGCCCCTGACACTTTCATTCACCAACCATCCGCAACATCCACCGGGGAAGGCCCCGGGAAAGAGGTTCACAGAAGATGATGAAGCACATGAGAATCACCGTTGATGGCAAGAGCTACGATGTCCTCGTCGAAACCCTCGACGGCGCCCAAGCAGCAGCCAGTGCCACTCTCGCTTCACAGCAACAACAGCCGATGGTTCAGACGATGGCGGCACAACCGACGATCGCTGCACCTGTGCCTCAGCCCGTTGCCACACCTGCTGCTGCCACAGGGGGCGCACCCGTCACCTCACCTTTGTCTGGAACCGTCATCGAGATCCACGCGAAGGAAGGACAGGCCGTGAAGGAAGGCGATCTGCTCGTCACGCTCGAAGCCATGAAGATGAACACCCCCATCAATGCCCCGCACGCTGGGACAGTGCGTTCCATTGCCGTGCACAAGGGCGACGTGATCGAAGAGAGTGCGACCCTGCTCACGCTCGGCTGACATGCTGCTTTGGCGACTCGTCTCTGCGCCCCATAAGCCAGAGACAGGCCACTGCCTTCGATGCTGACCGCGGCACAAGGGCTTGTCTGGCTCAGCTTGCCTGACTCGATCCCGATCACCTCCCGCGCTGCATCCTCCTCTTTCCAAGACGATCGACACGCGACGCTGATCTCGCGTGTCCATTCGGTCCACTTGGTGGGCCTCCAGAGTTTTCCATGCTCCAAGCAATCATCGATTTTCTCATGGACACGGGCTTCACGAAGATTGAGCCAGGCATGCTCGTCATGTGGCTCATCGTGGCCGTGCTCTTCTATTTTGCCATTGCCAAGGGCTACGAGCCGCTGCTCCTCGTGCCCATCGCCTTTGGCGCGCTCATCGCGAACCTGCCGACCATCGGCGTCATCAACGATCCGAGCATCCATTGCGTCGGCGAGGCGGCCAAGTGTGCGCTCGAACACGGCGCCTCGGCGTGTGGCTGCTACGAGCCTGGAGGCCTCTACTATTATCTTTCGAAGGGCATCCAATGGGAGCTGTTCCCGCCCATCATCTTCCTGGGTGTGGGTGCGCTCACCGACTTCGGGCCACTCATCGCCAATCCACGCACGCTCCTGCTCGGCGCAGCAGCGCAGGCAGGGATCTTCCTCGTCTTCATCTTGGCGCTTGGGCTTGGTTTCACGCAGGGCGAGGCCGCCTCGATCGGCATCATCGGTGGCGCGGATGGACCGACATCGATCTTCACGGCCACGAAGCTCGCGCCTGGTCTCATCGGCCCCATCGCGGTCGCGGCCTACACCTATATGTCGCTCGTTCCGCTCATCCAGCCGCCCATCATGAACCTGCTGACGACTGACGCCGAAAAGAAGATTCGCATGAAGTCGCTGCGCAAAGTCGGGAAGCTGGAGCGCCTGTGTTTCGCGATCGTCGTCTGCATCCTTTGCATCCTGCTCGTGCCTCCGGCCTCGGCGCTCATCGCGATGCTGATGCTTGGCAACTTCTTGCGCGAGTGCGGCGTCACCGAGCGCCTCGTGAAGGCCGCGCAAAACGAGATCATGAACACCGTCACGATCTTTCTTGGCACGAGCGTGGGTCTGACCATGACCGCCCAGAAATTCCTGACGATACAGACAGGACAGATCATCCTCATCGGCGTATTCGCCTTTGCGCTGTCCACGGCCACGGGCGTGATCATGGCCAAGGTCATGAACCTGTTCTCGAAGAACAAGATCAACCCGCTCATCGGTGCTGCTGGTGTGTCGGCCGTGCCCATGGCCGCACGTGTGGCACACAATGTTGGTGCCAAGGCCGACCCGTCGAACTACCTGCTCATGCACGCGATGGGGCCAAACGTGTCGGGCGTCATCGGGACGGCGGTCGTGGCTGGCTACTTCATCAGCAGACTGGGCGGGTGAGAGCGCTGGCGTCGTGGGGGGATGTTCGATTCTGAGCGCTGTGAGTTTTTTGTAGAGGGCATGCAATGTCCCCACGCGCTCGGATTCGACATCAAAGACAGAACTCGATCGCCCTGGATTGAGGGTTGATTCCTGAAAATCCACGACTAGAGTCCCGCCGCTTTTTGTCAGGGGCTGCCACCAGACCCTGGGTAAATGCTTGAAAGGACAGGCTTTTTCCGGCGCCGTCGGCGCTCCCCTCTGGTTGGACAGGGAGTGGCAAGGCGCCTTTCGACGGCCCGCGGGCCGAAGGACGCGCATAGATTTCGGAAATGGACCGAGCCTCTTCGAACGTTGAGGCCGTGAGGTCGCCCAGGGAAGAGCTCCCAGGCGATTCGAGAGGTGGTGCAAGACCTCCTCACCATTTCCTGCCGAGGACGATTTCGAGTTGGAGAGCATTGCCGCGACGCTCGCGCTCTTGAGCTCTCCTATGGATGTTTTCAGAACAGAGGCACCCGCGTGTTTTGAGTCGTGACGAACCGGGGTGCCATTTCAGGGCGCACGACACACCCGTGGTCAGTTCACGAACCCGAAAAATTTTAATGATTTCAAAGACTTAGGGAGTGTTGGCCCCGTGCGGTAAGCCTGCTGAGCAGTCTTCGAGCGTCGAACAGACTGGCGTTCAGGCGGCTACCGCGAAGGGATGATTCAGATGGGTGCAGTTTTGGTCATCAACGTCACAGGCGTTGAGACGCGCGTAGCCCTCGTCGAGAACGGGAGCATCAGCGAGTATTATCTGGAGAGGAAGAAGGACAAAGGCATCGTCGGCAACATCTACAAGGGCAGGGTCGTTCGCGTGCTGCCCGGGATGCAGGCCGCCTTCGTGGACATCGGACTCGACAAGGCAGCGTTCCTCTATGTGAACGACGTCTTCTACGACCCGGACTTCAGTGAGCAGCAGTTCGAGCTGACCGAGGGCGAGCACGCAGAGCTCGACGACGAGATCGATGAAGGCCTCGATCTCAGTGCCGTGACCGATGTGGTCACCACGGCCAAGGCGCCAACTCCGGCCCTGCTGGAGGCGTCCGCGCAACCCCTGGTCATCTCGGTTCCGGCCCTCCTGGGAACGCCTGGTGATCTGAAGACGCCCAGCGTGCTCAATGGCTCATCGACCGCCTCGCCTGAACCCGAGGCAGTCGCGTCGTCCTGCGAAGCACCTGTCGTGGAAGTGTCCGAGATCGCCGCTTCGCCCGCATCAGAGGTCGTGATCGACGCCGAACTCGTCGTCGAGGTGGAGCCCGATCCCGAGGTGATCGTGCCTGTCGTTGACGCACCACCGGCAGCTCCGAGTGAGACAGCCATAGAGGCAGAGCAGGCGACGACCATCTCCGAGCCCCCTCTGGTGGCGGTCGCTGAAGAGAGCGTTGCGGAGGCCTCCGAAGAAGAGGGCGCAGCTCCGGAAGAGGGCTCGTCGGAAGCCTCTGCGGAGACGCCCGAGCGCAAGGGTGAGCTGTGTGTTCGCTCGCGCCGTCGGCGCAGGGGGGGCACTGCCCGGCGCGAGCTGCGCCACTCGGAGCAGCCAGCCGATCACAAGTCGCCCGAGGCAGCGGCCACCATGCCCGAGGCTGTCTCTGGCGAGGCCACGGTCGACAGCAACCCTGTTCTCGAAACCACCGTCAAAGCCGTCGAGCTTGCCGCTCCGGAAGAGGGTGAAAAAGCGGCGCCTGCCGAAGCGCCAGAGAACGTCGAAGCCGTCGAGACCGCCGAACCTGTCCAGGCCACGCCCATCGAAAGCGAAGCCGTCGAGCCCGCCGCGCCCGTGACGACCGATGCCGCCACGTCTGTCGACGAGCCCCCCCCTGTCGAGGCCGCCGCGAACGCTTCAGATGACAAGGCCGCTGCTGTCGCCGCCGCTGCTGTCGCCGACACGGAGAACACGCCCGTCGTGGAGCAACAGCGCGGCAATCAGCGCCAGGGCAAGCAAGGCGAGCGCGGTTCGCGTCGCGGTGGTGCCCGCCATGAGCGCGGCGATCGCAACGGCAATGGCGCCAACGGCGCCGAGGTCAGAGCCGCTGACAAACACGCCAACGCCAACGCCAACGCCGATGCGGACGCCGACTCGGACAATGGCAAGTCGAAGAAGCAGCGGCCCGTGGCCAACATCCAGGACCTTCTCAAGGTAGGACAGGAGATCATCGTCCAGGTCGCCAAGGATCCCATCGGCACCAAGGGTGCGCGGGTCACGAGCCACATCTCGATCCCAGGTCGCCAGATCGTCTTCATGCCGACCGTCGATCACGTGGGCATCAGCCGCCGCATCGAAAAGGAGAGCGAACGCCGCCGCCTGCGCGAGATCGTCGAGCGCATCCGCCCGCCAGGAACAGGTTTCATCGTGCGCACCGTGGCAGAGAACATCTCCACCGAAAAACTGGAGGCCGACGCGCGCTTCCTCATCGGCATCTGGAGCGAGGTGGTCGCCAAACGGGACAAGGTCGGAGCACCCGCGCTGCTGCATCCCGATCTCGATCTGACGCTGCGCGCCACGCGCGATCTCTTCGTCCAGGACGTGGAGAAGCTCGTCATCGACGATCGCGCCGAGTGGGAGCGCATCTCGCGCTTCGTGGCCGCCCAGGCGCCCGCCCTCAAGGATCGCGTGGTGCTGCACGAGGGTGACGAGCCCATCTTCGACGCCTACGGCATCGAGCATGAGCTACAGCGCGCCTACGGTCGCAAGGTTTGGCTCAAGAGCGGTGGCTACCTCATCATCGACCAGGCAGAGGCGCTGACAGCCATCGATGTGAACAGCGGTCGCTACGTCGGCAAGAAGAGTCTCGAAGAGACGATCACGCGCATCAACATCGAAGCAGCCAAGGAGATCGTCTACCAGCTGCGCCTGCGCAACATCGGCGGCATCATGATCATCGACTTCATCGACATGGCCAAGGCGCAGAACCGCGACAAAGTCTTCAAGGCGCTGCAGGAGGCGCTCGGTCGCGACAAGGCACGCACGAACATCCTCAAGATCAGCGAGCTCGGCCTCATCGAGATGACCCGCAAGCGCGTCCGTGAGTCGCTCGGTCGCACGCTCAACGAGCCGTGCCCCCACTGCGATGGCCGCGGTCACGTCAAAAGCAAGACGACGATCGCCTATGAGATCTTCCGGGAGATCCGGCGCGAGGCCAACAACTACAAAGAGGGCTCGATCATCGTGAACTGCCACCCGGAGGTCGCGCGCATTCTCCAGGTCGAAGAGCGCGAAGAGCTGCGCTACCTGATGGACCGCTTCAACAAGACCATCCAGGTGCGGCAGCAGCCAAGCTACCAGCAGGAGCAGTTCGACATTTACGGCAAGACCGAGCGCCAGGGGCGTTCGCGCGGCGGAGATCGGGAGCAGGGCTCGTCCAACAAGCTCACGAACGATCGCGCACCCTTGCGCAAGCCCAGCGAGCCGTCGGCCGATCGCAAGCCGCTCGAACCGCCTCCGGGCCGCCTCTCGGAATACCCACCGGAGAAGGAGAAGTCGGGCGGCAATCAGCAATAGCCGTCCCTAGGGGGGGGGCCTCGAATTCGGACCGAGCCGGGCAAAGGGCGTGGAATGACAGGTGAGGCGCGAGGAGGGAGCTTGCTGACGCAAGTGACCGACGAAGCAACGCTGCCTGGCTTTTCACGGACGAGAGTGGCGCCGGGAGAATTTGAGGACACGCCCTACCGCTCCTCCTCATCCGCGGCATCGGCGCCGGGCGTCCTCCACCAGAGAGGACCCCGGCGCTTCTTCTTTCACCCATCGAGGGCGAGGTCCCTTCCACATGAAGCTCATCGTCGGGCTCGGGAATCCCGGCCGCGAATACGAGGCCACGCGCCACAACCTCGGCTTCCGCGTCGTCGACGCGCTCGCCGCCAGGGCGCACATCGACCTGATGTCCACCAAGTTCAGCGCGGAGTCGGGGCAGGGAGCGCTCGCCGGGCACAAGGTGCTGCTGCTCAAGCCCCAGACGTTCATGAACCTGTCGGGTCAGTCGGTCGGGCCCGCAGCGCATTTCTACAAGGTCGCCCCCGAGGACATCGTCGTGATCCATGACGAGCTCGATCTCGCGCTCGGCCGCCTTCAGCTGCGCAGCGGTGGCGGGACGGGCGGGCACAACGGCCTCAAGTCCATCGTCCAGTGCCTCGGGAGCGGTGACTTCGTGCGGGTACGCGTGGGCATTGGCAAGCCCCAGGGCCCCGAGGCCAGAGAGCGGGTCGTCGGGCACGTGCTCTCGAAGTTCAGCGTGGGCGAAGCGTCGCAGATCGACGAGGCGATCGACAGCGCGGCGCAGGCCATCGAGGCCCTCCTCGAAGGTGGGCTCGCCAAGGCCATGAACGCCTTCAACCGGAGATGAGGGATCAATGATCTTCTTGCCTCCGGGCCACCTTCCTCGGAGAGCGAGGCTTTTGTCGAAGCGCCCCTCATCGAGGGAGAGGTCGGTGAAGCCGATGGGGTTCGAGTGCCATCTTCCAGCCTCTTGAATTCAAAGAGGGTGTGTGCTAGGGGCGCGCGCCTTTTTTGGCCGTTCTTTTACATCGCGGATGAAAGAATCCCCTGGTCGAAGGGCTCGACGCCGCCTCTTTCCGAGAGGCGCCGATCTCTTCGCCGAGGGTGTTCGCGGTCGCCTTTGGGCGAACCGGCACTCCGACAACTCTGGAGCGCGGGCGGAATGGATGGTCCATCTTGCCGCTGCCTCCAGAGCTCCTCGCTGCGCCCTTACGAAAGGGCGCGGCTCTCATACAGCACAGATCCGTGAGGAGACTGCACATGGCACACAAGGCGTTGAGCGCGGGAAATCTTCTGCGCGAATACGAGACGCTCTTCCTGGTCAAGCCGGACGTCACCGACGAGACCGTCGAGAAGATCAAAGAGCGCATCAAGACGACCGTCGCCAAGGATGGCGGCAAGGTCATCAAGTTCACCCACTGGGGAAAGAAGAAGACCGCGTTTCCCGTCGAGAAGCAGGCGCGCGCTCTCTTCATTCACGTGGACTACCTGGGCGGAGCCAAGGTCGTCGCCGAAGTCGAGCGCAACCTGTCGATCGTCGAGGATGTCACCAAGTTCATCACCACCAAGATCGCAGACGCCATCGATCCCGCGACCCGTGAGGTCGAGGAAGACGAGAAGCTCGTTGGCGATATGGACGAGCGTCCCCGCGTCGAGCGCGAAAGCGGCGCCGAGACAGATGAACATGACGGGAACGACAGCGAGGAGCTGCAGGCCTGAGGGCGGTCCAACCGTCCGTTTTCACAAAGGTTTCATTGAGGAGACGCCATGCCCAGAACAGAGATGAAAGACGCCGCCCCCCGCGAGGCCCGTGAGTCCCGAGAGGGCTCTGAAGGCAATCGCCGTGGCTTTGGCCGTCGCAAGGTCTGCCGCTTCTGCACCGAGAAGAACCTCCACGTGGACTTCAAGGATGCCGCGACGCTCAAGAGCTACGTCACCGAGCGCGGCAAGATCATTCCCCGGCGAATCAACGGCAACTGCGCCAAGCATCAGCGCGAGGTTGCCTCCGCCATCAAGCGCGCCCGCATGGTCGCGCTGCTCCCCTACACCGTCCTGCACGTCTAGGAAGGAGAGAGGCACATGAAGATCATTCTGCGCGAAGACATCCAGGCACTCGGTCGCTCCGGCGAACTGGTCGAGGTGCGCGACGGCTATGCCCGCAACTTCCTCCTGCCGAAGAAGCTGGCCGTCGCTGCGACGGACAAGAACATCCGCCAGCTCGAGCACGATCGGCGCGTCATCGCGGCCCACCAGGCCAAGGTGCGCGCCTCGGCGACTGCCATTGCCCACAAGCTCGGCCAGGTCGATCTGAAGATCGCCCGCAAGGTCGGCGACCAGGACAAGCTCTACGGCTCAGTGACCGCGCTCGACATCGCCGACGCGCTTGCCGAGAAGGGCGTCCGCATCGATCGCCGTGACCTCGTCCTACCCGAGCCCATCAAGGCCATCGGCCAGTTCGAGATCGACGTCCGCTTGCACCACGACGTCACCGGCAAGGTGAAGTTGGCGGTCGTCGCCGAGGCGTGAGCCGCAGCGCGATGAAGGCAATTCGTCGAAGACGAACGCCAGATGTTCCCTCGGGAGCGTCTGGCGTTTTTTGATCCCTGGACCGGATACGAACGTGCCTTCAGGAATGCGTAGCGGCGTTGGTGCAACGACCTGCGATCGTCATTCGGCAAAGGCACGACGGGCGTTGCAGGCAGCGCCCCTGCACGTCCCTCGTCGACATCAAAAATCAGAACGAAGGCAGCCTCGCTCCACACCACGCCACCGCGATTGAAACTCGACAGGCCGCCGACTAAAGAGCGCGCCCTTTTCAGGCCCGCGGCCTCTCTGCCTCTCCCATCACCGGCGTGCGGCGGCGGTCTCTTCGAAGCGCAGGAGCGCACATGTCCATCCATTCCACGGCCATCGTGGCCCACGGCGCGGAGCTCGACACCGATGTCGAGATCGGCCCCTACGTCGTCATCGGCCCGCGCGTCCGCATCGGGCGCGGCACGACCGTCGGCCCGCACGCGGTCATCGAGGGCAACACGACCATCGGTCGCAACAACCGAATCTTCCAGTTCGCCGCGATCGGCGCCGTGCCGCAGGACCTCAAGTTCTCGGGCGAGGAGACTCGCCTGGAGATCGGCGATGAGAACCAGATCCGCGAGTTCGCCACGATCCACTTGGGCACGCTCGGCGGCGGTGGCCTGACCAAGGTAGGCAGCGGCTCGCTCTTCATGGCCTACAGCCACGTGGCGCACGATGCCATCGTCGGCGATCGCTGCGTCATCGCGAACTGCGGCAGCCTGGCAGGGCACGTCATCCTCGAAGACGACGTGAAGATCGGCGGGTTGGCTGCCCTGCACCAGTTCACGCGGGTCGGCCGCCACGCCTTCGTGGCCGCGGGCGCCATCGTGACGCAGGACGTGCCGCCCTACTGCATCGTGCAGGGCGATCGCGCCACGCTCGCGGGCCTCAACACGGTCGGCCTCACGCGCGCTGGCATCGCGCCCGAGGCCCTCTCGCGTATCAAGTCGGCCTACAAGACTCTGTTCCGAACGCAGCTCGGGCTGCACGAGGCCGTCACGCGGGTGCGGGCCGAATACGGCGGCAACCTGGAGATAGACCACCTGCTGGCCTTCCTCGAAGGCTCGACCCGTGGCTCCGTGCGCGGGCCTCGCTGAGCGCTGATTCTCCACCCTTCTGACTCAAGAGAACCGATCTCCGACATGACGACCGACGATCCCCAAAACCAGACATCCACGGGCTCCTGCTCTGAGCTGCACGACTCGACAGCGCCCATCGGCCTGATCGCGGGCAATGGCCGCCTGCCCTTTCTCTTCGCGCTGGCCGCGCGCGAGCAGGGGCACGAAGTCGTCGCGCTGGCCCTGCGTGGCGAGACCGACGAGACGCTCGGCTCCTGCGTCGATCAGATGCATTGGATCTCGATCGGCCAGCCTTCCAAATGTGTCGAGCTCCTCAAAAAGCGCGGCGTGAAGACGCTCGTGTTCGCGGGCGGCGTCAGCAAATTGAAGCTCCTGAAGAACACGCGCTTCGACCTCGGCGCGCTCAAGGTCCTGGCCTCGGCGCGCAGCTTCCGCGACGACGCGCTCCTGCGTGCCATCGCCCAATACTTCGAGTCGAACGGCATCAAGATCTGCGCACCCACGGACATCCTCTCCGACCTCCTGGCGCCCGAGGGCATGCTCACCAAGGGCAAGCTCACCGCCCAACAGGAAAAGGACGTGGCTCTGGGGAACGAGGTGGTCGCGCTCCTCGGACGAGCCGACGTCGGGCAGGTCGTGATCGTCAAGGACGGCATCGTCTTCGCGGTCGAGGCGGCCGAGGGCACGGACGCCTGCATCCAACGCGGAGCAGACCTCGCTGGACCAGGCATCGTCGTGGTCAAGCGCTGTAAGCCCACCCAGGACAAGCGCTTCGACCTGCCCACCCTCGGGCCGCGCACCATCGAGGTGATCGCCAAGGCCAAGGGCGCCGTCTTGGCCATCCATGCGGGCGAGACGATCGTCATCGACGCGCCCCAGGTCATTGCCGCTGCCGAGAAGGCAGGCGTCGCCATCGTCGCGAGCCCTTGATGGCGTCCAACCCCTCGACGCTCCAGTAGAGGCACCAGCGATGATCTACGCCCCGCTCGCCCTCCTCCTTCTGACGGCCCAGCCCTCCCCAGCGGAGCTCGAGCGCGTGATCGACGCGGGCGGCGACGAGGCGCTCCTCGCCCAGATCGGCGCGATCAAGGGGGCAGATTACGCGGCAGACGAGAAGGTCGAGGTCGCGCGCCTTCTGATGGCTGCCGCGCGCCAAGAGGACTCCCTCGCGCTCAGCCTAGAGATCGGGAACCTCGCGATCTCGCTCGACGAGACGTTCGAGGGCCGCCTGTTCCTGGCGCGGCAGGAATTGAAGGCCAATGAGCTCAGCGCCGCGGCAGGGCATCTCGATCGCGCCCTCGCGCTCCAACCGGACGATCGCAACGCCCTCATGGAGCGGGCCGCCATTGCCAAGCGCGTGGGTGACTTTGTCCACGCTGCCGCGCTCTACGAGAAGGCGGCGGCAGACCAGGAAGCGCGCGCCTGCCGCGAGCTCGACGAGCGGCGTTTTCTCCAGGAGGTGAAGGACTCGAACCAGCAATCCAGCCGCCAGGCGTCAAAGGCGGTTTCGCGAGCTGGTTCAGGCAAGCCGGGGAAGGCGTCAGGAAAGGCATCAGGGAAGACGTCGAATACGGCCAGGCCCAAGCCCACCGTCGTCGCGCCCGCCCAACCCCGCACGTCGTCGTTCCAGGCCAAGAAGCCTCGCCAGAACACGCCGCCGCCCGCGCCCATCCCCGTGAAGAGGCGTCGCGCGCTGCGTGAGGTGACGGACGCGACGTTCGTTCGGACGGTGCAGGCCTCGCCGCTGCCCGTGCTCGTCCTGTTCGAGGCGCCGTGGTGCCACCCGTGCCAGGCGTTGAACGCCGAGCTCGCGCGCCTGGCCCCTGGCTACATGGAACAGCTGAACATCGTGAGCCTGAACATCGAGACCGCGGCACAGACGCGCGATCGCCAGGGCGTGCGCTCGGTGCCGCAGCTCCTCCTGTTCATTGGCAAGGCAACGCCGCGGGCGCTGCCCACGGATCTGACGCAGATCGAGGCTGAGCTGCGCCGCCGTTTCCCGGCGAGGGCTGCTGCCGAATGACGCGAAGCGCGGCGGCGGGGAGAGGCATTCTGGGAGGGGATGTGGCGTGCCTCGGTAGGCTGGATTGAAGCGAAGCCAAGGACGTATCCCGATGAGGACCTTTGCACCTCGAAGGACGGGGAATGTCAGACGAGGCGCGATCCGGGAGCATCCAGACGGAAGTGAAGCGCGAAGCAACGAAGGCTGGCGTTTCACGGACGAGCGGGGCTCGGTCCTCTTCGAGGGATGAGTCCCAAAGCCCAGCGCAGAGAGTCGAGCGAGGCCGATCGCTTTGGGCAGGAGTGCGGACCGATCGTTTTCCAAAACAGGTCGTTCACCCTGCCGATTTTGCCAGACGATTCATTCGCTCCATTGGGTCCATGGAATTCATATCGTCCCAAACAAATACGCGCCTCAAAACATCTGAATCATCTTTTCGAGCGCCACATTCAATCCGAGCATGGCCTCGGTGGCGCGCCCTACCTCGCCGACCGATTTCGTTCGATAGATATACATATTGAAATTCCCGGTCAGGGACAGGGCACCGGTAATGGCAAAATATATTTTGTTGGCCCAGCGCAGCTCGTGGAGCCGGTCGTGGCCATCGGCGTTGAAGAAGTATTCGAACTCGCTCTCGAACTGGACCGGTCGGCTGGCGAGCTCGAATAGGTTGGTCTTGGTGAGCTGGTAGCCGGTGAAGAGACCGATCATGGGCTCGTCCTTGGGCGCGTTCAGGTCACCGCGGATGTTGAGGCCCATCTTGAACTCCAGCGTGCTCGTCAGCCGCAGGAGCAGGCCGACGATGCTGGTCATCTCCAGCGGGTGCCACGTCATCGTCGCGTCCTGCGTGAGCTGACTTTCCATCTGGAGCTCGGTGTAGGGCACCGGCACATACCAGCGGCTGCCCAAGGCCGAGCGCAGCCCGAGGTGCTTGTAGGCCGAGCGCAGGCGCAGAACGTCCTTCGTCTCCTCGAACTCGTGCGAGTCGGCTTCGCCCTTCAGGCGCGTGGTGGCGTATTGCAGCAGCAGGTCGCTGTCCCAGCCGTGGTCGCGGCTCTCGGCATTCGCCAGCAGCTTGAGCTCCAGGTTCAGGACATCCGTGGCCACGGCCGTCAGGCGCGACTTGTCGTAGGAGGCTGCGCCATCGGCGCCGCTCGGGTTGACGATGTCCATCTGGCTGTAGGCCGCGTTGAGCGAGCCGCCGAGCTTCCAGAGCAGCTGCCGGTGCAGGTCGGGGAAGTTCTCCTTGGGCGAAAGGCGGAAGCTCCCATCTGGCGTGGTGAAGCGGGCATCTCGCACCGCGTCGCTGACGATCCAGGCCAGCGTCGGCTCCTGATGTGTGACGGGGTCGCGGTAGAACGTGACCTCCTCGATCTTCTTCTGCTCGAGGAAGCCGCCGCTCCCCTCGGCTAGAAACTCGTTGAGCGCCACGACGTAGTGACGCTTTTTGTCGAGTGGTCGGCCGTTCACCTCCAGCTCGCCCTTCTGGTTCTTGGAGAGGCCCACCCCCAGGATCTCCTCGCCCAGATGAGGCGCGAGCCGTTCGAGCTGCTCACCGGGCAAACGGGCTTTCACGAGCCGACTGCCGAATGGCAGCGTCGAGAAGACGTCGGCCTGCGTGAGCGTGTCGGTCAGCGGGAACTGTTCGGGGTTGCGGAAGGCACGCGCGTTCATGAACGCGAGCTCCGCGTTCACCGTGAAGCGCAGCGTGTTCAGGATGAATTCGGCCATGTCGAAGATGTCGAAGGCCTGCGCCAGCTCGGTGCCTGGGCGCAGTGGGCCGCCCCATTCGTCGCAGAACGCGCTGGCCGCGCCCTCGAGCCTGCGCGCCGTGCCAGGCTCTGGATCGAGGATGCCCGTCGAGATGTAGCGCGGGGAGATCTGCTCGAGGAGGAAGCGCTCGCCGTCGCGTCGCAGCCGCAGGGTGGCGCGTGTGGCACCGTTGGCCGAGCTGCCCGCCCCAAGGACAAAGGTCTGCGTCCGCGGCAGGACCATGTGCCCCATCTGGCGCAGCGCTGGGACGTGCGCGGCCAGGGGCTCCTCGTCGATGGCAAAGAGCCGGTCCGTGATCATGAGATCGAGCCCTTCGATCTCATTGATCAGCGGCTCCAGCGCGTTCGTCGTCTGGCTGCCCGCGATGTGGAACAGGACGATGATGAGGTTGGCGCCCTGGGCACGCATCTGGGGGACGAGCCGTTTGAGAACCTCGACGGGTTCGAGCAGCTCGATCCCTTCGAGCCGATCCTTGGCGATCTGAGAGGTGACCCTGGGATCGATGAGCGCCGTCACGCCGATGTTGAGCGGCCCGCGCCGAATGAAGCGATAGGGGCGCCCTCCCTCCTCGGACGTGCCCAACAGCGCACACAGCGAGGCGTCCGCCTCTGGCGTGGTGCAGCGCACGTTGGCGCCGAGCACGGGCAGGCGCGCGTGTGCCGCGGACTTGAAGAAGCGGCGGACGTCCTCTTGCGGCGGCGAGAAGTCGTGGTTGCCGAGCGCCATGCCCGCGTAGGGAATCTTCGAGAGGATGGTGGCCACCTCGGTGGCGCCTGCCTCACCCTGCGACAGGAGGAAGTTCGAGAGCGCACCTGGGAACGTGCTGTCCCCGAGGTTGAACGGGATGGGTTCGAGCCGCCCCTGGCGCAGCGCCGCCTCTCTCAGGGTGTTCACGAGCGTGACTTGGGAGGCGTAGGCAAAGTGGTTGTTCGCGCCCGCCTTGTCCCGACAGTCGATGAGGGCAAAGTCACCCTCGATCTTCCCGAACAGGAGCAGGTCTAGTTCGAGGGGCTCTTCGACCGGTGGGAGCCGAGGTATGGGCGGCGTCGGTGGTGCTGCTGCGGGCGCTGGGGGCGCCGGGATCGGTGGCTCGGGGCAGGAGCTCATTCCCTGTGGCGGTGTCGGCGCGGTCGTGGTCGTGGTCTGCGAATCCGTCGCGTCCGAAACATCCGCTGGCGCTTCGAGCTGGGGTTTGGCCTCGTCGGGATGTTCGAGCGGCGCAAACTCCTGGGGTTCGAAGCGCAGGGCGGGCAGGGCTGCGGGCAGCGGCCGTGCGGTCACCTCGACCAGGGGCTCGTCGTTCCTGGACAGCAGCGGCGGCGACTCGTCGCGCGTCAGGGCGATCGACAAGTTCGGCGAGGGCAGGAGCAGGCTTGCCTCTGGATTTGGCGGGGGCGCCGGGTCATCCAAGCCAGCGTCCGAATCGGAATCTGAGTCGGCGCTTGCCTCTGTGCCTGCGTCTGAATCTGAACCAGCGCTGGCATCGACGTCTGAAGCTGAATCAGAGCCTGAATCTGAACCTGGATCCGTGCCGAGGGCAGTGTCGGCGTCCGAGACCACGTCTGAATCTGAACCCGAACCTGAACCAGCGCTGGCATCGACGTCTGGCTCAGCCTCGGCCAGGGCAGGGGACGCCACCTCGACAGCGGGCTCGGCCCAGGTCAGAGCGCTCCACGAGAAGAGCGCGAGGCAACAGAACAGCAGCAGCGGCAAGAGAGGTCGATGGGGCATGGTTGATTGTCTAGGGGCTTTCGAAGGCCACTGAGGCTGAACCGAAAAACCTGGCGCCTTCTGCCGATGCCTCTGCGCGCGTCAAGCGTTGGCCGGTCTCTGTGGGTGCGGGTGAGAGCCTACCGCTGGGTTGTTTCCCGGAACGCGTAGGGGCGTTGCGAGCAACGCCCTGTGGTCATCCTTCGAGACAAGCACGACGAGCTTGGCTCGCAGGGTAATCGAGTTCTGATGCTCCACTTCCCAACGCCCACTGTCGGCAAAAGCCTCCCTCATTCAGGGAGGTGTCGCACCGCTTTCAGCGAGTGAGCGGGTCAAGCAATCTTAGAATTCGATTGCCCTACGTTGCACGCAAGGGCCCCTACTGGTCCGGTGTCGATGCCGAAGGCGTTGCCTCTGTCTGGGGCGCCGATCGGACGTAGTAGCGGTAGGTGGTCTTCGCTTCGAGCGCCGGACGCGCCTGTCCCTCGATCTCGATGGTCATCTGGAGGTGCAGATCCATACCGCTCTCGAAGGCCGTCACGTCCTGGACGAACGCATGGAGTCGGACACGCGAGGGAATGCGAACAGGCGCAGGCCAGCGGACATCGCTGGCGTCGAGATTGACGATGAGTCGGCAGCCCTCGACTTCGAGCAGGCTGAAGAAGAAGCCCGGAATGAGCGCCAGGGTAAAGTAGCCGTGCGCGACCGTCTTCCTGCGAAACGGAGATTCTTTGGCCGCACGCACGGGATCGACGTGAATCCACTGCTGGTCACCCGTGGCTTGGCCAAATTGGTCGATGACTTCCTGGGTGACGTCCTTCCAATCGCTCGGCCCCAATGTTTTGCCGATCAGCTGGGGGAGTTCCGAAGCTGGCAGATACAGGCATTGACTCATGTAAAAATTCCTCGATGGATTGAGGGATAGGTCCTTCAAGGGCCTCTCTAAAAACCGAAATCATTCGGCAAAAGATCATCACTGTGAGGAGCGAAGCGACAAAACAATCCAGGGGAGTTGGCCATGACAAAGAACAAAGAACCAATCTGAATTGTTTTGCTGCGCACGCAATGACCAGAGCTCGACGGGATAATTGACGGATAGGTCCGTAGAAGTGCTTTTGAAACAAATACAGGGGCATCGTCTGCAATGCCCCTGCGATAAATCGATTTGAGAGAATATGATTCAAAATCAGAGACAAACAATATCAACCAAACGAATGTAAATAGAGTCAGGCGTCGATGGTGTTCCCATAACCTCACCCCACGTCTGGATTGCAAATTCCCAACTCGAGCCACAATCCTGAGATTGGTAGTTAGAATTGTTATATTTGTATTCGCAGCCAATTGAATTGGTCGCAGGGTCACAGTTCGCCCCTGATGTTTGGACCATTCCATCGATTGCCATGATCGATGCCTGGTAGGCAGCTACTTCAGTGGCCATTGCCGTTCCCGCAGGAAAGCTCACGTGGACTTGATGCTCGGGGTGCCCTTCCCAGTTATCGTCGCGGAAAATGGTCATCACATCGAAACCGCCATAGGTCCATTCGAGGAAAGTGTCCGGTGCAATCCATTCCCCGCCATGCACGACCTCTGTCATCTTGAACATATCTGCGACGGGTTCTGTGATGGCCGGACTTATCTGGTTGCTGAATCGAGCGAACTTTTGCGTCACGGCATCGTAGGAAGAAGTATCCAATTCGGCGATGACCGTCTCGAAGCTCATGACCTCTTCCAGATCACCATTCGGCAAATAGACATTGCGCTTTAGCGCCAAACCATTGTCCATGATCCAGTATTCATATTTAAGCACATCCTCATAAACATATTTCTTACAGAGAACACCGGCGATCGATTCATCCTTTTCGAAAACAGCTTCGTCTTTGACTGAAGAATTGACGAAAGACAAAAGATTGAATCCCGACACTTTAAATGTCAACGGACTGCCATCGGCCACAGCGCCAGCACCATAGCTGCCCCAGGGGACAGAGATCTGAGCTGTTTTGGGCGTCGCGGCGGTCGAATCGGCATGTTTCAAACTAATCGTGTAGAATAGATCGTGTTTGTTTTCGTCTTCACCCTTCGTTTTACGATCTACTTTGTAATACATGCCGTCCTTCGTCCAAATCGCCCAGTCTCGAACCGTATAGCTATCGGTGTCCAAATCCTGGACACTCGCTGTGATGAGAGAACCATCAGCGTTTTTGGCAATGAGATCGCCTTTTCCAATATCCATGCTGTTGGTCGTCTGATTTTTGAAAATAAAGACGCCTTGCGGAAGGAAATTATAGACATCCGCGTGTGTCGTTCCCGGCTTGGGCCATTGGCTGGTGTCTTCGGAATCGTTTCCCCCATTATTATTGTTATTGTTTCCATTATTATTATTGCCGGTATTGTCACCGTTGGGCTTTTCGAGTGATCCGCACGAATCTGTCAGGAGGCAATCATCTGGATCTTCGTCGGAATCGCAGGCGCTGACAGCAACGAGGAGAGCCAATGTCCATACGGCAAGGCCCAAATAGAGAGGTTTGTTTGGCGTCATGGAAGTGTCCTTTTCT
>JAISIF010000023.1 GCA_031262165.1 Myxococcales bacterium | reverse complement strand
CCCCAGGACCTCGCCCTTTTCGACGAGCGGCGCGCAGAGCACGGAGAGGAACTTGAGGTTGATCACCGAGGCGCTCTGCGAAAAGTCGGGATCGCTGAGCGCGTCATGCACGAGCTGCGGCTGCCGCGTCTGAAGCACGCGCTTGACGATGGAGTCCGAGAGCAACGTGGCCGCGTCCGTGAGGTTCTCGCGCCGCGGGTTGCGGGCCACCTTGACCGACGGGATGCCGTCTTCGAGCAGGAGCAGGAAGCCGCGATCGGCTCGGGTCAGGGCAATGACCTGGTCCATCATCAGATCGAGCAGCGGGGCGAGCCGGTAGTCGCCGAGCATGGCTTCGCTGAAGTTGAGGAGCGTGGCCAGCGCGTCCTGCGCAATCGTCGCGGTCACCTCGGAAGACGGTCGAGCGATCGGTGAGATCGGCTCAGCGAGCTCTTCGAGCACCAGCGCGATGTCGCCGAGTTCGATCCGATCACCGACGCGCAGTCGCGTCCGCTCGCACGGCTTGCCGTTGAGCCGGGGCAGTGCGGTCTTGGCGCTGACGAGCGCAGTGAGCGCCAGCGCGCCGCTGCCCTCTCGCTCGATCTGGAAGGCGCAGTCAGGGACCGAGGGGTGGTCGATCGCGATGGCGTTGTCGATCGAACGGCCGACACTCGTCAGCGCTCGGACGATCGGGAGCGAGCGGTGGGAGCCATCGGGCATCGTGAGAGAGAGGCAGAGGGAGGGCATGTCTGTTGTTCCTCGTCGGAATCGGGGCGGTGATGAGAGGCGGCGTCGATCGAATTCGAGTCGATCAGATCAGAAGGTCCCGAGGATCCCTGCCGCGCCACCACCCGCGACGGGCGTGATGAAGAACTGCCGCTGCCCGCCGCCATCCGCTGACCTGGAGCCCGTCTCAGCCAAGGACTGCACTTCGAGCGAGACGGTCTCTTCCTCGTAAGCGATGATCGCGTCGATGACGCCGCCCAGGTAGATCGCGAGCGAGGTGCCGAACAGGGCCCAGTTCGCCTGGCGCCAGGAGCGGGCCGCCTCGAGGTTCCCTGGCTCGACCCGGCCGTCTGGCTCGATCCGCGAGTTCACCTGCGACCACGTGATGATGGTCCCAGCCACGGCCAGGCTCTGGCCAACGGCGAAGATCACGCCCGCGCCATTGCGCTTCTGCGCGAGCTGTGCGGCCCCCAGCGGGAGAAAGTTGAGGAAGAACGGGTGGCGCTCGACGCGCTGGATCATCACCGGCTGCCGGGCCGTGGTGGTGCTCCCGCGCGATGCTGCCCGGGCCTGGCGCCGCTGTTCGCGCTCACGCTCTTCCTCTGCCTGCTGCGCGGCGAGTTTGCGGCGGCGCGCGCGGATCGGCTCAAGGAACTCACGCTTGGCCTCGCGCACGTCTTCGAGGAGCTCGATGGCGATGAGTGGGACGAGCAGCGCGTCGAGGTCGTAGTCGGGGTTGATGGCGAGGAGCTGTTCGAAGGAAGCGCGCGCCTCGTCGCGCTCACCCAAGTAGAGGCTGGACAGACCGTGGATGCGCCACGCCTCGGTCAGCTCGGCTTCGGAGGTCAGCACTTTGCGCGCGACGAGCTCCTCCACGATGCGGATGGCCTCGGCGTAGCGGCCAAAATCGAAGCGATCGCGCGCGGGCACGAGCAGCTCAGGGACGCGGGCGGCGAGTCCTGAGCGCGGCGCGAGGAGCGTCGCCATCAGCATCGCCAACGTGAGAACGCCGCACAACGCGGTCGGGCGTAGGCGGCGGCAGAGGGCTTTGGTTTCGTTGGCAAGTCGGCAGAGGCGCATCAGGTCGAACTCGAAGACAGGGGCGACGTGGAGGGCGGGCGAAGGACTTATCCCTCAATTAGGACCGAGCAACGCGAAGGACGGGGAATGCCAGAAGAGACGCGAGGCGGGCGTTTCCAGACGGAAGTGAAGCGCGAAGCAACGAAGACTGGCGTTTCACGGACGAGCGGGGCGACGGGATGATCGAGGGATAAGTCCTTATTGAGAGCACACGCGTTTTTCCGAAGATCTCCATGAGTGCCATAGGTCGGATGTCAGCCCCATGTGAGAGGATCGGGATGGGGGGGGGTAGCCCCCAAGAGGGATTCTGGCCCGTTTCCAGAAATGTCAGACCCATCTGCTCTTCTGGAAGATCGGCTCTGCCTTTGGGCCGCTTCGTTCGCCGAACTGCGCCCAAGCCGCTGTCCGAGCCTGAGCTTAGGACTTATCCCTCAATTAGGACCTTTGCACCGCGCAGGACGGGGAAAGCCAGAAGAGAGGCGAGAGAGACGCGAGGCGGGAGTTTCCAGGCGGAAGTGAAGCGCGAAGCAACGAAGACTGGCGTTTCACGGACGAGCTTTGGCGACGGGATAATTGAGGGATAAGTCCTAATGAGCGAATCGCGCCTTTTGGCAGCCAGGCCTTGCCGAATCGAGCACAAAGAGGCGGCGATCGATTTTTCACTCGGTGGCCCCTCCTCTCCCAGTCGCTTCGCGTCTGCCCTCTCCCGCAAGCTTGAGAGGGAAGGCATTGCGGATACTTTTTCACATTCGCTTCAATCCGACTCCCAACCATTCACGCTCCCGTTTGACGGGAGCGCGTCTCCCGAAGGGAGGGGAGAGGGAGCGCGTCTATGCCGAACGACGAAGGCGCCTCGTCGAGGGTTCGTCACTCGCCCTTGTTCGCTTTGCCGAAGCTCACGTGGATCTTCCGCTCCTGCCCTGCCTCGAAGCGCTCTGTTCGGAGCACATCCTCGTGGCCTGGCCGAACGAGAAGGAACGAGACCTCGCCGCGCAGCTCGCCGTTGGGCATGGGCACGGCGACCGGATCGCGCAGCGACTCGGCGCAGCTCGCGCGCCGGATGCCACCGAGCCAGATGTCGCACGCCTCGTCGCTCACGACCGACAGCAGCGCGGGGCGTGAGAGCAGGCGGAACATGACGGGCGGATTTCGATCGCCTTCCGCGACCCGGATCTGTCGCGTCTCGGGCAGGCAGCAGGGCGCCTCGACGCGCAGCTCATGGCGACCCGATTCGACCTCGCCTGACCAGGTGGGCGAGTGGCCGTTCACCCATTCGCCGTCCAGAAAGAGCTTGCCCCAGGTCAGGCCATGGGCAGCGTGCTGGAGCATGACATCCAGGTTTCCATTGCCACGCTCCCGCGCTTGCGCTGGGGAGGCGGTTGGCGCCGCAGATACCGATGCTTGGGCTCGGAGTGGCTGCGGCTTCGGCGGTTGGCGTCGGGGCGGCTGGGGGTTCTTCTGCGCGGCCATGGATTTCGCTGGCACGGGCGGCGTCGGCAGGCTCGACCGAGGCAATGCCGCGTCGATCGATTCATGCGGTTCATCGAGCGCGTCATCGGCGGCAGGCTCGGGGGAGTGAGTGGGCGGTTCGAGCGGAGGACTTGGCTCGTCGAGCCCGACGGCTTCCAAGGAGGAGGAGGAGAAGGAGGCGGTCTGGGCCACCTCGGCATCGGCGCTCGGGAGCGGAGTGTCGATCTGCGCCTGCGCTGGCGGCGGCGCTGAAGCCAGCAGGTTCCAGGCGAGCGCCCCACCCGCCGCAATGAGCGCGAGGCCAGCAGCGCTGAAACCGATCCGGCGAAGGCGCGCCCTGCGCCGCACCAGATGGCGCGAGGTCTGGATGCGCGTGAGCAGTGCCTGGGCTTCGGCGTTCTGGGGCGCGACGCACAGCGCTCGATCGAGCCGATCGATGGCCCGCGCCATGTTGGGAGGCGCCTGAGCAAACGCCGCCTCCGCCTGAATGAGCCAGCGTGAGACGAGGGCATCGGAGAGCGACGCACGCGCCTCGTCTGGCTGGACGACGAAGGCGGCCAGGCGGGCGGCTGGGTCGCCGATCTCCTCGATCGCGAGCAGCACCTCGATGGCCTCGCGCAGCTCGCCACCGTTCGCGAACCGCCGCGCGGGATCTCTGTCGAGGCAGCGGTCGAGGAACGCGCACTGCGCCTCGGAGAGGAATGGCGCGCGCAGCCTCGGATCCGAGCGATCGCCGTCGAGGATCTTCTTGAGCGTCTGCGAGGCGTTGTTGCCCAGGAAGGGCGGCTCGCCGCACACGAGCCAGTGGAAGATGGTCCCTGCCGAGAAGATGTCCGAGGCGGGCGTGGCGACCTCGCCCTCGACGATCTCCGGCGACATGTTGAGCGGCGAGCCGACGAGCGCGCCGGTCATGGTCATGCGCACGTCGCTGTCGAGGATGCGAGCGATGCCGAAGTCCATCAGCTTGAGCGTGCCCGTCTCGGTCAGCATCACGTTCTCGAGCTTGAGATCGCGGTGGACGATGCCGTTTGCGTGCGCGTGTTCCAACGCGCTGGCGAGCTCGTGCAGGGCACACAGGGCCAGCTCCGCTGGCGGCGCGAACGAGTGCGCCTCGGCAAAGGCGGCCAGGGTCGGTCCGTGGATGAGCTCGGTGACGATGAAGGCGTCCTCGGCGACGCCATCGCCGCTGAGCCCGGCCACGTCGAAGATCTCGACGATGTTGCGGTGCCGCAGCCGGGCCGTGGCCAGCGCCTCGCGAGCAAAGCGGGCGCGCGCCTGTGGGTTGGCGGCGAGGTGCGGGTGGAGCTCCTTGAGCGCGACGGTCCGCTTCAAGGTCTCGTCGAACGCCTCGAACACCTGGCTCATCCCACCCGTGCCGATGGGCTTCACGATGCGATAGCGTTCACGCTGTGTGGCGGTGGTGGCGGCCTCGGTCATGGGGCGATCTTAGGGCTTATCCATCACTTCTCTCGTCGCCAAAGCTCGTCCGTGAAACGCCAGTCGTCGTTGCTTCGATGGTCACTTCCGTCTGGAAGCTCCCGCCTCGCGCCTCGTCTGGCATTCCTCGGCCTTCGCGTTGCTCGGTCCTCATCGAGGGATAAGTCCTTCGGGTGCGGATGCGGTGGTTGGTCCAGGGGGAGGCGAAGTCTAGCGACTCCAACGCCACGCCTCCTATCGGCTTTGCCGACAGTCCTCTCGGCGTGGGCCGTGTTCATCAGTTGTTTCAGATTGGATCGAATCAAAACAAACAAACAAATCAATCAATCAATCATCATGCATCGCCTATATTTGAATTCTATTTCAGCGCCGCACGCGATGAAGGATGCGTCTGTCGCCTTCTCGAATTGATCGACACGACCACTCCCTCAAAGCCGTGCGCCACCGCCTTCAAAAGAGGGAGGCTTTTGGCAGAGGTCCCCACATCGAGTGGGTATCGACAAAGCCGACAGGAGGATCGTTAGAACTCGATTGCCCTACGATGACTGGCAGCTCGCGTATCGCGATCACACGCCCCACAGAGGGAGTGAAAGGTCAATCCCGCGGACTGGAACGGCCACACGGCTGAGCGTGCCGAATCGCGCCATGCCCTGGCGGAAGAGGAATGCCTCCTCGGGAAACGACAAAAAAAAAGACCCGAAAGAGATTCGGGCCTTTCTGAACTGAGCGGGAAAAGGGATTTGAACCCTCGACCCTCGCCTTGGCAAGGCGATGCTCTACCACTGAGCTATTCCCGCAGATGTTTTTTGTGCCGCTCAAAAACGAGCGGCCTTTTAGGGATTTCGATCTGCTCCGTCAAGATTTTTTTCAACGATTTTGTCGATTTTTGCCGCCTCAAAGGCGTTTGAGGCGGCGGCGAGCTGTGCCTCCTTCTTGTCCATCAGATCGAGGAAGCCCTTGAAGTAGTCCACTGCCGAGGTGACGGACGCGATGAGTGACATCCACAAGAGCCACGTGCCGACCTTGTTGCAGCTCGCCGTGAGCGCGAAGGGACCAAAGTCGAACGTGTAGGTGAAGTGCAGGAGCAGGAAGCTGATCCCGGTGAGCTGGAACATCGTCTTCCATTTGCCACCTTGGCCAGCGGCGATGACCATCCCCTCGCTCATCGCGATGGTCCTCAGGCCCGTCACGATGAACTCGCGGGCGAGCAGCAGGATGACGAGCACGCTGGCGACGCGGCCCAGGCGCACGAGCATGACGAGTGCGGCCATGACGATGAGCTTGTCGGCGAGCGGATCGAGGAACTTGCCCGCCACCGTGACGAGACCTTGGCGACGCGCGAGCCAGCCGTCGAGGAAGTCGGTGGCCGAGGCAGCGCCAAAGATGATGGCCGCCCAGAACGACGAGCGCGGATCCGCGGACAAGGTGAACACGATGAAGAAGGGGATCGCGACGATCCGTGCCAGCGTGAGGATGTTGGGCAGGTTCAGGAATTCTTTTTTCAGGTTGGCCATGACTCGATGTGCCTCGCGCTTCGTCGAAAATTCCGTCGAAAAGTCTTTCGGCGACGCGCCGATCGATCAGCCGTTTTTGGCCGTGTGGGTGAACAGGACCACGCCGCTGCCCGTCAGCTCGACGAGGGTCGGCGTGTCCGCGGTGGGCTGTTGGCCGTTCTCCTCTGGGAACGGCGCGGCGCGCGGGACGAGCCGACCAGACCAGCCGACGAGCCCCTCCAAGGGCAGGTAGCAGGCAGTATCGCGGATGGGACGGGCCAGGAGCGGTCCGGGGAGCGAGAGGAGCAAGTGGCCTGTCCCATTCAGATAGACGAGCTCCAGCTCCCGGTCGCGGACGATGGGGATGCGGCCATTTTCGAACGAGAGTGATGGCTCGAAGGCGTAGAGCCACTTCTCCTGAAAGAAGGCCGCCTGTCCGGTCAGGCGCGCAGAGACGAATGTCTTGCCCTGGGGTGCGAGGGAGAGCGCGCCCTGGCCAGACACGCGCAGCATCCGCGCCTGGCCTCGGCCAAACGGCTGCTCGATGGGCGCGCCCTGGAAGCGCTTCTGGAGAGGCGTGAAGTTGAGCTCACCCATCGCGACCAGCAGGCCGTTGAGGCGCGAATGCAGCTCGTGCCGCACATGCACCTCTACGGGCGCACCGGGCGCTCCGAGCGCAAAGGGATCACCGTCCCCTTCGCCTATCGAGGGAACTGCCTGGGAATCGGGTGGGCCTGACAGGGAAATCCCCTCCGCGCCGAAGCGTAGCTTGCCGACGACCGTCTGGATCCGATCCGAGCGCGCGCCTCTTGTTTCGGCACTGGCTGCCTTGGGCGCTTGGGCAACTGCCTCGGCGTCGAGCTCGATGGCCGCTGATTCGAGCGCCGGCTCAGAAGCGAACACGCCGCCAGTGGCGCGGATGGGCGCTTCGGTGTTCGTCCGCGCCGAGACCAATGCCGAGTTGGCATCGAGTGAGGCCTGCGGCGGTCTGGAGTCGGCCTTGTCCTTCAGCGCCTGCTCCATGCGCTCGGCCATGCTCAGGTTGCCCGCGCGGATGAAGCACGACTGCGCTCGCTCGTATTGGCCGACCTGGGCGAGCGCGAGCCCCAGATAGCCGTGCGCCTTCTTGTGATCGGGTTCGAGGTCGAGCGCGATCTCCAGCTCCTCGATGGCACGCGCGGCGTTCTCGCTCTTCACATAGACGAGGCCCAGGTTGACGCGCAGCGTCGCGTCGATGGGGTTGTCGTGGACGAGCCTCTCGTAGTGGACCGACGCCTGGTCATAGACGTTCATCTTGAACAGGGTCAGGGCGAGCAGGCCCCGGATCTTGGCGCTTTTGGGCTCGTCCACGATCAGGCGTTCGAGCAGCTGGCGCGCCTCGGGGAGCTTGCCTTCGCCGAGCAGGCGCGCGGCCTTGGCGGTGAGGCTCTGTGTGGTGGTGTCGTCCGAAGAGTGGTCGTTCATCGCATCACCTCTCACCTTGCCCGTGGCTGGCACTGGCTGCGGCGGCGGCCTGCGGCTTGGTCTTGTAGTGTTCGATTAGGCTCAGGACACGGGCGAGATAGGCCTTCGTCTCGGGATAGTTCGGGACCCCGTCCGCCCTGAGCACCGCGGCAGGCCCAGCATTGTAGGCGGCCAGCACGCGGTCGAGGTCGTCGCCGAATAGGTCGGTCAGGCGGCGCAGGTAGCGGACGCCGCCAAAGACGTTCTGCCTGGGATCGAAGGCGTCCTCGACGCCCATGTCCTCGGCGGTCGCGGGCATCAGCTGCATGAGGCCCTGGGCACCGGCCTTGGAGAGCGCGTTGGGATCAAAGGCCGACTCGACCTCCATGACGGCGAGCGCCAACTCGAAGGGAACGCCGTGATGGGCACAGGCCTCTTCGAGGAGCGCACGGTAAGCCTCTGGGACCCCGCGGCGGCGCGCGGCGCTGATCCGCGTCGTCTCGCGAAGGGTCAGGCGCGTGATCCCTCCCACTGTGCGCACCCGGACGCTGCTTCGACGGCTCTTCGCGGGCGCGACGTTGCTCAGGATCAGGACCCCCTCGTCCAAATAGCTGTGGAGCTCTTCGGCCTGCGCGGCGGGCGCGGCGATCGACAGGAGGAGGGCACAGACAGCGCACAGGATCGCGCGGTGACTGGCGTGCCTGGCGTTCACGCAGATGTCGGGGAGGCGACGAGTCATGAGAATCGAGGAGGAGAAGCGGTCGGTCGGTCGGCTGAAGAAGAAGGGCGAGGCGAGGAGCGCCGAAAGTGATGATGACAAAAAAAGACGGCGCCTCACCAAAGGCGCCAGAGAAACATGTTTTTTTACCAACTCTTCCAGCCTTCGCAAGAAGGTGCTCGCCAGTGGCAGGCTGGTCGAGTTCATCTTTAGGACTCATCCATCGAATAGGACCTTTGCAACGCGCAGGACGTGGAATGTCAGACGAAGCGCGAGGCGAGAGCTCCTTTGACGGAAGTGAAGAGCGAAGCAACGAAGACTGGCGTTTCCCGGACGAGCGGGGCGACGGGATAATCGAGGGATAAGGACTGACTTGACACGCCCATTCCCTCCGGCCCTGCGGGTCACCTCCCCTCAAAGAGGGAGGCTTCGAAATCAAAAGCTCCCCCTCACCGACAGGGGGCGATGCGAATCGATAGAACGCGATTGCTCTGCGCCAGGATGCGAGGGGGGCAATCGCATTCTGCTTTTGATGTCGAATCGGAACGTGGAGGGCGTGCCGTGCCTATCGTGTCTGTTTCGGGAAGGAGTTCGACCGGGCCTTGCACGCCGCGCCCCCTACAGGTGCCAGATCGGTAAATATCAATACGTCGTGAATATGGTTTGGCATGATGACGAATTCATCCAACGATACTGTAGGAAGACGATCGGAAATAG
>JAISIF010000013.1 GCA_031262165.1 Myxococcales bacterium | reverse complement strand
CGAAAAACAACAACCAATTAAAATCATGGGATTTGTTGATGGGATTTGTAGGGGCGGCCCCCTGTGGCCGCCCAGTGATTTGATTTTGATCACATCGCTTATTTCAAACATCTCAAAATGCCGGAAAGGTTTTGTAGGGACACGGCGCGCCGTGTCCGTCTCCCAAATAAATTGGATCGTTTCGTTCTTTCTTGAGTGTGATGTTAAATCCTTAAAAATTATCGTCTTTACTATTTTATTGAGAACTCAATATCCGTTCGGACACGGCACGCCGTGTCCCTACGAAATTACTTTCGATTATTTAAAACATATTGATGCAATTGAAATCAAATCTCCGGGTGCCCCCCCCCCCTGTGGCCGCCCGAAATGACATCACAGCGCATTCAAGAAAGAATGAAACAATTCATTACAAATAAAATATGGGCGTCATGAACGACGCCCCTACGGAAAATAACAAATAATTAAAATCATGGGACTTGTTGATGGGAGTTGTAGGGGCGTCATGAACGACGCCCGAAAGAACATTGAATTCGAAATAAAATAATAAAATTTTTCGCGTCCCACTTCGCGGGAATTATTCATGCGCAGCTTCCTGCGAAATTACGCCGCCTTTCAGCGGCGATTTGCGTCGCTTCTCTTCGCGATTTACAGCATTTTCGAGAAAGAATGAGTCTATTCATTTTATTTGCTAGACGGGCGCAGCACGCTGCGCCCCTACAAAACCTTCGATGAATAGCGTCAATTATTTTTGAAAACGCTGTGGCTCGAAATATTCTCCTTCTATATGCAGGATGAGCGGTGTTTCGCTTCTCTTCGCGATTTGCAGCATTTTCGAGAAAAAATGAGTCTATTCATTTTATTTGCTAGATTGGCGCAGCACGCTGCGCCCCTACAAAACCTTCGATGAATAGCGTCAATTATTTTTGAAAACGCTGTGGCTCGAAATATTCTCCTTCTATATGCAGGAAAGCGCACCTGTCTTAGCGTGAGACGTTGTATTAACTTATTGAGAGATAAGTCCTTAGCGCGAGTCCTCGAACCGACACCCTTTTTGACGGCCGCGTGGGCGAGCGCACTCTGAGCAGGCGTCACACAGGAGCGATACGCCCAACGCCACCCACCCCCACTGCACCTCTGGAGAGCCCTCATGCTGCTGGAGCCAGGAAAAGTGATTCGCGGCCGATACCGAATCATCGATCTGTTGGCGCGCGGCGGCATGGGCGAGGTCTTCCGTGCGCAGTGCGTGGACACGGGTGAGCCCGTGGTCATCAAGACCCTGCTCCCCGCGCTGCACGAGCGCCGCGATCTCGTCGCGCTCTTCATCGAGGAGGCCGAGCTCACGGCGCGGCTGCGCCACCAGCGCATCGTCCGTGTCTTCGACTATGGCCGCGGTGACGACTGCTGCTGCTTCATGGTGATGGAGCAGCTCGAAGGAGAGACCCTCGGTGCGCTCATGCGGCAGGCCTACGAGGAGCTCTCGGGCCTGCCCGTCCCCGTGGTCTTGGCCGTGGGCATCCAGCTGTGCCAGGCGCTCGAACACGGCGCGCACGCCCGAGGCCAGAACGGCGCGCCGCTGGCGCTCGTCCACCGCGACCTGAGCCCGCTCAACGTGTTCGTCACGGAGCGAGGCGGGGTGAAGCTGCTCGACTTCGGGATCGCGCTCGCGACGGGTGTCTCGCGCCACCGCGCCTCGCCGTCGCTGCGCGGCAAGCCCTCCTACCGCTCGCCCGAGATGGTGCGCAGCCTGCCCGTCGATGCGCGCAGCGACCTCTTCACACTGGGCATCATCCTCTGGGAGGCGCTCGCGGGTCGAAAGCTCTTCTGCAGCCAGCCGCAGGACGAGTCGGAGCGCCGGATCCTGACCATGCCCATTCCTCCCATCACGCGCGTCCTCCCCGAGGCCCCGCCCGAGCTCGACGCCATCCTGGACAAGGCGCTCGCGCGCGATCCCAAGCTGCGCTTCCAGACGGCCGGGGAGTTCGGTCAGGCGCTCCAGCGGCTCTTCCGCGCACTGTGCGGCACCGCGCGGCAGCACCAGGTGCTCATTGGCGCGCTCCAGCACATGCGCGGGCGCTCAGTGGGGGGCGAGGCGGAGAGCGCGTGAGGAGGTGTTCGTTCCTCTGAGAGGGAGATTTCCCAAAAATTCCCCTCACCGCGGAGGGGGGGAGGGACATCGGCGAAGCCGACAGAGGGCGTTGCGAGGCCAATCGATACAATTCGGCCACTCTGGAGGATCTCCTCTGGGCCATCGAGTTCTGCCGATTTCGCTCGAGATCGAAGCGTTTGGGGTAGGGGCGTTGCGTGCCGTGCCCGCTCGAACACCTTTCCAACACACCTGCGCGGGACGACCTCGACGATCGCCACGACGACTCGCTGTTTCGGGAACACTTTTCTTGAAGACCCCCTCTGCCCAACCCCAGCCCCAGCGCGCCCTGCGCATCGCCCTGCTCTCCCGCAAGGCCTCGCTCTACACGACGCGGCGCCTGGCCCAGGCCATCGAGCGGCGCGGGCACACGCCGCTGGTCGTCGATCCGCTGCGCTGCTGCCTGGCGATTGCGCGCGGCGCGCCTCGGATCCTGCTCGACGGTGTCGAGCTCCCTCCGATCGATCTGGCCATCCCGCGCATCGGCGCCTCGATCACGCAGGCTGGCGTTGCGCTGCTCACGCACCTGGAGCTGATGGATGTGCCGACGCTGAACTCGGCCCAAGGCGTCGCTCAGAGCCGCGACAAGCTGCGCTGCCTGCAGCAGCTCGGCGCGCGCGGCTTCCCGGTCCCGGCCACGGTTTTGGCGCCGCCACACACAGACATCGAGCCTCTCTTGGCGCGGCTCGGCCAGATCGGTGGTCTGCCCGTGGTGGTCAAGCTGCTCCAAGGCACGCAGGGCATCGGCGTGATGCTGGCCCGGACGCGCGAGGAGCTCGCGACCCTGCTCGATACCTTTGGCGAGTTGGGCCACGCGGTCCTGGTCCAGGCGTTCGTGGGCGAGTCCGAGGGCTGCGACATCCGCGTGCTCGTGGCAGGTGAGCGCGTCGTCGGCGCCATGCGGCGGCGCTCCCAGACGGGCGACTTTCGATCGAACCTGCACCGCGGCGGGGAGGCCACGCCCATTGCCGCTCTGCCCGCCGAGCTTGCCGACCTCGCGATCGGCGCCGCGCGCGCCGTGGGCCTGCGGATCGCCGGTGTCGATCTCATCACGTCGAGCCAGGGCCCCATGCTGATCGAGATCAACTCGAGCCCTGGTTTCGAGGGGCTGGAGAAGGCCACCCATCTAGACGTGGCCGACGCCATCATCGAACGGGGGCTTGAGTGGTTCGAGGCGCTGAAGCAAGGAGCGCCACCAGAACAGAGGGCGTGAAATCGTTTTGCGCGCTGGCGCTGTTCACCCTTCTCTTCTCTTCGCTTCTCTTCTTCAGGGTCCTTTCGCTCTCTGGTCTCCCAGGACAACCGAGCCTCTTTCGGAGCGGCTCGGTCCGAATTCGAGGACACGCCCTACACACCTCCGAAAAAGAGAATTCGATTCTCCTGATCGACCATCGACCTCCCTCATGCCCTCGTCCCCAACCACGACAACCACGGCCTCGCTGCTCAATCTCTCCGCCGCCCGCGTGGTTTGGCGTGTCGCCTTGCCCGCGACCGCGAGCTTCATGCTCAACACGTGTTTCAACCTGATCGACGCCTTCTTCGTGGGCAAGCTCGGCACGGACGCGATGGCCTCGCTCTCCTCGGCGAGCATCTTCACCTGGATCCTCTATTCGATCGGCTCGCTCGGCCAGGTGGGTGGCCAGACCCTCGTGTCCCAGGCGTTGGGTGCGGGCGATACGCGGCTGGCCAAGCGCTCCATCCTCGCGGCCCTGGCGCTCCACCTGCTCGTCGCGCTCGCAGTGCTCCTGCCGCTCTTCTTCTTCCACCCCGCCATCTTTGGCGCGATGGACCTGACGCCCGAGGTGGCGCGCGGCGCGGGCGACTACCTGCGTCCCTTCCTCGCGGGCATGTTCTTCTACTTCCCGGGCATGGTCGCGATGGCAGCGTTCCACGCCCACGGGGACACGCGCACGCCTGCGCTGCTGCTCGCCGCCGCACTCGGCATCAACGCGATCCTCGATCCCATCGCCATCCATGGCTTGGGCCCGATCCCGGGCTTTGGTCTGTGGGGCGCGGGTGTCTCCACGGCGATCTGCAAGGTGTTCTTCAGCCTCGGCCTGCTCTTCATCCTGTGGCGCCGTGGCCTCATCGATCCGAACTGCTGGCGACTCGACGCGGCCATGGGCCGTCTCATCCAAAAGGTCGCAGCCATCGGCCTGCCCATCGCGCTCAACGGCGCCTTCTTCTCTGGCGTCTATCTGGCGCTCATCCGCATCCTCTCCAGTTTCGGGATGGTCCCGGTCGCCACGCTGGGCATCGTCCACCGATTGGAGAACCTGGGCTGGTTCGCGTGCGTCGGCTTTGGCGTGGCAGGCGCTGCCCTGGCTGGTCAGCTCACGGGCGCAGCGCGAACAGAAGAGGCACGCCGCAAGATCTGGCAGCTCACGCTCTGGCTGTCGGCCATCCTCCTGGGCGTCAGCATCCTCTATCTGACCCTCAGCGCGCCCATGATCGCCGTCTTCACCGAGGATCCAGCGGTCATCGCCGAGGGCGTTCGCTACCTGAGCGTCATCGCCATCTTCTCGATCCTGATGGGCTGGGAGGCGATGTTCGAGGAGGCGCTGAGCGCGGTCGGCGCTTCGAAGCAGGCCTTCTTCATCGCCACGCCGCTCACGCTCCTGCGCATCCCTGTGGCCTGGTTCTTCGCGATGCATCTGGGGCACGGCATCGCGGCCGTGTGGTGGACCATCGCGGGGAGCACGGCGCTCAAGGGCGTTGGCCTCGCGCTGTGCTTCACCTTTGGCCGCTGGCGCCAGAGGCAATCGATCGCCGCGCAGATGGCCATGGCCGAGGGTGTGGGCTGAAGGGAACCATTTCGATGGAATCCCTCTCACCGAGGGGGATGTCGGTCGAAACTTTCTTCGTGTCCCATGGAGAGAATTCGTAGGGGCGATTATCAATCGCCCGTGCGCAATAACCCTCGACGATCGAGTCACCTTCGAGGACGAGGCGCGGGGGATGGGGCTGGAGCCGAGTGGTCAAACAATAATCCTCGACGATCGACTCACCTTCGACGACGGGCGATTGATAATCGCCCCTACGAATCCATCGTCCGTGACATCCGAAAACCGAGCACTCGATTGCCCTGGGAGGCGAAGGGCAAAGGTGGGCGGTTTGCTCGATGGCCTTGTCGCTCTTGTGTTTCTTGACTTGGTGACATTGCGGCGCGCCGTGCCTTAGCAATTCCCAGTGACTCCTTGACTTCCCCCATTTAAGCGAGCAGAGGAGCGCCCGCTTTTTTGAGGCATCGTATTTGGGGGAGGATTCGATGAACGGTATTTTTAAAAAGGCTTTTTCGTTGATTGAGGGGAGTATAATCCCTCAATCCCTCAATCCCTCAATCCCTCAATCCCTCAATCCCTCAATCCCTCAATCCCTCAATCCCTCAATCCCTCAATCCCTCAATC
>JAISIF010000183.1 GCA_031262165.1 Myxococcales bacterium | reverse complement strand
CCGTTGATGAAGGGGCAGTCCTCCAGCATCCCGGCGTAGGCGTAGATCATGGTGGGGCTGATGGCCGGGTCATTGGCTGCGATGGCCGCCTCGAACGCCTCGAGCGTCTCGTGCTTGGCGCCCGGCTGATGGAATTTTTCTGTCGAGGCGATGAACAACATGACCGCGCGATCGGCGCCCAGGTTCTTCTTGAACTCGCGGATGTCAGCGCGGATCTGCTCGACACGATCGGCGTGGGTCGTCGCCTTCATCGCGTTGTCCACAGGCAGATCGCGCACGTAGGCCGGATCATGGATGCCAGGCCGCGGCTTGATCGTGGCGAGGAAGTCCGCCGCGCCCGCGATGTCCTTCTCATTGAGCACGCCCGATCGCTTGACGACCGTGAGCGCATCCTCAGCCACCACGTCCCATGCGCCAAAGACGAGGTCATCGAGCCCTGCGAGTGGCACGAGGTCCTTGATCTTCACCGTGTTGTTGTCGGTGCGCTTGCCCAGACGCGCGGTGCCCAGCTGCGTGAGCGAACCAATGGGCTTGCTCAGACCTTTGCGAACGAGCTCGACGCCTGCGATGAAAGTGGTCGAGACGGCGCCGAGGCCCGGGATGAGGACGGCGAGTTTTCCCTGCGGCTTGGTTGTCTTGGAATTCACTGCTTTGACTTGATCGGACATTTTACAGAGCTCCTGGTTTTGGATGAAACGACAGGTGTTGACGCGGGCCGAGGAGCGAGCCTCTTGCCGCGTGGTTGAAAAGCGCGCGGCCTCAAAGGCGAAGCGGCGGGGCAAACCAAGCGAGGCTTTGTGTCGATTTGGTGTCCCTCCACAGGCCGAATTTTCAGGCTTGACGACAGAATGTTCGAAAATCGAAAGAGCCGCCCTCTCATGCCATCCCGCCTTCAAGACCTCCTGTTCGCCACGACCAACCAGGGCAAGCTCGCGGAGTTCAGTGCCCTGGCCATGCGCCTGGGCCTCGAACTGCGCCTCCTCTGCCTGCGCGACGTCGCGCCCCTCCACGTGGAGGAGGACGCGCCGACCTTCGAGCAAAACGCCCTGAAGAAGGCCCGCGTCTATGTCGAGGCGCTCGGCCTGCCCACCCTGGCCGACGACACGGGCCTGTGCGTCGATGCGTTGGATGGCGCGCCCGGCGTGTTCTCGGCCCGCTATGGCGGCGTGGCCGAGGGCGTGCTCGACGACGCGGCCGAGCGCTATCGCGCCAACAACGCACGGCTGCTCAGAGAGCTGTCCGCCGTCCCTGCTGAGCGACGCACGGCGCACTTCGAGACGGCGATCTGCCTATGGGTGCCTGGCCAGGCGCCAGTGCAGGTCGCGGGTCGCGTCGATGGCCGCATCCTCACCGAGCCGCGCGGCACGAACGGGTTTGGCTACGACCCGCTGTTCGAGGTGACAGACCTCGGTCGCACGCTCGCCGAGCTGACGCGCGAGGAAAAGAACGCCTGCTCCCACCGCGCCCGCGCCTTCGAGGCCCTCAGGCCTGTCCTGGAGCGCTGGGCACTGAGCTGAATCGAATCCTGGCCGACTGAAAACGATGCGTGTTTGCCGTAGGGGCACCGCGTGCCGAGCCCCCTCCACCCACACATCCCTTTCGACTTCGACGTCCAAGAAAACAGACCCCGACCACTCGTCACACTCATTCACCGAATGAGAGAAGAACCATGCTTCCCCAACTGCTGACCACGCTGTTCTTCCTGGGCACGGCCACCCCTGACTCCGCTCTCGAGAGGGCCCCTGAGCCAACGCCCGTCGAGACCCCTCGGCTCACCGCTCGGCCTGACGACAAAGCCGATTCGTCCGAGAGAATCGCCACTGCCCTCGAGAAGCTCGCCGCGTCCATCGATGCGCTGAAGGCAGACCAGAAGAAGATCGAAGAGCCGAAGAAGGCAGACGAGAAGAAAGACGCCACCTGGAGCGGCCTCGTGGGCCTGAACATGATCTGGCTGACGGGCAACACCAACTCGTTGACCACGAGCGCCTCGGCCTCGGTGCGGCGCGAGAGCGAGCGCTGGATCTTTCAGCTCAAGGCTGGCGGTGCCTATGGCCGGACGCGTGCGACCGACACGCTCGATCCCGTGACCGGTGACGTGATCCAAACCGAGCCCGAGGTCGTCGCGCTCAACGCCAATCTGGAGGCGCGCGCCGACCTGCGCTTCACCTCCAAGCTCTCCTTCTATCTGCTCGCCGCCACCATGACCGACCACGTCGCGAGCATCGAGGCGCGGCCCGTGGGCGAAGCTGGCTTGAGCGTCCTCTGGATCGATCAAACGGAGGGCGACCTGAGCACCTTGCGCCTCCAGACCGATTTCGCCTTCCGAGGCGGCAAGGAATTGCGCTTCCAGCATTACCCGACGGCCCTGAACATCGAGGACGAGGTCATCGCCGCGCCGCGCTTCGCGTTCGCTTTCCGCTACGCGCTGACCGAAGGCCTCATCTTCACCGAGGACTTCGAGGTCCTGCCCAACGTCGTCGGCGACAGTCGCGTGTGGTTGAGCTCGCTCGCCAAGCTCTCGGTGAAGCTCATCAAGTCACTGAGCTTCAACATCGCCTTCCTCGTCAACCACGACACGAGGCCAGCCGAGGGCAAGGCAAAGACGGACACCTCGCTGACGGTCGGCTTGGAGCTCGCGTTCTGATTGACTTCCGCATCTTCCCCTCGCTTCTTCTCATTTCCTCTCATTTCCCCCTCACAGCTCCTCAAGGAGGCTTCATGTCGATATTGATATTGAGAAATAAAGTTTTGATTACCCTGCTCGCCCTCGCGGCGCTGTTCGTTGCGGGCTGTTCAGACCTCCCCGGTATTCCAGCGCCTGGAGCAGCGGGAGTCATCATCGATCCGCCGGTGGGCAGTGCGCCGCTGGAGACGACGGAGAGCGGAGGGACGGCGAGCTTCAAGGTGTCGCTGTTGCGTCAGCCTGGAGAGGAAGTGAAGCTGCAGGTGGGTGGCGGCGCAGGGTTCGCGGTGGCGCCAG
>JAISIF010000167.1 GCA_031262165.1 Myxococcales bacterium | reverse complement strand
GACGATTTCAGAGCAGCTCTTCGAGACGCCAATTCTGGAAGCAGAGGTCTATGCCGAGGCGTCCGCGCTTCCCATCGCTGAGCCTGTCGCCGAGGCCGACTTCTTGGCAGAGGCCCCTGTGTTCGAGGCGATCGCGGTCGCGGAGGAAATCCTCGAACCACTGATTGCCGAGAGCGCGCTGGTCGTTGAGCCGATCGCAGATGAGCCGATTCTTGAGGCTGAGCTCTATGGCGAGGCATCCATGCTTCCCATTGCCGAGTCCGGTGCCGAGTCTGGCGTCGACTTCGTCTCCTCAGACTTCATCCTCGACGAAGCACCCGCGCTTTCGCCCCTGCCCGAGCGCCCTTTCTCAGAGCCATCGCCGTCACACTTACCAACCACGACGCCCGACGTCGCGATGGTCGAGGGTGAACCGCACCGCCTCGAACAAGAGCTCGACGCTGCCAAGGCCGAATCGGAGCAGGCCAAGGCAGCTCTCGACGCGGCGCATGCCGAGAGCGAGGCGCTCAAGGCAGAGCGTGACGCGATTCGAGCTGAGCTCGCGGCGTTTCGGGCTGACTTCGACACTGCCAAAGCCGAGTCGGATCAGGCCAAGGCAGAGCGTGATGCTGCGTGCGCTGAGACCGAGGCGGCCAAGGCAGAGCGTGACGCGATTCGAGCTGAGCTCGCGGTGTTTCGGACTGACTTCGACACTGCCAAGGCCGAGTCGGATCAGGCCAGAGCTGGCTTCGAAGCTGGACGCGCCGAAACCGAGGCGCTCAAGGCAGAGCGTGACGCGCTTCAAGCCCAGACCGAAGAGCTGGAGGCCAATCTCGCCCTCAGCGAAGAGCGCGCGAGCAAGAACTACTTAAAGCTGCGCAATGACGAGCAGCTCCGTGCCAAGGCGCGCAAGGCGCTCGACGTCGCGCTGGCGCTGCTCGCGGCGACCGAGAGCGTTCCGATCGAGCCGCTGCCAGGCGAGCGTGCCCAGGGCGATCGGGCGGTGAAATCACTCGAAGAGCTGGCCATCGCGGCGACCGCCTCAGCGAACGAAGCGCCACAGCAGGCAGAAGGGGCCTGAGGTCGCTCACATCACATCGATGCGGTCGCGCGGCACGCCACGTATCATCGCCGACCAGCATGAACGCGACGGGGTCCTCATCAGGCCCCGCCGTTTTTATGCGCGCACCAGGCGCTTCGCTCATCGGAGCACCGCTGGCGCTGGCCGCTGCCGCCGCTTCTGTTTCTTGCCTCTCGCGATTCGACTCCGCCACGCGAGCTTCCACCTGCAACGTCTGCCAGAGATGTCGAGTCGAGAGACGTCAGGGGCGTTGCGTGCAACTCCCCTTGAACAGCGCATCATTCGTCGCTCATTCGGAAAAGGCGGAGCGCCCCGACCTCATGAAGATGCGCTTGAGAAACCTGACAAGGCCGAGTAAAAGGCGCGGCTTTTTGCCTGTTTATGTAGTGAAAAGCGAGACACAAGCTCACACCACACGTCTTTCCGTTTGGAGAAGAGTCAGATGAAACTGTCGCAGAAGCATTCATTGGATAAGGCCGAGGCCCAGCGCCGCGTCGAAAAGCTCACCGATTTCTGGAAGCGCGAATACGGCGTCAACGTCACTTGGACGGGCGATCGGGCGCATTTCCTGGGCGACGTGAAGGGCATCCATTTCGACGCCCATGTCACCGTCGGTGACAACGCCATCGACGCCGAAGGGAGCGATCCGGGCCTGATGATCCGGGCCGTGGCCACGACCTATCTGAAAAAGAAGCTGGCCGACTATCTCAACCCTGCCAAGAAGCTGGAAGATCTGGAGGGCTGACGGCGATAGACCGAGAAGGGGGGAGAAGACAGGGCCGTTCAGACCAGGCAGCAGCAGAGGTCAGAGACTCCGCGTACCCGTCGCTACCGTACGCGTGAAGGCCCCCTCCCAGAGGAGTCAACGTGGACATGGAGACGATGGAGACATCGAGCGGCGTGACGTCGGAGCATCGGGAGTCACCACGCATTCTCATCGTGGATGACGACGCTTCCGTCCGCGAGGTCCTCTCCGTCCTGCTCTCCGAAGAGGGCTACAGGTGCATCTGCGCCCCTGACGCCCCCACCGCGCTCGCCCTGCTGCCACAGGGCATCCAGCTCGTGATCAGCGATCTGAAGATGCCCGAGCACGACGGCATCTGGCTTCTCGACCGCGCCCATGAGCAGTGCCCCGACGTCCCCATCATCATGTTGACGGGCTATGGCGATACCGACTCGGCCGTGAGCTGTCTGAGGCGAGGCGCTGCCGATTATCTGATCAAGCCGCCCAAGCTCCTCGAGCTCGTCCGTGCCATCGAGCGCGCGCTGGCCAAATACCGCATCGCCCTAGAGCGGCGGCTCTATCAGCAGCGCCTAGAGCAGAGCATCCGGGACACGAAGCGGGAGCTGCAGCAGACGTTCACCAAACTGGAGGGCGCCTACAACTCCACGCTCCTGGGCTTGGTGGCCGCGCTCGACGCCCGTGAGCACGAGACGGGCGATCACTCGCTGCGGGTCGCCCGCTACGCTGCGGCGCTCGCGTGCCGGATGTCGCTCCCGGACGATGAGATCCATGAGCTCCGTCGAGGTGCGCTCCTGCACGACATCGGCAAGATCGGCGTCTCGGATTCGATCCTCCTCAAGCCAGGGCCGCTCGACAGCGAGGAGTGGGCGGGGATGCGTCGCCACCCCGAGGTGGGCTTCGCCATCCTCCAGCAGATCGACTACCTGGCCGCGCCATCAAAGATCGTCCTCACGCACCATGAGCGCTTCGATGGCACGGGTTATCCGTATGGCCTCATGGGGCAGGACATCCCCATCGGCGCGCGCATCTTCACGATCGCGGACACGCTGGACGCGATCACGAGCGATCGCCCCTATCGCGCGGCGAGCTCCTTTGAGATGGCGCGCGACGAGATTTTGCGCTGCAGCGGTACCCAGTTCGACCCTATCCTCGTCGATGCCTTCATGAGCATCGACGCTCGCGAATTCGAATCCCTCCGCCGCCCCTCGTCCGGCAAAAGCGTTTTCGACATCGACGCCCCGCGCCAGGCAGAGGGCGACGCGCTGTCGAAGCAGAACAGCGATGAGCGGCGGTCTTCGATGCCTCTCCACAGGTCTCGAAGCCCATGACGCGGCAAACCGCTTTCACTCTCGTGCTGACCGCTGCCATCGCCGCGCTGGCCTGCGAACACCGCTCGATCCCACAGCCCTTGCTCCCTCCAGACGTTCCCGTGCCCATCCTCGAACAGGCCGCTCGGATGCCTGAAGTCGAGCCAGCGTCAGAAACACCGGCTGACCCGGCCCACGACCACCCAATCGTCTGTCCTTGGAACCTATCGGGCCAATATCGTTTGAGTACGGACGCGCGATACATCTACCGGGTCGAGGACGATGGCACGACCGCGCGCCTCACCCCTGCCGGACCGTCGAGCGGCGCTCAAGAGCGGCGCCTCGAACTCACGCGCACGCCTGAGGGATTCCTCGGTCGGCTCACCCAAGTCGGCGCGTTCGACGGCGGCCCCTCCTGCCAGATCGAATTCGAGGCGCGCATCCTCGCGTGCGACGAGGCCACTCGCTTCACCCTTTCCCTGATCGACGACGTCGAGGTCGATGGTCGCTGCGGCGTGGTTCATCGCGGTGAATACCGGGAAGTCGTGCTCGTCCGCCACTTTCAATAATTCGAGTGAGCCTTCAGCTCTCCCTTCGCCATTTTTGTCCATGAAATGAATTCGCCATGTATTCGATGGTCACACATATAAAAAACATCGCATATTGTTCGACGCCGATCGGCCCGCTGGCGCTCGTCGAATCATCCGATGCCATCGTCCGCGTCGATTGGGAAAAGCCCGGTGCTCCCGAAACGGCGCGCTCCGAATTGCTCACAGAGGCGTGCCGCCAGCTGCGGGAATATTTCTCTGGAACTCGCAAGAACTTCGATTTGCCGCTCGCGCCCAAGGGCACAGCGTTTCAGATGGATGTCTGGCAGGCCCTCCTGCGCATCCCCTTTGGAGAGACGCGCAGCTATGGCGAGATGGCCCAACTGATTGGCGCCCCCAAGGCCTCTCGTGCCGTCGGGATGGCCAATCACCGAAACCCCATCTCCATCATCATCCCTTGCCATCGGGTCATTGGTAGCAATGGAAAGCTCGTGGGCTATGCGTCAGGATTGAATAACAAACGCTTCCTGCTGAATCACGAAGCCACCACGCTGCCATTGCTGCTCAAATAAACGGTTGGGTGGCTTGCCCGTCGTCATTCGGTAGGCTCGGACGACCGACCGAGTCTGCCGATCTTTGAACAGCCCAAAATATTGACGTTTCTTGTGAGGTCGTTTTAGAGAGGTCGCCGTAGCCATCAAATCGATTCGTTGGAGAGAACCTATCGAATCCCTCAACCACCTGGAGACACTGAATGAAACGTTTCACAACCATGAAGGCTTTATTCCTCGCCCTTGTATTTTTGATAAACGGAAATGCTTTGGCCGCCGGTGGAGAGGGTTTCGCGATCAATCGATTCGATCCCTCTGAGCGCGGCAGCATCTGGCTGTCACAGGAATCTCTCGATTTCCGTGGCGATTTCCGCGTGATGGGTGGTTTGGTCGTGGATTATGCCAAGCGTCCCTTGGGCATTTATGACCTGAACGACGAATTGGTGGATGAGCTGCTCGCCCACCAGCTCTATGGGCACCTTGGCGCCTCGTTCGTCTTCCTGAATAGGTTCCGCCTGAGCTTCAATCTGCCGGTCGTGCTCTATCAGGAAGGCAAGGATGTCGCGATCAATGGGGCGCAGTTCGCTGAGCCGGACATGCTGGCGATCGGTGACCTGCGCTTGACGGCGGACGTACGCCTCGTGGGCGAATACGGCGACGCCTTTACGATGGCTCTCGGCGTCCAGGTGTTCGTGCCGACAGGCAATCCTGACCAATACACGGGTGACGGCAAGCTCCGCGCGCATCCCCGCATCATGGTTGCCGGTGAGGCTGGCCATTTCGTCTATGCGGCGCGCGTTGGTTTCCACTATCGCGCGGACGATGACACGGGGATGGGTGGTGATTTCAAGCTGGGCAGCGAAGTCAGCTTTGGCCTCGCTCTTGGCCTACAGTTTCTGGACAGAGCGCTGCTGATTGGTCCTGAATTCAATGGCAGCACGGTCGTCACTCAGGGTGGTGACGAGACGTTCGACAAATACACGTCGCCGACAGAAGTGCTCCTCGGTGTGCGCTACGCCTTCGACTCGGGCGTCACACTGGCGGCCGGCGGTGGCTTCGGCCTGTGGCGTGCGCTCGGTTCGCCCCAGGCGCGCGGCGTGTTCTCGATCGGCTATTCGATGCCCTATGTCCCACCGGTCTATGACCGCGATCAGGACGGCATCGTTGACCCCGAAGACGCCTGCCCCGATGTCCCTGGGGTGGTCCACACCGATCCCGCGAAGAATGGCTGTCCGTCTGACATCGACAGCGATGGCATCATCGACGCGCAGGATGCCTGCCCAGACGTCCCTGGCGTGGCGCATGACGATCCCGCGAAGAATGGTTGCCCGCCGGATCGCGACAATGACGGCATCGTCGACGCGCAGGATGCCTGCCCAGACGTCCCAGGCGTGGCGCATGACGATCCCGCAAAGAATGGCTGCCCGCCGGACCGCGACAATGACGGTATCTATGACGCCGACGATGCGTGCCCCATCGTTGCGGGCGTGACGAACGCCGATCTCACGAAGCACGGCTGCCCGCCGGATCGCGACGGCGATGGCATCATCGACGCTGAAGATGCCTGCCCAGAAGTCGTGGGACGCCCCAGCAAGAACCCGGAGCGCAACGGTTGCCCGCCAGATCGCGACAATGACGGCATCTATGACGACGTGGACGCCTGTCCGTTCGTGCCCGGCGTGGCGAACGACGATCCTCTGAAGAACGGCTGCCCGGACAATCCTGACCGCGACGGCGACAAGATCCCGAACGAAAAGGATGCCTGCCCAGACATCCCGGGCAAGGCGAGCAAGAATCCTGAGCGCAATGGCTGCCCGCCGGTCTTCGTGAAGGGCGGACAGATCGTGATCCAGGAGCAGATCCGCTTCGTCACGGGCAGCGCCAAGATCGCGAAGTCGAAGCTGAACGACGACACGCTGAAGGCCGTGAAGGAGATTCTGGAGCAGAATCCACGCATCAAGCTGGTCCGCGTGGAAGGTCACACAGACAACGTCGGCAAGCCGACGTTCAACCAGAAGCTCAGCGGTGATCGCGCGAAGGCAGTGGCCGATTGGCTCATCAAGGCCGGCATCGATGGCTCGCGTCTGTCGAACGAAGGCTTTGGCCAGGATCGGCCTCTCGCTCCGAACAAGACGTCCAAGGGGCGCGCCGCGAACCGCCGCGTCGAGTTCAACATTGCTCAGGTCGAGGAAGAGGTCTGGTAATCCAAACCTGTCTTTGACTCAGCGGGACACATGAAACGGGCGGCTTCCATCGAGGAGGCCGCCCTTTTCATTTTGCTTCAAATGTCATTCTGAGGCGCGAAGCGACGAAGAATCCATTGACCCTTAGCCTCGATAAACAAAATGGATCGCTTCGCTCGCAATGAGGGATTGATACTTCCTCGACAAATACGTCGTCATTTCGAGACGCGAAGCGACGAATCAATCCATTCTATTTGTTCGATTCTCTCGTCATCGATTTTTCAGGCTTCGGAATCGGAACTGGCATCGTGCTTGGCCATGCGAGCCAGATTCTCGCGATCAAAAAATCGAAATATGGGGACGTGCTCATGGCGCAATCAACGAGGCGGCAGTCCCAGTGATCTTCTCGAAACAATTCACATAGGCGTGCGTGATTTCCTGAATCTTCAATTTATTTTGAATATAGCGTCGAACATTTCCCGTGAGCTGGCCGTATTCGGCGTCGCCCATGTCCGCGATGGACTGGAGCGCGGCGGTAAAGGCGCGCATGTCGTCGAGCGCCAGTGACCATCCGGCGTATGCCTCGTTGACATCGGTCCAGGGCGCCTGATCGCTCAGAATCACTGGACAATCGGCGAGCATGGCCTCGGGAATGACATGGCCATAGTTTTCGGTGAGCGTCGGAAACAAAAACACGTCGTGACTGGCAAAGGTCTCGTGAATCGCGTCACGGCCAACCACACCCCGGTAATGGACGCGAACATTGCGCGGAAGCGAGGCAACGCGCCGCTGGCATTCATCCCAATAGGCCGGGACTTCGATGGGGCCGTAGATGTCGAAGGTCACCTCAGCCCTGACATTCGCGAGAGCCTCCAGCGCGCCGAGGAGATTTTTCGTCGGGTGGATGCGCGACAGAAAGACACAGCGGAGTGTGCCAGGGAGTTTGCCGTGTCGCTCGAAACGCTTGAGGGGAAGCGTCGGGATTTCGCTGATTCGAAAGATGCGCTCTTCGCCGATTTTCAATATCTCCCGAATACAATCGAACTCATTGTCGCTCGTGGCGTGGTAATAAACGCCCTCTCGTTTCAAAAATGGATTCAACAAAAACAAATAGGGTATTTTTTTGTATTTCTTTTGCCGAAGGGCGTTGGCGCAGAGCTCGCCTCGCGGGGCAAGGAGGACAGGAATCGAGCGATCGCGGCCAATCTTCAGCAGAGGCATGGTCCAGCGCGCCGCAAACAGGCTGTTCAGATAGAGGACGTCCGGCTCGACCTCTTGGACGATGGTCTGGAGGGTCGCGAGGTCGAGCGCGGCATCACTGAGGTAGCGGACGCGAAAGCCATCGCGCGCGTTCCAACCCGCCTCGATGCCTGGCAGCCGCTCCGATGACTTCAGATCGTGATCGCTCGTCACGACAGAGCAGTCGAGCGCGCCCCTGGTCGCGTGACACAGGTTGTCGAGGCTGACGGCAGGCCCTCCAGCATGGATCGCCGGAGGAAAGCCGCCAACGGCGATGAGGACGCGGGGGTTGCGCAGGGCGGACATGTGACTGTTCCTGGGATCGGTTGGCAGGTGAGAGGCAGGCAAGAACGCGGGCAGATCTTCAGTTCTCTTTCGACAAAACAGACCGTCATTGCGAGGGACGAAGCGACGGAGCAATCCAGGCGGCTTGGCGATGACGAGCAAGCGTCTTCGATTGCTTCGATTGCTTCGCTTCGCTCGTAAGGACGGATCATTGAGATGAGTGATTCGAGAGCACGACCTAGCTCAGAAAACACCTTGCCTCGATTTTCCTCTCATCTAAAAGCGCCGCCTTTTTCTGGGCGCCCGGTCGGCCATCCCGCCAGACGCCTTCTTTTTCCATCGTCAGATCCCAGAAAGACAGAGGAGCCATCGAATGAAGCCCACACCTTTTATTGTCGGCAATTGGAAGATGAATGGGACCGTGGCCGAGGCGCGTGCGCTCGTCGAGGCGCTCGAGACAGCGGTCGCTGGCCTCAGCGGCGTCGAGATCGCCATTGCCCCACCCTTCACCGCGCTCGCCTCTGTCAGCGCCATGCTCGAGGGATCGAACGTCCAACTCGCCGCGCAGAACGTTCACTGGGCAACGTCGGGCGCCTTTACCGGTGAGATCGCGCCAGCCATGCTCATCGAGCTGGGCTGCGGCATTGCCATCATCGGCCACTCCGAGCGCCGCCAGTTCTTTGGCGAGACCGACGAGAGCGTGAACGCGCGCGCCACGGCGGCCATCGCAAGTGGCCTCACCGCCATCGTCTGCGTGGGCGAGACCCTGGCCGAGCGCGAGGCCGGTGAGACTTTGTCGGTCGTCGAGCGCCAGATCGTGCGTGGCTTGGCAGGCCTGACCGCCGAGAACGCCCAGCGGCTCGTCATCGCCTATGAACCGGTCTGGGCCATTGGCACGGGCAAGGTCGCTACCACGGCGCAGGCGCAGCAGGTCCACGCGCACATCCGCGCGCTCCTCGTGACGCAGTTTGGCGCCGATGTCGGCGCGTCGGTGCGCCTCCAATACGGAGGATCGGTCAAGCCGGACAACGCCGCTGAGCTGCTCGCCCAGCCAGACATCGACGGTGCCCTCGTCGGTGGCGCAAGCCTCAAGGCGGCCGACTTCGCGGCGATCGTCAAGGCTGCGGTCTAAAGCCGAGCCGACCATCTCTGTTGAAGGTGGCGCTTCGTCGCCCATCATGCCCCGCTCCTCTCGCCTCTGATTCGGCGCGCGCGCTTCGTCGTTCGCGCCGTTTCGATTCCAGTCGAGGAGACCGGGCTGAGGAGACATCTCGATGGAAGAGACCGATCCCCTGAATTGGTCCGAGGTGAACAGGATCATCCAGTCACTGCCGTGCAGCGATGGCCTGCTCCAGCGGCTCGCCGACTGCGCGCAGCTCGACGCCGACGCCAACGTGCTCGAGCTGGCCAACTCACTCTCCTTCAGCGCCCAGTGCTGGGTCAGCATGTTCGGCAGCGCGGTCGAGGTGGTCTCTGTCGAGAGCTTCTTTGCCTCCAGTGGCGCGGCCGACGTCTTGACAACGGCCAGCAGGGCCGCCGGTGGTCAACGCTACGACGGCGTGCTGTGGAGCCTGACCGAGCCACTCGTCGCTGCCAGCTTGGAGAGCGCCTGCCAGAAAATCCGCGAGGCGCTGAACGTCGACGGCTGTCTCATGCTCTCCGTGCCAGTGCGCCTGGGCTCGAAACCCTCCACGGAGGTGGGGGCGTTCTACGCGGAGTTCGGAGCCCAGCCGATGCTGCCCCAGGAGGTCGTCTGTTCGCTGGAGCAGAGCGGCTTCGAACCCCTGCGCATCGAAGCCCCGCCCAGCCGCCCAATACTGGCGCGCTACCGGATGATCGAGAGCGCGCTGGAGCGTTGCGCGAGCGTCGATGAGAGCACCAAGAATCGCTGGAAGCGGGAGATCAAGCTCTTCCTCAACGAGGGAGGCACCACCTTTTCCCCTTCGACCGTGTTCCTGGCCCGGCGATGGGAATACGTCGATGAGTCGTGAAGCGCCTACCCAAGCGCAACATGCTGTGCCCGTCGTGCGGCGTGTCGAATGACGACCGCAGGGCGTTGCACGCAACGCCCCTACGAAAACGCATTGTGCTCGATCGACATCGCCAGCACCCGATTGCTTTGCTGCCGTTCCGCCGATTGCGCGTGCTCTCTCAGCCCTCACCCTGCGTCTGTTCCTTCGCCTGCCGCAGCGCCTCTTCGGCGAGCGCTCGGCCAGCCGCGCGGCACTCGGCCAGGACCTCGGCGGTTGGCGTGAACAGGCTGAGGATGGGCGCGTGGAGCTCCTGAATCTTGAGCGCCTCGAAGAGCCCCTTGGCCTCGTCGGACGTGGCCTTCCTGCTCCAGCCGTAGGAGGTGAAGAAGAAGCCTGCCTTGCGCTCTGGCTTGAGGCCGCCCAGGTAGGTCCTCAGCGCGCCGACCTGCGGCATCAGGGAGTTGTTCTGCGTCGCCGATCCGAGCGCGATGCATGGCGCGTCGAGCAGCGCCGTGACCACATCGGACATCGCATTCTTTCGAAGGTGACGCAGCTCGACCGCGACGCCAGGGATGGTCGCGCCCTCGACCACCGCGCGCGCCATGACCTCGGTGCTGCCCCACATCGAGTCGTAGATCACGACGACGCGTGCGGCTGGCTTGAACGCGGTCCAGGCGCGGTAGGCCTTCAAGATGTCCGCGAAGTGGCGGCGCCAGATGACGCCGTGGCTCGGAGCGACCAACTCGATTGGCAGAGCGCTGAGCGCGTCGAGCGTGCGACCGATGGGCCTGCCAAAGGGCATCAGGATGTTGGCGTAGTAGTGCTTGGCCTCTTCGAAGACCACGTCGAGCTCGCTCTCGTCGTCGAAGCGCGCCGAGTCGGCCACGTGCTGGCCAAAGGCGTCCATCGAGAAGAGGAGCTTCTCCTCCGGGACATAGGTCGCCATCGACTCTGGCCAGTGGACCATGGGCGTGGCGTGGAACTGGAGGGTGCGCTTGCCCAGCGAGAGCGACTCTCCGCTCGCGACGACCCGAAAGCGCCAGGCGCTCGTGTCGAAAAACGCGCTCAGCTCTTCCTTGCATTTGGCGTCACAGACGAGTGTGGCGTTGGGGCAGGCCCGCATGATCGCGGGCAGCGAGCCCGCGTGATCTGGCTCGGCGTGGTTGCACACGACGTAGTCGATGCGATCGAGCGGCGTGAGCGCGCCGAGCTTCTCGATGAGCTCCTGGCCGAACGGCGCTCGGACGGTATCGATGAGCGCGGTCTTCTCATCGATGACGAGATAGGCGTTGTAGGTGGTGCCTCTCCGGATCTCGTAGCCGTGAAATTCGCGCAGGTTCCAATCGATGACCCCGACCCAGTGAATGCCGTCCCTCAGCGTGATCTCCATGTGCGTTCGACTCCTTTTGGTGTGATCGATTCGATGCGTTGACGTGACACGACCCTGGGCACGGCTGCCCGCGGGCCAATTGGAGCGCTGCGCGATACAGCGCTTCCCTCGACAAGGGGGGCTAATTTTTCGAATGACGCCCCCGCTCTGCCAAGCCCTCTCCCACTCGCGAGAGAGAGCGGACGATGGAGAGGCACGGCATGCCCTGCCAGCCCCCTCGCCCGTCCTGGCCAATTCACAACCCGATGTAGAGACCTCCCATGCAGCCCTTTCCCTTTTCGAATCGAACGGCCTTCGAGAGTTCCGAGAACGCGATCGCGCGCCACCTCGCGCGGCGGCGGGCGCGAGGGATCGACGTCATCGACCTGACCGAATCCAACCCAACGAGCCAACTCGATCTCTGCCCAGAGGCTGGCTTTTGGGCCGACTGCCTGTCTGATCCGCGTGGCGCTCGCTACGCGCCTGATCCGTGCGGCCTGCCCGAGACGCGCGAGGCCATTGCCCGAGACATGGCCACGCGCGGCATCGAGCTCTCGCCCGAGCGAATCATCGTGACCGCCTCGACGAGTGAGGCCTACGCCTTCCTCTTCAAGCTCCTCGCGGATCCAGGCGATCGCGTGCTCGTGCCAGCGCCGAGCTACCCGCTGTTCGAGTTTCTCGCTGGCCTGGAGTCGCTCCACCTCGACTTCCACCGGCTCGCCTATGACGGCGAGTGGTTCATCGACTTCGACGTGCTCGAGGAGGCCATCACCCCTCGGACGCGCGCCCTCGTCGCCGTGAACCCGGGCAACCCAACGGGTGCCTACCTGAAGCGCGCCGAGCTCGACCGGCTCTCTGCCCTGTGCGTCCGCCGCAACCTCGCGCTCATCTGCGACGAGGTGTTCTTCGACTACGCGCTCGATGCGCCCCGCGCCGAGATGGCCAGCGCGCTCGAAGACTGCGAGGGCGACTGCCTCCGCTTCGTGCTCTCTGGGCTGTCGAAGAGCGCGCTCGCGCCGCAGATCAAGGTGGGCTGGATTGCGGCGCGCGGACCAGAGGCACAGGTGGTCGAGGCGATGCGGCGGCTCGAAGTGACGTCAGACGCCTACCTCTCCGCGAGCACGCCAGCTCAGCTCGCCGTGCCCAGAATCCTCGGCGCGCGCTGCTCGATCCAGGCGCCGCTCCAAGCGCGGCTGCGCGCGAACCTGGACGCGCTCCACCATCTCTGGCGAGAGCGCTCGACCGCCGCCTGGCAGCCATTGAGGACCGAAGGTGGCTGGAACGCCGTGTTGCGCCTGCCACGCACGCGCTCCGAAGAGCGCTGGGTGCTCTCGCTCCTCGACGAGGCGGGCGTGCTCGTCCATCCCGGCTTCTTCTTCGACTTTCCAGAGGAGGCGTTCGTGACGGTGAGCCTGCTCATCGCCCCCGATCTCTTCCTCGAAGGCATGCGACGCCTCGATGAGCACATCGCGCGCATGGCGCTGGAATGATGTCCCCTCTTCCCAACCCTCTCCCGCGAGCAGGAGAGGGAGAACTCCAACGACTCACCTCATTTCCCTCTCCCAGTCGTGGGAGAGGGTGCCCCGAAGAGGCGAGAGAGGGAGAATGCCCATGACTCATATCCCCCTGAACCCCTTTGAGCTCGACGCCTTGGTGGCGCGCGTCGAGGCAGGCGAGGCTCTCGGCCAGGCAGAGCTCGATCGGCTCGGCCGTGAGGTCGAGGCACGACCGGACAGCCTCGACTGGCGCCTGTGCTTTGCCCACGCGCTCATCAACAGCGACCTGCCGCACCGCGCGCTGGAGCTGCTGAACTTCGAGGGCGCGGGAACGCTCCACGAGATCCTGATCCACATCGTGCGCGCGCGCGCCCTGGGCGCGATGGAGCGCTTTGGTGAGGCCGAGGAGACTCTCAAGAAGATCCTGCGCATTTACCCGGGCCACGCCGATGCCCTGCGTGCACTGGCCCTGCTGCGGTTGCGTGCTGGCGCGCCTGCCGAGGCGCTGCGCCTGTGCGAGGAGGTGCTGATCACAGATCCGCTCGACGACGCGACGAAGCAGATCCGCGCCAGCGCCGAGGAGGCGCTCGCCGCCGCTCCAGATTTGCCCGTGCCAGCGCCGAGGAGCGCGCGGATCGATCGTCTCTCGCGCGGCAGCTTCTTTCAGGCCCTCGATCGAGCGCTCTCCGACCAATCTTGGCCCCACCGCATCGCTGGCAAGAGCGGAGAGCTGTTCGTGGAGCTGCCTCGGCAAGGGCTCGTCCGACTGCCGATCGATCCGATCTGGCGCGAGAGCAGGGGCAGTGAGTCGAGCCGACGCGAAGCCATCGACGCGCTCATCGCCGAGTTGAAGCGGATCGACGCGAATGAATCGTGAGGGCTACCGGCAAAGTCGCCCCCGCGCTTGCAATGGCCTCCCCCAGGGCAATCGAATTCTGTTTTTCGACCAAGATCGAGGCGTGTCCTCTTCGGGGCACGCCCTACACATCCTGATTCGAGATCAAAAAAATAGAATTCGATCGCCCTGGGACTCCTGGCGGCGGTTTGGCGTTTTCATCACCCGGTATCTTCTCTCCTCATCCCGCGCTCACCCGGAAATCCCCTGCGTCAACAAGCATCACCAAGAAAGAGGCAGCGATGCGCCGCGTGAACTCGGCTTTGCCTTGCGTCGTCCTGGCTGTTTCCATCCTCTCGGGCTGCACCTGCTCTGATTCAAATTCAGAGAAGCGACAGGCAGCTCCAGCAGCGGACCTGACTGCCAAAGACAATGATGGCTTCACATCGCCCTCGAAAGCAGACCAGGTGGTGCAATCAGAGGCCATGTCAGCGCTCATCGACGATGGCCGCGATGTGAATGCCAGAACTGAAGACGGCAGCACCGCGCTCATGGCCGCAGCCTCCGACGGAGAGGTGGCGTCCCTACAAGCGCTCATCACCGCTGGCGCTGATCTGAACGCCGCGAATGAGAAAGGTGGCACGGCCCTCATGTTCGCGAGCGCAAACGCTCATCTGGAGGCCGTGCGGGCGCTCATCGATGCGGGTGCCGACGTGAATGCCAAAGACGACAACGGCACCACGGCGCTCTCGTTGGCGGTCGTGAATGGGCACTTGGAGGTCGTGCGAGCGCTCATCGCGGCAGGTGCCGACATTCACGCTCGAGACAATGACGGCATCACGGCGCTCATGTGGGCCGTCATGCGGAGGCACGAAGAGGTCGAGCGGGCGCTCATCGACGCTGGGGCAAGTGTGAGAGCCAAGGACTGAGGCCGATCTTCCTTCGGAGTCGCTCGCTTCCGACCCTCTCTCCCTCCGAGCCACCTCACTCTGAGAGAGATGTCGGCGATGCCGACAGTGGGCATCGCGCTGATGCCGTGTCCATTCAGTCCAGCGCGTCCATTTGCTCCACCGACAGGGCGGCCCGTGTGACGCCCCTCCGATTCCCCGCGAGGCGGCGCCTGGAATCGTAGGGCGTATCCTCACATTCGGACCCAAGGCCTTATCCCTTCATTAGGACCGAACACTGCGAAGGACGAGGAATGCCAGACGGAAGTGAAGAGCGAAGCAACGAAGGCTGGCGTTTCACGGACGAGCGGAGCGACGGGATAATCGAAGGATAAGTCCTAAGGCCACCCGAGCTCATGGGCAGACGACGAAGGTCGCCTTTCGGGTTCACCCGACACCGCACCAATTTATTTGGAGGACTCACATCCGAGGTGCTACGGGCCGCCGCCCTTTTTCCTGCCCTCTCCCCTGTGTCCCCGAATGAATTCGCCCCTCCGACACCTGCTCTCCTTCGATCTCGGAATGGTCGAATACGAAGACGGACTTCTCCTCCAGAAGGCGTTTTCGATGGCGCGCGGCGATCGGCTCCAGCGCGATGCTCTGCTGCTCCTCGAACACTCGCCCACGATCACGCTGGGCCGCAGCGCTCGCCCCGAACACCTCCTGCTCAGCCGCGAGCGATTCGCGGAGCTGGGCGTCAAGGTGTTCGACGTGACGCGCGGCGGCGATGTCACGTGCCACATGCCAGGGCAGCTCGTGGCCTACCCCATCTTCCGGCTCTCGCCGGATCGCTGCGACGTGCGGCGCTATGTCCACGATCTCGAAGAGATCATGCTCGAGACGCTCGCCGCGTTCTCGATTCGCGCGCACCGTGTCGAGGGATCGCCCGGCGTGTTCCTCGGCGAACCTGGCCGAAACCTGCGCAAGATCGGCGCGATCGGCATCCAGATGAGCCGCTGGATCACGTCGCACGGTCTGTCCCTGAACATCGCCAACAACCTCGACCTCTTTCGCAAGATCGTGCCGTGCGGCCAGAGCCAAGTCAGCGTCACCTCGATGGCGCGCGAGCTCAGGCGACCGCCGCCCTTCCAGAGCGTGAAGCACATCCTCACGCAGAAGTTTGCCCAGCGCTTCGGCGCCCATGTCGAGCGCGGACGCTTCAGCCTGCGCACGGTCTCGGTGACGGTCCTGCGCCGCGCGGCCGATGACTTCGAAGTCCTGCTCCTCAAGCGCCACCCCAACCGCGGCGATTATTGGCAGCCGATCACCGGCAGCATCGAGCGCGGCGAAAGCCCCTCGGCCTGCGCGGTCCGTGAGCTGCGCGAGGAGTCGGGGCAGAGCGGCCACGTCTGGAACCTCGGCTACGCGCACGCCTTCCTGTTCGGAGAGCCCAAGCCCTCTCGCCTGCCGCGCGTGTTTCAGGAGACGGCCTTCTGGACGCTCGTCCGTGGCGACGCCCCGATCCAGATCGACGACCGGGAACACTGCGAACACGCCTGGATGCCCTGGAAACAAGCCCTCGATCTCGTCCCGCACGCTGGTCTGCGCGTGGCCATCATCAAGGCTGTCAAGGCCGCGCGTGCCTCATTCGCCTCCAGCGAAGAGTTCTTCGGCGGTGTGTGAGACGTGCCGCGGACGATGGTTCGGGCGGACTTCATTCTGTCGGATGCCGCGAAAGGGTTTGCGAGCGCCACGGCGTGCCCTGCGATTTCCGGACATCACGAACACGACGGGCACGGCGCTACCGAAACGCATCGTTCCCGAGTGACATCGCCAGAAGAGGCCCCTCGATGCCCAACTTCTTCGACTCCCGTCTGACTCGCGCGCTGATCAGCGAAAAGACCGTGCTGGTCGCCATCTGTCTGAACGCCCTCGCGCTCTTCGTCCTTGCCCAGAGCGACCCGGATACCCTCGCCATGAACGCGGCGCTCGGCGTGGACTACGCCTGCGTGCTGTTCTTCCTCGGCGAGGCGATCATCAAGCTCGGCAGATCCGGATGGCGCTACTTCGAGAGCAACTGGAACAGGTTCGACTTCTCCGTGGTCCTCTTCAGCCTGCCGGTGCTCCTCTCGCCGTGGTTCGATCTGCACGAGTTCGCGGTCGTCCTGCTCCTTCGGCTGGGTCGGCTCTTTCGCCTGTTCCAGCTCTTCCGCTTCATCCCGAACGTGGAGCGAATGATGGTCGGCGTAAGGCGCTCGCTGCGCGCGAGCGTCGGCGTCGTGATCGCTCTGCTCATCCTCCTGTTCATCCTGGCGCTCGGCGCGAACATGCTCTTCGGCCACTTCGCGCCAGAGCACTTCGGCACCCCCTTCATCTCGCTCTATTCCGTGTTCCGCGTGTTCACGATCGAGGGCTGGTACGAGATGCCCGAGGCCATCGCGGCCAACGCGACCGATCCGCTCTGGGGCATGATCGCGCGCCTCTACTTCATGGTGACCGTGCTCGGCGGCGGCATCCTGGGCCTCTCGTTGGCCAACGCGATCTTCGTGGACGAGATGACCATGGACAACAACGACGACCTGACCGCGAAGATCGTCGAGCTCCAACACGAGATCGCCGAGCTCAAGATGCTGCTCCTCCAACGACAGCCTCAGGCGCGGGACAGCACCGTCGATCTTGGAACTGCTGAAGAGAGCGGCCGGTGTGCCGCTGGGAGCGAATGACGACGTGCTTGCGCCCCTGTGGTCGCCCATGCGCGTGGAGCGGAGCGCCGATCGAGAGCGCCCCTCCCCGTTCCTTTCGACCGACAAATTCAAACCAGGAGAACCCCGATGACCGCAATCGCCTCGATCCTCGATGCCGCTCACCGCGATGGCCGTGCTGCCCTCCTCGAACACGAGGTCTATGGCGTGCTGAACGCGCTCGGGATCGCCACGCCGCGCTTTCTCTTCATCGAAGCAGGTCAGGCGATGACCGAGGCGCAGCGCCAGGCGCTCGCTGAGCTTGGCGAGAGCGTGGTCCTGAAGATCGTGTCCGATCAGATCGTCCACAAATCCGACGTGGGCGGCGTGCGCGTCGTGTCCAACGCTCCAGCGCTCATCGACGCCGAGTTGCGCGCGATGCTCGACGATGTCCCGTGCCGCTTTCTCGACAGTCACCCGGACGTCACATCCGTCCAGATCCGCGGCGTCCTGATCCTGGAGAAGATCGCCTTCGAGCGCGCGGGCCTGGGCAGCGAGGTGCTCATCTCCTTCCGCGACAACCGCGAGTTTGGCGAGGTGCTCACGCTCGGCGTCGGCGGCATCGAGACAGAGTGGATCAGCGCCGCGTGCAGGCCAGGCCGTGCCGTGGCGAGCCAGAGCCTCGAAGGCGCGAGCGCCGAAGAGTTGCTGCGCGGCTTCGACGGCACGCTCGCCATCGATCGACTGCTCGGCCGCGTGCGCGGTGGCCGACCGCTCGTGGAACGCGACGCGCTCATCGAACTGTTCCAGGCGTTCATACGGCTCTCGTCCAGCGAAGCACTCGACCGTTTCGAGATCGTGGAGCTCGAGGTGAACCCATTTGCCGTCTCAGGTGGCCGCCTCGTCGCGCTCGATGGTCTCTGTCGATTCGCGATCAAAAACGCCCCACGCGCCAAAGCATCGCTCGACGCGATCCAGCGCCTGCTCCGACCCAAGAGCGTGGCCCTCATCGGCGCCTCGGCCAAGAGCCAGAACATGGGCCGCATCATTCTCCGCAACGTGATCGAGGCGGGCTTCGACCGCGCGCGCCTCTACGTGATCCGCCCAGGCCTCGATGAGCTCGACGGCGTGCGCTGTGTGCCCTCACTCGCCGCGCTTCCCGAACGCGTGGACCTGCTCATCGTGGCCGTGGACGCCGCGCAGGTGCCTGGCCTGATCGAAGAGGTGGTCGAGAGCCAGAAGGCGGTCGGCGTCATCCTCATCCCCGGTGGCATGGGCGAGAAGGAGGGCGGCGCTGATCTCGAAGGCGCGGTCAAGGCCACGATCGCGCGCGGCCGGGCAGCTGGGGTCGAGCTCGCGGTCAACGGTGGCAACTGCCTCGGCATCGTGTCGCGGCCCGGGAACTACCACACGCTCTTCATCCCGCTCGCCAAGCTGCCGCTCAGGGCCGACGCGACGAGCGGTGTGGCCATCGTGAGCCAGAGCGGCGCCTACCTCATCAGCCGACTGAGCAAGCTCGAAGCGCTGGCCCCGCGCTACGCCATCTCGGCAGGCAACCAGGTCGATCTGACCGTCACCGATCATCTGCGCGCCATGCTCGCCGATCCGGAGGTGAGGACGATCGGCCTCTACGTCGAGGGCTTTCAGGACGGCGATGGCCGCGACCTATGCCGCGCCGTGCGCGAAGCGCAGCGCTCGGGCCGCGACGTGATCTTCTACAAGGCAGGCCGGACCTCCGAGGGCCAACAGGCGAGCGCTGGTCACACCGCGTCGCTGGCAGGCGACTTCGAGCTGTGCGCGAGCCTCGTGGCGCGCGCTGGCGCGCTCGTGGCGCAGGACTTCGACGAGTTCCTCGACCTCTTGAAGATCTCGGCGTTCCTCGGGCAGCGCAGATGGGGAAGAGGGACGGGCGAGCTGCAGCTCGCGGCATTGACGAACGCTGGCTTCGAGGCCGTGGGCATCTCGGACGCGCTGCATGGCGAGGGCTTCGATGTCGAGCTCTCTCGATTTTCCGAGCAGACGAGAGAGCGCCTCCAGGCTGCGCTCACCGAGTTCCGGCTCGACGCGCTGGTGGACGTGCGCAACCCGTTCGACCTGACGCCCATGGCAAACGACGCGGCGCACGAGGCGGTGATGCGCGCCTTCATGGCCGAGGATGACGTCGAGGCCATCCTCTGCTCCACGGTCCCGCTGACCCCGGCCATGAACACCCTTTTCGTGGATGACGCGGCAGCTCGCTCCGAGG
>JAISIF010000164.1 GCA_031262165.1 Myxococcales bacterium | reverse complement strand
ACAGTGTTTTCAAAAATAATTGACGCTATTCATCGAAGGTTTTGTAGGGGCGCAGCGTGCTGCGCCCGTCTAGCAAATAAAATGAACAATCTCATTCTTTCTCGAAAATGCTGTAAATTGCGAAGAGAAGCGAAACACCGCTGAAAGGCAGCATAATTTCACAGCGAAGCTGCGAATGACTGATTCGCGCGAAGCGGGACGCGAAAGTTTTATTATTTTATTTCGAATTCAATGTTCTTTTGGGCGTCATGAATGACGCCCCTACAAATCCCGTCAACAAATACCACGGTTTTAATTGTTTGTTGTTTTTTATAGGGGCGTCATTCGTGACGCCCATGTTTTGTTTGTAATGAATTGCCTCATTCTTTCTTGGATGCGCTGTAATGTCATTTCGGGCGGCCACAGGGGGGCGCCTCTGTATAATTATTATTGTTTTTTAAACATGGTTGTTGTTTTTTCTTTGATTGTTACTGGTGGACTGAATGATTTTTAAACGAATACTTCTGTCGACCATTTCTCAATCCCTTTCCAAAACGCAGGATGTTTGATGAAAATGATAGTCTTTCTGGGAGATGCTATAAGAGGCACGATTCTTTCTCTTTTTGAGTGACCATTCTCGGATTTGTTATCTCGTCGTCTTTGGCGATTTTAGATTCAAATATTTTGGCATCTCACCTTCGACAACGCCGTGGGCATGGGGCGGTCGTAGCGCGTGGCCAAGAGCTCGGCCATGATCGAGACGGCAATCTCGGCAGGCGAACGTCCGCCCAGATCGAGGCCGACGGGCGCATGGAGCTGCTCCAGCTCGGCGCGCCGCACCTCGGTCGTGCCAAGGTGCGCGAAAAGCTCTCCGATTTTGGCCTTCGAGCCCACGAGGCCGAGATAGCGGTAGGGGCGACCGAGGCAAGCGTCGAGCACGCCTTCGTCGTGCGCGTGGCCATAGGTCATGATGACGGCGTAGGTCGTGGCGGCCTCGAAGGGGATGTCGTGGACGATGGTTGGAAATGGGCCCTGACGCAGCTGGACACCTTCGGGGAAGAGGGTCGGATCGAGAAAGTCGGCGCGCTCATCGACGACCGTGACCAGGAAGCCGCAGCTCTGGGCGAGCGGCGCCAACGCGCGGCCACAGTGGCCCGCGCCAAAGATGACCAGGCGCGGCGCGCTCAGAAACGGCTGGATCAGGAAGTCGGTGGTGCCGCTGCACGCCTTGTCCACGTTTTGGCTGTCGCCGCCGGCAAAGTCGTAGTGGAGGTGCCGTGCCTTGCCATCCTTGAGCGATTCGAGCGCGTGGCGGATGACGAAGAGCTCCAGGTTACCGCCGCCGACCGTTCCCGCGATGGTGCCATCCGAATGGACGGTCATCTGCGTGCCCATGCCGCGCGGCGCCGATCCCGTGGCCTGGAGGATGGTGACGAGGGCGACGGGATCGCCCGTTTCGCGGCGGCTGAGGAGATCGCGCATCGCGGTGACGTCGGCGAGCTCGCGGCCATCGCTCATGGCGATGAGGGAGTTCTTGCAGCCGTCGATGTCCGTGGTGTCGATGGAGACGAATCGGGTTGGGGAAGACATGGGGAGGTTCCTCAGGGAAATCAGGGGTGGGAGCGCGTTGGAGAAGGGATGAGAAGGAGGAGGGCGTGCCGCACCGCGGTGTTTGGGGCGACGAGCTTCAGGGGTGGGAACGAGGCGGGAGACGACATGCGCGAGGCGAAAGGTGGTGTGGGGGGCAGGCGCAGAACGCGTGGCCACTCAAGATCGAATCAGGGACGATCTGCCAGAAGAGCACACGGGGCTGACATTTCTGGGAACAGGGCAGGCTTCCCTTCGGGGGGACAAAAAGCTCCCACTCTGATGATCTCACACTGGTCTGACAGGCCGCTCGCGGCGGTAGTGGCCATTTTGGAGAAAAACCTGTGTGATTTCGAGAGGGTAAGCGACTTTCGAAGGCCGATTCGGATTTTTGACTCACGCCAAAGGCCTCCTCGTTGAGTGGATTGAATTGGAGCGAGGTGTTGGGGGTCAGGCGCGGCGAGTGGGGGTGGCCAAGCGCTGGACAAGCTCGTCCAGGGCTGGGGCGAGCTCATGGGCATCGAGCCATTCGACCTGCCTCTCGGCCTTGAACCAGGTCCACTGCCGCTTGGCATAGCGTCGGGTCGCGCGCGCCGTCGTCTCGATTGCCGCTTCCAAAGAGAGTTCTCCGGCCAGATGGGCCAAGGCCTGTGGGTAGCCGATGGCTCGCTGGAGCGCAGCCGCGTTGCCCAAGCCCTCGTCGAGCAGCGCGCGAGCTTCGTCGAGGAGCCCCGTGTCGAACATCTGCCGTGTCCGAGCGTCGATGCGGGCATAGAGTCGCTCACGCGGCGGGCTCAGCCCAAAGGTGCGCGCATGGTGACGCGGTGTCCGGAAGGCGTGCCTCTCCCAGAGCGCGCTCGGACGCTCGCCCGTCAACTCGAAGAGCTCCAGCGCCCGGACGACACGAACCGAGTTGTGTGCGTCGATGCGCTCTGCCGCGATGGGGTCGATGGCCCGCAGGCGCTCGAAGAGCGCAGCCTTTCCCTCGGCTTCGAGGGCGCGCTCCAGGCGTTCGCGCACCTCAGGAGACGACTCGGGAACTTCGATCATTCCAAACACGAGCGCGCGCAGCCACAGGCCTGTCCCGCCTACGACCACGGCGCGCTTGCCTCGGTGCCGGATGTCCGCGAGCGCCGCGTCTGCCATCCGAACGAAGTCACCTGCCGAGAGCTGCTCGGTCGGCGAACACACGTCGATGAGGTGGTGGGGCACTCGCACGCGGTCGTCGAGCGTGGGCTTGGCCGTCCCGATGTCGAGCCGACGATAGACGTGCTGGCTGTCGCACGAGACGATCTCCGCGCCAATCGATTCGGCCAGGGCCAAGGCCAAGGCGCTCTTTCCAGAGGCCGTGGGCCCCACGATGGCGACAAAGTCGAGGGCGCTCAGGGCGTGTTCGGCGTCGCTGAAGAGAGGTCGGGAAGGGAAAAGTCGGGACATGCGCGCGTCCGTCGAGTGAAACGGGCCAGGTGGGCGGTTCGACGCTCAGCGTTTCGTGTCC
>JAISIF010000163.1 GCA_031262165.1 Myxococcales bacterium | reverse complement strand
ACAGTGTTTTCAAAAATAATTGACGCTATTCATCGAAGGTTTTGTAGGGGCGCAGCGTGCTGCGCCCGTCTAGCAAATAAAATGAACAATCTCATTCTTTCTCGAAAATGCTGTAAATTTCGAAGAGAAACGAAACACCGCTGAAAGGCGGCATAATTTCACAGCGAAGCTGCGAATGACTGATTCCCTCGAAGCGGGACGCGAAAATTTTATTATTTTATTTCGAATTCAATGTTCTTTTGGGCGTCATGAATGACACCCATGTCTTGCTTGTAATAAATTGTCTCATTCTTTCTTGAATGTGCTGTAATGTCATTTCGGGCGACCACAGGGGGCCGCCTCTACATAATTATTATTTTTAAACATGTTTTTTGCATTGTTATTGGTGGACTGAATAATTTTTAAACGAATACTTCTGTCGATCATTCCTCAATCCCTTTCCAAAACCAGGATGTTTGATGAAATGACAGTCTTTCTGGGAGATGCTATATCGCCATTGCGAGGAATGAGGCACCGAAGCCATCCATTACCCATTTATGATCATAAACTCGAAGGCCATCTTGAATTGTTTCGGGATTGCTTTGCTTCAATCGCCATGACGATTCATGAGGCTGGCTCAGTATGATGTGTTTTGCAGATTCGAGAGGCATCCTCATGACAATGGTCCTCGGGCTCTTCTCCTTGGCCCTCGGCCCGGCCTGCGCGACTGGCCATCGAGGCCCAATCACCGACCACTTCGATGGAGAGACCTTTTCGAACCAGCCAGGGGTGCCGCCGCGGAAGGGGTTTGCCGCAGCGCTCAAGATGAAGTTCGAGGCGTCGGGTGCGTGGCCTGACCATGTGGACGCCCCCTTTGGCCCGAAGCCGCCGACGAGGAATGGCCTCAACGAGCTCAGGGCAACCTTCGTGGGCCACGCGACCGTTCTGCTCCAGCAGGATGGCGTCAACATCCTGACCGATCCGGTCTGGTCGGGCCGCATCGGCCCCTACCCCTGGCTTGGGATCAAGCGACGCCGACCACCGGGCATCCGCTTCGAAGCTCTCCCTCCGATCGAGGTGGTCCTGCTCAGTCACGACCACTTCGATCACCTCGATCTCCCGACCATCCGGCGGCTCGTGGCGGCCCACCCCGAGGCCGTGTTCGTCATGGGACTGGGGACCCGCGCCTTCCTCATGAAGGAGGGGATAGAGGCGCGCATGATCGAGCTCGACTGGTGGCAGAGCGCGCAGCTCGATGGGCTCGAGATAACGGCGGTCCCAGCGGCGCACTGGTCTGGCCGCGGACCGATCTCGAACCGGAGGCTCTGGGTCGGCTTCACGATTCGCGGGCCCTCGGGGCTGACCTACTTCGCAGGCGACACTGGCTTTGGCCCGCACTTCGAGCAGATCAGGGAACGACTTGGCGCACCGCGCTTGGCCATCTTGCCGATCGGAGCCTACCGGCCCCGCGACTTCATGAGCCCACAGCACATCGATCCCAAGGAAGTGGTCGATGCGGCCAAGTCGATTGGGGCCGAGATCTCGCTGCCGATCCATTACGGGACGTTCAAGCTGTCGGGTGAAGGGTTCGCGGATCCGATCAGGGATCTGGCGAAGGCACTGGCTCTGGAGAGCGAGCCGCCGCGCTTCTGGCTTCTCTACGCTGGGGAAGGTCGAGACCTGTAGGCGCCTTCAGATGCCTTTTGGGAGGCACGCCGTCATCGCGAGGAGCGAAGCGATGGAGAGCTAGAGAGGCGCCTGGGGAGCGCTTGCTTCTCGTCCCTTTCGATCTGCTCTGCGCCCGCGCCACCTTCCCTCTGCCTCCCCCCAACCGCGCGCTCCCATCCTGATGCGGCTGCCCCCAACCTCGTCACCGGCATCGCGCCGGGCACTGATTGGGCGCTGGCTGGGCTGGGCAATGGGCAGGAGGGGGGCGCGACGTGGGCACTTCATCGACGACAGAGCTCGACGGCGCCTTCGAGGCGCTGAAGGCGGCGCTGACCTCCCGCCCGCGCCTGCCACTCTCGACTTACCGGCTCCAGCTCAACAGTCAGTTCGGCTTTACCAGGGCGCAGGCGCTCGTGCCCTACCTCGACGCGCTGGGCGTGACAGACCTCTACGCCTCGCCCTCGTTCAAGGCCGTCACAGGGAGCAGCCACTGCTACGACGTCGTCGATCACCGCGTGCTCAACCCCGAGCTGGGCGGCGCCGAGGGCTTCGACGCGCTCGCCGAAGAGCTCAAGGCACACGATCTCGGCCTGCTGCTCGACTTCGTCCCGAACCACATGGCCATCGGCCAAGAGAACCCTTGTTGGATCGACGTGCTCGAGAACGGCCCCTTCTCGCGCGAGGCAGACTTCTTCGACATCGACTGGGAGCCCATCAAGGAGGAGCTGCGCGGCAAGGTGCTCCTGCCCGTGCTGGGCGATCAGTATGGCGCGGTGCTGGAGGGCGGCGAACTCTCGCTCTCGTTCGACCCTTGTGCGGGCCAGTTCGAGATCGCCTACGCCGACCACCGCTTCCCCGTAGCGCCGCGCCAATATGCCCTGATCCTGCGCCATCGCCTCGAAGAGCTCCACGGCCAGGCGGCGCCAGGTGACATCGCGCTCGAGGATCTGCTCTCCATCATCGCGGCCATCGAGAGCCTGCCCGAGCCACCGCGGGAGCAGGCGCACGATCGCGCCGCGATCGAGGCGCGCCACCGCGAGAAGGAGGTCATCAAACGGCGGCTCGCGACCTTGTGCGAGGGTGCGCCCGCGATCGCCGACTTCATCGAGGAGAACGTGCGGCGCTTCAACGGGATGATCGGCAAGCCCAAGTCGTTCGATCTGCTCGACGAGCTGCTGCGCGCCCAGCCCTACCGCCTGGCCTACTGGCGCGTGGCCGCCGAGGAGATCAACTACCGCCGCTTCTTCGACATCAACAGCCTGGCCGCCATCCGCATCGAGGAGCCGCACGTCTTTGCCGAGGTCCACGCGCAGCTCTTCGAGCTGCTCGGCCAGGGCAAGGTGACCGGGCTGCGCATCGATCACCCCGATGGCCTGCACGCGCCCGAGGAGTATTTCGATGGCCTCCAGCACTCGTTCGCGCTCCATACCGCCCGCCTGAACGGCCAGCCCATCGCGACGCTCGCGCCCAAGCTCGAAGGGCGCTGCCGCAAGTGGATCCAGGAGATGAGCGCGCAGGATCGCCGACCGCTCTACCTCGTCGTCGAGAAGATCCTGGCGCACGAGGAGACCTTGCCCGCGACCTGGGCTGTCCAGGGCAGCACGGGCTACGACTTCATGAACGCCGTGGGCGGACTGTTCGTCGATCCACAGAGCGAACGCGCCATCACCGAGACGGCGATACGCTTCAGCGGACTGTCGATGGGCTACGCGGATCTCGTCTTCAACATGCGGCGTCAGACCATGAGCTTCGCGATGGTCAGCGAGCTCAACATGCTGGCCCGCCAGCTCAGCCGCGTCTCGGAGCAAGATCGCCGGACGCGCGACTTCACGCACAATGCCTTGCGCCGCGCGCTGCAAGAGCTCGTCGCCGCCTTCCCCATCTACCGAACCTACCGGCGACCCGATGGCCTGCCCGCCTGTGAGGCTGATGCGCTCGCCGTGGACCGCGCGATCGCGATCGCCAAGCGCCGCAATCCGAACGTAGAGCCATCGATCTTCGAGTTCCTGCGCGGCGTGCTCGTTGGCGAGGCCGAAGGGCCGCTGCCCGAGTCCACGCGCCACAAGCGGCTCGCCTTCGCGCTCAAGCTCCAGCAATACACCGCGCCGGTCATGGCCAAGTCGGTCGAGGACACGGCCTTCTACATCTACAACCGACTCGTCTCACTCAACGAGGTGGGCGGCGAGCCAGACCGCTTCGGCGTCAGCGTCGAGGCGTTCCACGCGCAAAACCTCGAGCGCGTGAAGGGCTGGCCTGGCTCACTTCTCTCGACCTCGACCCACGACACCAAGCGCAGCGAGGACGTGCGCGCGCGCGTCAGCGTGCTGTCCGAGATACCGACCGAGTGGCGTCGCCGCCTCTCGACCTGGGCGCGCCTGAACCGCTCGCTCAGGCAGCGCGTGGGCGACGCGCTGGCCCCGGCGCGCAACGAGGAGCTGCTCCTCTATCAGACGCTCATCGGCACCTGGCCGTTCGAGGACTTCGACGAGCACTCGCTCGCCGATTACCGACAGCGCGTCCAAGCCTACATGGCCAAGGCAATCAAGGAGGCCAAGGTCAACACGAGCTGGGCCCACCCGAACGAGGCCTGGGAGGCCGCGCTCGACACGTTCATCGCCCGCCTACTCGATCCGCACCGCTCTGCCCGCTTCTGGCGCGACTTCGTTCCGTTCCAAAAAGAGATCGCGCGCGTCGGGACGCACAATGCCCTCGCGCAGCTCGTGCTCAAGCTGGCCTCGCCAGGCGTCAGCGACGTGTATCAGGGCAACGAGCTGTGGGATTTCAGCCTCGTCGATCCCGACAACCGGCGGCCCGTGGATTTCGAGCGGCGCCAGAAGTTCCTGGCCGAACTCGACTCTGGCCTGGGCGGCGATCTGGCCACCCTCTCGAAGCGGCTCTGGGAGAGCCCCGAGGATGGCCGCATCAAACTATTCGTCACCACGCTGGGCTTGAGGCTCAGGCGGCGTTTTCCCGCGCTGTTTCGCGAGGGCAGCTACGCGCCGCTCACGGCCGAGGGCGACTGGGCAGGCCATGTCGTGGCATTCGAGCGCGGCGCGCGAAAGATCCGGCTCATCGCGGCCGTGCCCAGGCTGTGCTGCGCGCAGCTCTCCCGCTTTGGGACGGCGTGTGGCGAGACGGCCTGGGGCACGACCTTCTTGAAAATCCCTGACGCGCCAAAGGGCGCGATCTACCGGGACGTCTTCACGAATCGCCAACTGCGAGTGAGCGGTCAGGGCCAAGACACGGGCCTGTGGGCGCGCGACCTCTTTGGCGAGCTCCCCATCTTTTTGGGGGTGAGGGCGTAAGTTGGAAAAATTCATTTCACAGAAAGACAATCCTCCAAAGATTTATATATTCATCAACTCATATTTTCATCGTCAAATCATCAGGCTTATTTTGAAGCCATAAATTCAAAATTGGGCAACAAGGCATATTTAGAAAAACTTTTCGTTCCTGTTCTGGGAGATCATCCCACAACGTCCGTGCCTCAAAAAAGCTCTCCAGTAAAACACAAGCACCTATTTTTGATATAGTATATTCGCTATTTAAAATCATATTTCGCAAAGAATCTTGTTCTTTTCGTTCAAGGGATCTCTGACGTTTCTTTACCTGCAAGCGATTTAATTGATTTGGCTCAGAAGCATCAACTTTTAACAGCCAATCCGATATTTTATCTGCAAAATTAACTAAATCGTCTGATTTCTTATGATCATAAGCAGAAATCACTTCTAACAAAAACAACGTCACGAGTGAACGGTAGAGAGGAACGACGGGAAACGATACGATTGATTCAAACATGACATCGTAGTCAATGTTGGAAGTTTTTATGAAAATTTGTTTGTGCATGAACAAATAAGGACTCCCCATGCATTCTTCCTTTGGCTGATCACTCGTACACCTAATTGTACAACCTGGCTCTGGTATATGAAATGCGTTGTACATTTTATATTTTCCATCCCTCAACTTAACGATATACACTAAAAAACACAAATTTGAAATCTCAATACACGATATGGGATTAAACTTGTCAATTTTAATTGACAACTCCCTGCCACGACTCGCCTGAATTAAAGTGCTGAGATGCACCTTGTCTTTTTCATCAAATTGTTCCAAATTCAAATCATCCTTAGCACCGAAATAATCTAACGCCTTTTTTATATCCTTAAGACTGTTTAGCCTGCCAACAATAGCATCCAGATAATCTGGGTCATAATCTTCGTTGGAATTGCAATCAAATATGTCCCCACAAGAAATATGACAACTTTTGCCTGAACGAACTGCAATCCAAAATTCGTAATCACGTATCCTCGCAGAAAGAGGGCCTCTTTCTGAGAAAAAAATTCTCACACCTGATATTTCAGCTGTATTCGGATATTCAATCGTTATGGATTTCCCGATGACAAACTTTACTTTATCCTTACAAATTATTATACGTGTGCAATCATAATACTTTTTACCATTTACAGAAATAGCATAAGGATGATCTGTTGAAACCGAAGTCATCTGCCCACATTGAACTGGTATATGGAATCCATCGGAGGTATTCACATACAGATAGCTAGGAATATCGAAAGCGTTTTCAAACGGATTATCTAGAGTCCCATAAAGCGTGACCGACAACGGTGCAATACCATTCTTGAGTTGGTCGGATATTATTTTTTTTGATTTTTCATCAGGATTTTGTAGATCAAATGTGCGTTCAGCCGTGCTGACTTGTTTTTTTCTGTTCGAGAGAAAGGTCAACATTAACGCTATAATCGCATCTTCTTTTATTGGGAACGGATTAAATGTTAGCGTCGGACTTTTGGCTTTATTCGTTCTTAGTATTTGCTCTAAATCAAATGGCAACAACAATTTATAATAAATCGAAGGCATATCTGAAGCTACATTTATGATGACAATATAAATACAACCACCATCTTTTCGATAATTCCTTAAGTCAGCACATGATGTTTTACATTTTAATACGTTTTTTTTGGTTTCTTAATATTTGTGCTTTTTATTTGTATAGGAATACGTCCACTAAGGTGAGTTTTTTCACCGAAATGTTCTTTATCATCATAAACGTATAATTCTCCGTCCCACGAGATTTCTTTATCCGTATCATTTATTCTTGGATCAATCATTCCTGTTTTTAACAAATTCTCTTTTAAGAAATTAATCCCTTTTTTCTCAGTGAGGGCGGCTGCCTCTTTTTTCTTGTCCGTCATCGCGCTCTCCTTAGTGGTGCAACGGATTGTCCAGCCCAACGCCCAACGGAGCTCAGCGATGAACCCCTTCGTTCGTTCCCAGGGCTGGTGAGCCGACTTGTAGAAAAGCCCTCTCACCCCTCGCTGAGCAGCATCATCAGATCATCTCTCGTCAGGCCTTCGGCAGTAGCCGCGCCCGAGAGCGCGGCCTCGGCGAGCGCGCGCTTGCTCTGCTGGAGCGCAAGGATGCGCTCCTCGACCGTTCCGAGCGCGACCAGGCGGTGGATGAACACGGGACGATCCTGGCCGATGCGATGGGCGCGATCGGCGGCCTGATCCTCGACGGCCGGGTTCCACCAGGGATCGACGAGGAAGACGTGATCGGCCGCCGTCAGGTTCAGGCCCACGCCACCGGCCTTGAGCGAGATGAGCATCACGGGCGGGCCATCGTCCTGCTGGAACGCGCTCACCACCGTGCCGCGATCGCGCGTCGTGCCGTCGAGCCGCACGAAGCCGATGCCCTCCTCGTTCAGGCGCGGCTCGATCAGATCGAGCAGGCGCGTCCATTGGGAGAAGACGAGCGCGCGGTGACCGTCGGCTTTCAGGGTGAGGAGTTTGTCGACGAGGAGCTCGACCTTGGAGGAGCGCTCGAACCGCTCTTGCCCTGGGATGAGGGCCGCATGGCAGCAGGCCTGTCGCATTCGGAGCAGCGCCGCGAGTGCGGCCAGGACGTTGCCGCCTGCGGTGAGCTTGTCCACGACCTCCTGCCGCGTGGCCGCGTGAAGCGATTGGTAGAGCCCCAGCTCGTCCTCGGAGAGCTCGCAGCGCAGGATCGACTCGGTGCGAGGCGGGAGCTCGGAGGCCACCTCGCGCTTGAGGCGGCGCAGCACAAAGGGCCGGATGCGCTCGCGCAGTGCGGCGGCCCGACCGGGAACGCCCTCGGCAATGGGCCGCGCGTAGCGCTCGTCGAAGTCGGCGCGCGTGCCCAAGAGCCCCGAGTTGAGGAAGTTGAACTGGCTCCACAGCTCGTCGAGGCGGTTTTCGACGGGCGTCCCGGTGAGCGCGATTCGGAAGTCGGCGCTCAGGGCAAAGGCCGCGCGCGCCACCTGGCTGTCCGGGTTCTTGATGGCCTGCGCCTCGTCGAGGAGGAGCACGCGCCAACGCCTCTGCTTCAGGAGATCGAGATCGTTGCGCAGCAGCGCGTAACTCGTGAGCGTCACGTCGGCGTCCGGGTCGAGCTGACGCGAGGGGCCGTGGAAGAGGCACAACTTGAGGCCTGGCCGGAAGCGACGCGCCTCATCCCTCCAGTTGGGGAGCACGCTCGTCGGCGCGACCACGAGTGCAGGCTTCTCGAGGACGGCGAGCGCCTGGAGCGTCTTGCCCAGGCCCATGTCGTCGGCGAGCAGCGCGCCCATCCGCGCCCGCTTGAGGAACGAGAGCCAGCGGACGCCCGTGGCCTGATAGCCGCGCAGCGTGGCGTCGAGCTCGAGGTCCAAAGGCAGCTCGGGCAGGCCCGCGAAGTCCTCGATGAGTGGACGGAGCGACGCAAAGCCCGGCGGCGGTGCAGCACCGATCTCATCGGCCAGTCGAGCAAGGTCGGGCAGCGCACACGCGGGCAACTCGTCTCGTTCCTGTTTGGCCGCGAGCAGATCGGCGAGCGTTCGCGCGTGTTTCCTCAGCCACTCGACGGGCAGGGGCGCAAAGCCGCCGTCGAGCAGCGGGACGAGCGAGGCGCCTTCCCGAAATGCACGCAGCACGGCGCTCGGATCGGCGTGACCTGCGCGGCGCCCATCCTCGGCCACGGAATCGAACGAGACTCGGAAGTCATCGCCCTCGATCGCGAGGTCCACGGCAATCGGCGGGGCCAGGTGAAAGGCCCTCTGCGCTTCACCCGTGATGAGCGCGCTGCCCTCGCCCTTCTGCCGACCCCACGCCTCGATCTTCTGGACCACGCCGATGGCCGCCTCGCCCTGGAACGTCGCGCGGTGACCGGGCTTCATCTCGAGATCGCGCTGGAGGCGCCGCGAGAGGCGATCTTCGAAGAGCTCGTCGCGGATCGGGACCTCGTTGGCGAGCGAGACGAGCCGCCCGCCATCCACGCGCGCCACCGGTGGATCGCCGTAGACGAGCGTCGGCAGGACGAGGAGCGCATCGCCCTCGCGCGTGAACTCGAAGTGGACGCGCGCCCTCGCATCGCTCAGCCGAGGCAGGCGCTTCGACTCGACGAGGACGCGGATGCGGCTCTGCAGGTCGGGCAAGACCTCGGTCATCAGCGCGATCTTCTGACCCGCGCCAAAGACGCGGCCCTGCGAGAGCTCGGCACGCTCGCGCGCGGTGAGTCGCGACTCGGAGATCGGGTGGAGCACGCCGCCTGAGAGCGCGCTTCCATTGGCAAAGACCTCGTCGAGATCGGGCGAGCGCTCGAGCGTCAGGCGAAAGCCCATCGGGTGGTCGGTGAGGCGAACGATCTCGGGTGCGAGGGGCGTTCGGCTCGCGGTGAGAGGCGCGCCGTCGAGCGTGACGTTGGTGCAGTCGGCGGCTAGGCCAATGAGCTTCTCCAGGCGATCGCGCAGCGGAAAGAGCCGGTTCTCGATGCCGAGGTTCAGATCCATCGCGAGGTCCGCGCGATCGGCGGCGACCTGGGGACCGCGCACCCGACCCGAGGCCAGGGCGCTCAGCGTGGTGGTGAGTGGTTGGCGCGCGCCATCGACGACGAGGAAACGCTCGAAGACGAGGCCATCCGATTGGCGGCGAAAGGCGTGTTCGACCTGGGCCAGGCGACTGGTCGCGCTGGGCAGCGCCTCTCCCGCCTTGCGCGCGCGGTTGAGCGCGATGGCAGCGGCAGCGACGTGAACGCACACGCCCTCTTTCGAGCGGCAGTCACAGGTCCAATCCTCGTCTTCGAGGAAGAGGGCCACGGTCCGGCTCATCAGCTCGTCGCTGGCCTTGACCTTGAGCCTGACCATCTCGGACGTCTCGCGCTCGGTCGTCACCACACCGACGATGCGGGCCAACTCGACGGCCCTGGACCAATTATGACGAGGGCAATTCTCTCGGATGACTTCGAAAAATTCCTGCATCAGGCAAATCCTTTGATTTTTATCGATGAGATAAAACCGTCGGCGAATTGGCGTTATTCGATGGAGTCGTTCCAATTCTTCTCGACAAATATGTCTTCATCTTGAGGCGATTTGTTCATCGAGATCTTGATCGACAATGGATTGCTTCGGAACAAAGCTCCTCGCAATGACGACGTATCTTCCGAAGTATTTCTTAGCTTCGTTCCTCACGATTCTCAATTCAATGACGATACGTTTGCCGAGAAAGTCCCGCTCCGTCATTGCGATGGATAAGTCCTCAGAGCTTATCCATCGATTGCCTGGCTCATTGCTCAGGGCAATCGAGTTCTCGGTTTTCGGATGTCACGGACGATTGGTGCGTAGGGGGATTACCAATCGCCCGTGCGGATTGTCTTCGAGGGACACGAAGAAAACTTCGACCCACATCTCCCCCGCAGGCCATCGAGTTCTGTCGATTCGCATCGCCACTCCCCCTGTCGGCTTTGCAGACATCCCCCTCGATGAAGGGGACGCCATCCAAAACTTCTCTCTCAGAGGGAGATGACCCGGAGGCCGGAGGTAGTGGGCGTGTCAAGCCAATCCAGAACTCGATTGCCCTGAACATGGATTGACTCACCTCAAATCTGTGCTAGGGGGCCCGACTTTTTTGAGGAGGGACCTTTCTCCTCTCCTGCAAAGGATTCCTTTCGTGCGCGTTTCCCACCAGCTCTTCCTGACTGCCTGCCTGACACTTTTGAGTGCCAGCGCCGCGTTGGCCGACGGTGACGACATCACCGCACGCGCTGCTGCTCCCGCTTCCTCTCAGGCCGCCACGCCTGCCACTGCCGCGGCTCCAGTCGTTCCAGCCAAAGCTGCTCTTCCGGCCCCCGCGCCCGAGCGCTCTGCCACCGACGAGGAATTCACGCGCCGTGTACGGACGATGGAAGAGCAGGTGACGGACCTCAAGGAGCAGGTCTTCCGAACCCGCGCCCGCCTCCTGCTGCTCCAGGAGTCGATCCTGGGCGGCACCTCGGTCGGTCAGGGCGCCAAGGCGGTCATCGCCCACCGCAACGAGATGGGTGGCGCCTTCGTCCTCGAATCGGCGGCCTACGCGCTGGACGGCGCGCCCATCTTCACGCGCGTCGATCTGGGCGACGGCTCCCTCGGCGATCAGGAGGAGATCGAGATCTTCAACGGCCGCATCCTGCCAGGCCAGCATCAAATCGTCGTCCAGCTCCAGTTCCGCGGTCATGGCTTCGGCGTCTTCAAATACCTCGAGGGCTACAAGTTCAAAGTGCAGTCGAGCCACACGTTCGACGCGGAGCCGGGGCGTGTCACGCAGCTGAAGGTCGTCGCCTTCGAGCAGGGCAACTTCACGACGGATCTCAAGGATCGCCCCGCCATCCGCTACGAGATGAGCCTGCTCGACGACAACCTTCCCAGGACCGCGGGCAACGCGGCGGCCACGGCTCCTTCGAAGTGACCTCCCTCCCGCTCAAGGCACCCATGAGACGGTCCCTCGTCAGCCTCGGCCTCGCCCTCGTCGCGCTGTTCTCGGCGTCCGGCGCCTCCCTCGCGGCCCAGTCACAGCTGCGCGGCCCGCTCGCCAGCTTCGAGTCCAGGGGCAAGTCGCTCGAACAGCAGGCGGACATCATCGAGCGCCTCTACATGGACAGGTCCGACGCCTTGGAGCGCGATGGTCTGAAGCGGCGCTTCTCCGACGCGGAGCTCCAGTTCCTGTTGCAGCACTACGAGGCGGCCAGCACCCTGTTCTACGACCTCATCGGGAACAAGGCGTTCGAGCAGATTCCCGGGAACACCGAAGCCCTCTACATGCTGGCCGAGTCGCTCTATCAGCTGCAGGGCTTCCATGGCGCGCGCTTCTATTTCCGCGAATACCTGAGCCTGAGCCGCCGAGGTCAGCGGGGCAACCACTTCCTCGAAGCGCTGCTTCGCCACATCGACCTGAGCGCGCGCTTCAGAGATTTCGCGGGCATCGAGACCTACATCCAGCAGCTGCGCAGGCCCGACGGCACGCTGCCCGCCGAAGTCGCCTATGCCTATGGCAAGTGGTTCTTTGGCCGGAAGGACCTGCCCGAGGCCGAGCGCCAGCGCCAGGCAGGCGATCTGTTCCTCTCGGTGATCAAGACCGGCGGCACATTCATCCACCAGGCGCACTATTTCCGAGGCGTGCTGGCCGTGCAGCGCGGTGACCTGGAGGCGGCCCTCGATTCCTTCCAGGCGCTCGTGCGGATCCCGGCAAACTCACCCACGGCGAGCCGCGTCCACGAGCAGGCGCACCTGGCGATGGGCCGGATCCTCATCGAGCAGGGGCACTACAGCCAGGCCATCGATCGCTACCAATACATCGACTACCAGTCGGACACCTTCATCGATGCCCTCTACGAGAGCGCCTGGGCCTATGTCCGGCGCGCCGTGGCAGAGGGCGACACCCAGGACTTCCAGAAGGCGCTGCACGCCTGCGAGCGGATCACGACCACCGCGCCCGACGCGCTCATCGCCCAAGACGCGCTCGTGCTGCAGGGACACCTGCTCCTGAGGCTCGGCCAGTTCGACGCGGCGGGCCTGGCCTACCGCGGCGTGATCGCGAACTTCCAGCCCGCCTACGATGGCCTGGCCGAGCGCCTGGCTGCACACAAGGACCCGGTCGAATTCCTCCAGGCTGCCCTCCAGAACTCGGACGAGACCTTGGACCTGAAGCGCTTCCTGCCCAAATTCGCCATCCCGTGGGCCACGACCGAGCGCGACATCACCGAGGCCATCCGCATCACCACGGACATCGATGAGACGCGCCAGGCCATCGCCCAGTCCTTCGAGACGGCCGAGCGCCTCGTCGAGCAGATCGACCAGCGGCGCTCGGAGCTCTTCCCGTTCTTCCAGAAGGGCTTCTCTCAGGCCGACGCGCTGGAGATGGGCCTCTCGACGCTCAGGCGCGATCTCATCGACTTCGAGCAGGCAGCCCTGACGCCGCCAGGCAAGGACGCGCCCGAGCACGGGCCCTTCCTCGATCAGCGCGCCCGCCTCGACGCGCTGCGCACTGAGCGCGCGGCCCTCGAGCAGGCGCTCCAGGATCAGCCTCGGACCGAGGCAGACTTCATGGCGTGGCGCAAGTCGATCACGGACCGCATCCGTTCCCTGGAGCAGGCGGCCCACCGCGTGGCCATGGAGATCGAGGGGCTGTTCGCCCTCCAGGCGGCCAGCGACAAACTCCTGCGCGACATGGATCCGAAGGACCTGTCCGACTCCGATCGCGTCGACTTCGCGCGCCAGCTCGTCTCCGAGCGCGCCGTGGCCGAAGGCCTGCGAAAGACGCTCGGTCAGCGGCGGCGCGCGCTCGCCGAAGAGCGCTCCCGCGTCGAGCGGACACGCCCCGACAACGACGCGCTCAGGAACCGCTACGCCACTCTCCTCGATGAGGAGCGGCGCGAGACGAAGAACCTGCGCGGCCTGGCGCCTGCCGCCGCCGCTCGCCTGCCCACCGCCGAGCTCGATCGCCTGCACGAGTCCATCGCTGCGCTCTATCAGCGCACCTCGCGGACTCGCGCGCACCTGGGCGAGCGCATCGACGCGCAGGCCACGGTCGTCCGCAGTCAGATCATCCAGGAGGTGAGCCAGCTGGAGACGTATCAGCAGCGCAGCCGGGCCAACGCCTCGAATGCCCGAGGTCTCGTCGGCACCATCGCGTTCCAGAGCTTCACCAGGCTCCTGGGCCGCTTCTACGACGCCATGGTCAAGGCCGAGGTAGGCCTCGTGGACATCGCCTGGACCCGCAAGCAGAACCTCACGGAGAAGATCCAGAGCCTTGCGAGCCAGAAGGATGGCGAGCTTCGCTCGCTCGAACTCGACTTCAAGGAGGCGCTCACCGAGGCGAAGTGACGCGCGCGCACCTCGACCCCGGCTGAACAGGAACACGCATGAGACGCCCCTTTGCCGACACGCTCCTTTTGGCCTTGCTCCTGGCCCTGACGCCGCTCGCCGCGCGCGCCCAAGCCCAGACCAGCAAGCCCAGCGCTCCCCCGCCCAGCGGCAACACCGTCATGGAAAACGCCATGATGAAGACCCTGCCGACTGGCTCGCCCGAGTTCGTCAAGCTCGCCGAATCGGACAGGGCTCCCGAGCTGACGCCGGTCGTCCCTCGCGATCGCGCCACGCGCCGCCTCCTGGAGGGTTTCTCCACGGATGCGGCCATCGACCGTGAGCTCATCGAGGTGTCGGATCTCCTGGACGTCTTCGGGGCAGAGGCTCACGAGTTCAGCGCCGAGGTCAACACCCTCGTCCACAAGCGCTACGGCGAACGCCGCACGCGCATGATCGACTCCTACGAGCGCGCCATCACGGATATCGAGATCTTCGAGCGCCAGGAGCGACGCGACGCCATCGCCGTGTTCGAGGACTTCCTGAAGCGCTACCCAGACGATCCTCGCTTCACGCCCGACGCCATGTTTCGGCTGGCCGAGCTCTATTACGAGAAGACGAACGACGACTATCAGATGGAGATGGCCCGCTTCGAGGAGCAATACCGTCTCGCCGAAGAGGGGAAGCTCAGCGCCTTTCCTCGGGAGCCGCGCGAGAATTACCAGCCCTCGATCGCGCTCTATCAGCAGCTCATCACCACTTTCCCGGCTTACGCGCTCAACGACGCGAGCCACTACCTGCTCGGCTACTGCCTCGAAAAGCAGGGTGAGTTCACGGAGAGCCGCGACGCCTTCAACCGCCTCATCGCCAAATATCCCATCTCGCGCTTCGTGCCCGAGGCCTGGATCCGAATCGGCGAATACTACTTCGACGCGGTCAACGAGCCGAACGCTCTGCGCCTCTCCGCCGAGGCCTACACCAAGGCCATCGCCTTCCCAGACCACCCGCTCTTCGACAAGGCGCTCTACAAGCTCGGCTGGGTCTATTACCGCCTCGACGACTTCGACAATGCCGTCGAGACCTTCGTGAAGCTGCTCGACCACTATGCCGCGCGCCAGGCAGCGGCGGACGACGGCGAGACGATGGACGGCGGCGACCTGAAGAACGAGGCGCTGCAATACATGGCCATCTCGTTCGCCGACGATCGCTGGGGCTCCATCGACAGGGCCGAGGCCCTCTTCCAGCGCCTCGGCGAGCGGCCCTGGGAGGCCGAGTTCTGGCGGCGCCTGGGCGACGTGCAGTCCGATCAGACGCGCTGGAACGAGGCCATCGCGGCCTACCGGAAGAACCTCGACAAGGCGCCGCTCGATCCCCTGGCGCCGTCGATCCACTCGAAGATCGTCAAGGCCTACGAGACTGGCCTGCGCGAGTTCGACAAGGCGTTCGACGAGCGCGATCGCCTCGTGGCGCGCTACGCGCCGGGCAGCGCCTGGTTCGAGGCCAACAAGGCCGACTCCAAGGTGCTCAAGGACGCCGAGGCACTGGCCGAGCAGATCCTCTACAACTCGGCCCTGCACCACCATCGACAGGCCACCGAATACGCGAGCGCTGGCAACGTGGAGCGCGCGCGCCAGGCCTTCGAGATCGCAGCGCGGACCTACACGCGCTACCTGACGCGCTTCCCGCACAGCAAAGAGGCCTATGAGCTCACCTTCTATCTGGCCGACTGCCAGTATCAGAGCCTCGACTTCGACGCCGCAGCCCAGACCTACGCCAAGGTCAGGGACTTCTCGGGCGAGAAGCGCTACCAGGCAGAGGCTGCCTTTGGCGTCGTCCTCGCCCGCCAGCGCGATCTCGAGATTCGACAGAGCGGCAGCGAGCCCGAGGTCCCGCCCCCTGTCCTGTTCACGGCGCGCGACTGGCCCGAGGGTCGCCTCGTGGAGAAGCGCGAGCTCCACCCGCTCCACCTCGAATTCGTCCAGGCCATCGACGAGTTCATCGCCCTCGTGCCCAAGCACGATCGTGCGCCGCAGAGCGCCTACCGCGCGGCCGAGCTGTTCTACGTCGCGCAGGACTTCGAGGAGGCCAGGCGCCGCTTCTCCGAGCTGGTCTCGACCTACCCCGACAGCGAGTTCGCCAGCTTTGCCTCGAACCTGACGCTGGAGACCTTCCTCATCACGCAGGATTGGGTCGCGGTGACGGCGTTCACCGACGCGCTCACCTCGCCCGACGACAAGGGCCGCGTCCGCGTGGATCCCAACTCGGAGAATGGCCGCCTGCTGCGCGACTTCGGCGACAACGCGATGTTCAAGCGCGCCGAGCAGCTCATGGCCGCCGAGGAATGGGACGAGGCAGGCGAGCTCTTCGAGAAGCTGGTGGCGCGCAACATCATCTACCGGTTCGCCGACAAGGCGCTCAACAACGCCGCGCTCTGCCGCGAGAAGGGCCACCGCTTCGACTCGGCGTTGCGCCTCTACGAGCGCATCTACCGCGAATACCCCGACTCGGACCTCGCCGACCTCTCGCTCTTCCGCGTCGCCTACAACGCCGAGAACAGCTACGACTTCGACAAGGCCGTGCAGCGCTACCAGCTGCTCGTCGAGAAATACCCGAACTCGACGCGACGCGAGGCGGCGCTCAACAACGTGGCCGTGCTCCTCGAAGCGCTCCAGAACTACAGCGCCTCGGCCAAGCAGTTCATCCGCTTTGCCCAGCTCTTCCCGAAGAGCGAGCTGGCGCCGCGCAACCTCTACAAGGCCGCGCGCGTCTATCAGAAGATGGGCGACTGCCGCAGGCAGAACCAGGTGCTCGACGACTTCATCGACCGCTTCTCGCGCGACAAGGCGCAGGGCCCACTCATCGTTCAGGCCCACAAGGAGATCGGCGACTGCTGGATGAAGCTCGGCAGCACGAAGAACGCCCTGCGCGCCTACGAAGAGACGACGCGCGAGTTCGAGCGACGCGCGCTCGACGCCAGCGCGCCCCAGGCCGCCGAGGCCGCTGGCGAGGCGCGTTTCCGTCTGGCTGAGGCCGAGTTCGCCAAGTGGGACGCCCTGGAGATCACCGGCCGCAGCAAGGCGCTCGAGAAGTCCTTCCTGGCAAAGCTCAATGCGGCCAAGGCGCTCCAGCAGAGCTACGTGGACGTGATGCGCTTCAAGAGCGCCGAGTGGATCCTCGCGGCCAGCTACAAGCGCGGCTACGTCTATGAGCGCTTTGCCACGAGCCTCGTCGAGTCGCCCTGCCCGCCCGACATCAAGCGCGCCTACGGCGAAGAGGGCTGCGAGATGTATCGCTCCACGCTCGTGGACAAGGTGAGCGGTCTGGAGACCTCGGCGGCGGAGTTCTACGAGCAGACGGCCGAGCAGTGCCTGAAGTTCGGCCTCATCGAGGTCCCGTGGTGCGACCGTGCCCAGGACTCGCTCTCACGCCTGCGCAGCGACGTTCTCGTGCTCAAGAAGGCCCGCTCGCTCACGCGCTCGGCCACGCTCTACCCGGCCTCCTTCCAGACGCTCGACGGCAAGCAGAGCCCTGTCCTGCCGGTGGCCCTCAGGCCCAACAGGCCCGAGCCCCCTGCCCCGCTCGCCCCTCCCCCGACCTCTGACCTGGGCGACGTGGACACGGGCGCTGGCACCAGCGCCGGGCCCGATGACGCGGCGACGACGCCAT
>JAISIF010000162.1 GCA_031262165.1 Myxococcales bacterium | reverse complement strand
CTCATCGACGAGCTCTACGACACAGGTGCGTGCGAGTTCACGCTCGAGGGCCACGCGCCCAACCAGTTCATGATCCTGAAGAACGAGGCCAACCCCTCGCAGACGGCGCTGGCCAAATTTTCCCCGCCCAAAGGGCCGAACACACTCGTGCCCATCGCGCGGCTCAAGGACGGCGTCTGGGGCATTCGGCCTCGGAACATGGAGCAGAGCTTCGCGCTCGATGTCCTGCTCAACGACGACATCAAGCTCGTGACGCTCGTCGGAAAGGCCGGGACCGGGAAGACGCTGCTCGCCATCGCCGGTGGCCTGCAGCGGACGATGGAGGCGCAGGTCTTCAGCAAGCTCCTCGTCTCGCGCCCCATCTTTCCGCTCGGCAAGGACATCGGATTTTTGCCCGGCGACGTGGAGCAGAAGCTCAACCCGTGGATGCAGCCCATCTTCGACAACGTCGAATTCCTGATGAACCTCTCGCGCGCCGACAAGAAGCGCGGGCGCGGCTACCACGAGCTCATCGACCTCGGCGTGCTCGCCATCGAGCCGCTCACCTACATCCGCGGCCGCTCCATCCCGAACCAGTTCATCATCGTGGACGAGGCGCAGAACCTCACGCCGCACGAGGTGAAGACGATCATCACGCGCGCTGGCGACAACACGAAGATCATCCTCACGGGCGACCCCTACCAGATCGACAATCCCTACCTGGACTCGATGAACAACGGCCTCATCCACGTTCTCAACCGCTTCAGGAACGAGCGGATCGCCGGGCACATCACGCTGACGAAGGGCGAGCGCAGTGCCCTGGCCGAGTGCGCCTCGAACGTCCTCTGAATCATGCGTTCGGTTGGTTCGTGGTATTTTTCAGGAGCGCGATTCGTCGCGCTCCTTTTTTATTTTGAATGAACGCAGTTCGATCTCGACATCCCTGGGTGGTGGACGCGCCTCATCCCCAACACTTTTTCAGCTCTTCAGCGGAGCGCCGCATTCTTTCCTGGAAAGGCCGCGGGCTTGGCGCCTGGCCGCTTGAAGCCCTGGTAGATGGCCACGAGCAGGACGAGCGCGGAGAAGAGGAGCCAGGCCACGGCCCAGACAGGCGCCGGGATGTGCGTCAGCTGGGCGAGCGCCTCGGTATCCGCGACCTCGCCCGAGACCGGTGTCCGTGTCACGAGGTAGCGGATGTGATGGACGGAGTAGAGGCCCACGAAGGCGCTCAGGAAGAGCGCGAGGAGCTGGCTGAGCTCTTCGTGGAGGAAGCGAGCGGCCAATCCGAGCGCGAGCGCGAGGCCGATCGAGCTCACCCAGCCGAACGTGTTGCGCGTCCAGATGACGCAGACAGCGACGAGCACGATGGCGAGGAAGCTCAGGATGAACTTCCCTGCTTTTTCCAGGCGTAGGCACAGGAACAGGAGGAAGGCGCCGATGACCGTGCTGCCCAGGTAGCCGGACGAGGCGACGAACACCTCTTTGAAGAAGCTCTTGTCCGTCAGATAGGCACAGTAACCAGACCCGTTCTCGTTGATGACGATCTCCTTCACCGTGAAGCCGCTGAACTTGGCCGCCAGGGCATGGCCGAGCTCGTGAAAGATCGTCGTCAGAATCTTGAGCGGATAGAGCGCTGCCGACTCCCAGAAGAAGACGCCGATGGCGCAGGCAGCGACGAGGGCAAAGGCTTTCTTGATGTCCATGTGTATGCTTCCTCATTCATCATTCAGGGCAATTAGAGTCGTTGAACTATCCCCACGCCTCTTCCATTGGAATGACTAGAATGACGAGGAATAAACTTTTATAGATTCAGACATGCCTATTCTGTGTGAGCAGCCTCTGATTGAATAAGTATTGAACAAGTAATGATCCCCCGGCAAAGTTGGGGACTTTTCGCGGCGTTTTTCAAACATTCTCTGCCAGACTTCTAATTCCGACTTAGGACTTATCCCTTCATTATGACCTTTGCATCGCGCAGGACCGGGAATGTCAATCGAGGCGCGAGGCGGGAGCTTCCAGACGGAAGTGAAGAGCGAAGCAACGAAGAATGGCATTTCACTGACAAGTGGGGCGATGGGATAATTAAGTGATAACTCCTTAAATCATGCGCTAAAAGGCGAGCTCTCTTACAATTACAACTATAATTATAATTTTTATATGCTCACCCTTACAGAAATATGGGATGAAGCCAATTTCCGTAAAGGTCAAACCTTTCCAGTCCCCGGAAAAGCCGGGAGTTTTTTTTCCTATTAAAATAAGGTGCTTGCCTAGCATCTCTGCACTCCTGCTAGGTCAAGAACATGAAATTTTCCCGGATAAGCACACAAAAGCTGAATAAGATCTGTCGATGCTTCTGTGAGGATATTACTGCCATAGCCACAGCAAATCTGATGGGCGTGAACAGAAATACCGTCAACAGTTACTTTGATTTATAAGGTTTATAACTATATTCTTTGAATAGTTGATTATCCTCGTTCCACTGAAGCATATCCTGGTTGTAAATTTGTGGAATAATCCTATCGAGAATCGACCCATCTATTAGTTCCGGTTAGGGAGGGTTGCTTCACGACTTGCCTTGCCGCCCTGCTAGAAGAGAGCGGAATCGGAGCGAGCAAGAGAAGGTTGCGCTAAAACTCGACCGCTCCGACAAACGCCCCTCCGCTTCCAAGCTCCCTTGATCTGCGCCCTTCACAAGCCCCGGCCCTCTGGCCGGAACCTCCGAGGTCCAAAGTGCGAACCCCAGCTGCCGTCACCGTGTTCTCTCTGCCCGCTCTGCTCACCCTCTCGCTCTTCCTCGTCGGCATGGGGTGCGGCGGTGGCGGTGAAAAGGACACGGCGGACGAGTCAGATGCCTCCTTGTCCACCGATGCTGGTCCAGATGCCTCGACGCCACCGGCGCCGGGCGAATTTGCGCTCCTCGGGACCATGCCCGCGGACCAGGCAGTGAACGTCGTGCGCAACGTCGCGGTCGTGCTCTCGTTCTCGACCCCAGTGCAGCAGGACTCGCTCAGCGCTGACACTTTCTTCCTCTACCCGTCGAGCGCGGGCGCGCAGGCCAAGGTGGCGGGCGCGTTCAGCTTCAGCGCCGATCTCAAATCGGTGACGCTCAAGCCGAGCGCCAACCTAGCTGGAGACACGGCGCACACCGTCGTCGTCCGAAGCGGGAGCGCGGGTGTCCTGGACGCGGAGGGGCAGACGTTGGCCGCGGACATCTCCTTCACGTTCACCACCGCGAACGAGGACGACACCACGCCGCCCTCGCTCGTCAGCATCCAGCCGAGCCATGGCGCCATCGACGTGCCGCTCGACAGCACCATCGAACTCGTCTTCAGCGAGCCCATCGATCCGACGACGCTCGATGCGAACTTCGAGCTCATCGAGTGGTGGGACGGCAACCCGCAGGGCGAGGCGCTCAGCGGCACTTTCGACACCTCGCGCAATCCGACCATCGTGTTCACCCCCGAGGCGATGTTCGACAAGGGCGACGAGCTGAAGGTGACGGTGCGTGGCGCCATCGAAGATTTGGCAGGCAATCAGATGGGGCAAACCCACTCGGCCATCTTCACCGCGGCGTGGGTGACGCCCGGACAAGAGCCACAGGTGATCGAGACGTATCCGGCAAACTCGATGACGGGCGTGTTCACCAACACCTCGATCCAGATCACCTTCGACAGACGGATGCAGCAATCGACGGTGACCTCTGCCCCGACCTCGAGCGCGACCGTCAAGCTCTACGAGGTGGGAAGCAGCGCAACGCCCGTGGAGATGACGCGCAGCTACCAGACCAACCCATCCTTCGTGTTCTACCCGCACTCGCCGCTCTCCCCGAACACGCAATACGAGCTGCACATCCAGGGCGGGGCAAACGGCGTCAAGTCCGAGAATGTCCAGCTGCCCATGACCTCTGATTTCAAGGCGCGCTTCACGACGGGCACAGGCGCCGACACGAGCCCGCTCTCGGTGGTGTCGATCACGCCATCGAACGGGGCCACGGACGTGGACCAAACCACGGCACTCACCATCACCTTCAGCCAGCGGATCGACCCGGCCAAGCTCTTCCTCGACTACCCAGGCCAAGAAGGCACGCTCCAGGTCAGCGACCACATCCAGCTCTTGCACCCAGAGGCGGGCAACATCGACTTCAGCCAGAACCCGACCATCACCTTCAACATCGATCCCACCACGACCTACGCGCTCGAGAAGACCTACTACGTGCGGGTCGCGGGTGGCGCGAACGGGGTCAAGGCCGCCTCGGGGGCAACGATGGCCGATGACTTCATCTCCTCGTTCACCACCAAGGCGCCGATCGACGGGACCATCGAGGATTTGCGCGCGGTCAATGGGACGTGTGCCATCCGGGTCAAGAACGTCTTCATGACCTACTTCCGCAGCGAGCCGAGCACACACAAAGGCTTCTTCGTGCAGAAGGACAAGACAGGCCCGGCGATCTTCGTGGACACAGGCAGCTACAGCCCTCTCTTCCCTGTCTATCCCGCGCCCAATTCAGACATCGAGCGGTATCCAAACATCGACCTGACCGTCACAAAGGTCGGCGAGTTCAATGGGTTCAAGCAGGTCGAGGCCTACACGATGACGCAGAACACGCAGGATTCGGTCGATCTTGGCTTCATCAAGGACAACCTGGTGCAGGTCATCGGCAGCGAGACCTTGGGCGTCGATTTCGAGTCGGAATACGTGCAGGTGGACGGCACGCTCGAAAACTACAAGCCCGGCGCCAGCAAGGAGAACCGCGAGTTCGATCTCGTCTATGACGCCACGAGCACGCCTCAGAAGAAGGTAAAGCTGAAGATCAACCAAGATCTCATCATGGAGCTGACGGGTGCTGACGCTGCTGGCTTTGCCGTTGGCACCAAAGTCCGTGTGCTGGCGCCTCTTCAAAAGGACCAAAACGGCTTTTTCCTGAAGCCATTTTTCTACACGAGCCAAACGCCGATGACCGCGACCGAGCTCGATGATCCCGAGAACTACGAGAACCTCTTGGACATCGTGCAGCTCGTGCCCTAGCGCCACACTTGTCTTCTAGACTTCGAGAGAGCCCTCTCGCGGCGGCCTGGTGAACGCATCGCGAATAGGACCAGGCGATAATGGATGCGGGTTCGATTTGGCGTTGGACAAGGCGTCGAGTGATTCGTTGGATTTCTTGGATTGACCACCGAAGTAATAATCCCCCGGCAAAGCCGGGGGATTTTCGCCGCTGGCCTCTCAAAGAGGCCTTTTCGCGGCGTTTTTCAAACATTCTCTGCCAGACTTCTAATTCAGACTTAAATCATGCGCTAAAAGGCAAGCTCTTTTAAAATTATAGTTTTCTTGTGCTCACCCTTATAAAAATATGGAGTGAAGCCAATTGCCGTAAAGATTAGACCTTTTCAGTCCCCCGGCAAAGCCGGGGGACCCTACTAAAATGAGCTCGGGGTCTTTGTTTTGGTCCGCGCAATTCTTTTTTTGATTCACTCGTCTTTGTTTCGGGCCATTCGTTTATTCATCGACGAATGGCCGCCAATATGGCGAATGCCAGCATGACCAGTCGATTTTCTTCGAGAGAACTTTTGTTCTACGAGTCTTCCAAGAAAATGTCGTATGTTGCCATTATTCTGCTCAATAGAAATTGCATGGATCTTTCCAATTGTATTTCTTTTAGAAGGCAATACCTCCGCGAAAGCATCCCACACTTCTGTAAAGAATTGAGAATTTTTCAGATGCTCTATTTTTTATAAAGTTTTCGAAAGATTTTTGAATCTCGTTGACCAAGAACCCATGCTCGCCATCATCACCGGAATGAGGAAAATCCTCGTCGTCGCCAACACGCTCATTCGAAAAAATTGCCTCTGGAATTCGAAAATGAGCCTGGCCTGAGCGCCCCCTCCCCCCTCGCACTCCCCCTTGAACCGCAAGATGGCTGCTACGAATCACACGCAAGTCTTGAAGAGAATCCACAGCGCCCGATCTCCGCGATCAGATGATGGCGTAGCGCCTCGCGATGGGCCTGCCAGCTCGTCAGGAGGCGACGCGCTCCGGTCTTCGCGCGGGCCCTGCGGATCACCTCGCGCCGGACCTCGACCGGCTGCGCGCGCAGCGTGAAGATCGCCACGGCCTGTTCGAACCGCGCGAGCCGAACGTCGAGGTCGTCGGAATCTTCGGAGGCATCGAGCAGCGACTCCAGGAAACCGAGCCGCGAAGGCGTGAGGGTCAGCTCATCGAGCGTTCGCCGGGCACGATTCAGTCGAGTGTGCGCGTATGTCGATTCATCTGAATCACCTAGATTGATGGACGGCGCGCGGCGCTGCCCCACGCTGACAGTCAGATGGCGCGCGATCTCCCGTTCGATCTCACGGCGGCAGGCGCGCAGCGAACGTGGTCTCGACGTGACGCGCGTGTCGATGATCGAGCGCTCCGCAGCGGCCCGGATGCCTTGGCAGACGACCTCACACGGCACCTGCCGCTCGTGCCACTCGAAGACGAGCTCCGCGTCCTTGGGCGAGAGGGCCATGCCATCACCGCGAAAGGCGAGAAAGCAGGCCTGCACGATTTCGAAATAGGACGCACGCTCCGGCAGGAGGCTCATGCGAGATGCCTCGAGATGACCCCACACTCACTCGTGCGGGGAAAAGAACAGGGGCGAATAGGTTGGTCCGCCCCAAAGGTTCGAGATGAATCGAAACGAACATCGAGCATTCACTCGGAGGAGAGCAGCACCTCATAGAGCTCCTCTGCGGTCTGGATGCGGGCCTCGACGTTCTTGTCGAGCAGCCAGTGAGTGACGCGAGCCAGCGAGTCATCCACCCCTGGGTTGTAGTGAGCCAAGGGCACGGGCTCCTCTTCGAGGATCTTCTTGCAGACCTCGATGGTCGAGGGACCATCGAACGGCGGCCGCCCAGCGAGTTGCTCGTAGAGCACGACACCCAACGCGTAGAGGTCCGTGCGGCCATCGAGTCGCTCGCTGCGCAGCTGCTCCGGTGCCATGTAGCGGTAGGTGCCGACGATGTGGCCGACTGCTGTCACCTCCGTGTCGGACGCGAGGTGCTTGGCCAAGCCAAAGTCCATGAGCTTCACGCGCTGCTCGCGGTCCACCATGATGTTCGAAGGCTTGATGTCCCGATGCACGAGGCCGCGCGCATGGACATAGGCGAGCGCCTGACAGATCTGGAGCAGCGCGTCCCTGAGCTTGGCCAGCCGTTCTGGCGCGTTGAGTTCGGAGAGCCGGGCCGTCAGGTGCGCGCCAGTGGGAGGCGCGGAGGGCTTCCGGGGCTTGGCCGATCTAGGGCCAGGGCTGTCGGCCCAGCGCGGGTCATCGTCCTTCGATGGATCATCGATCCCCTCGGCCTCCTCGTCTTCGTCCATCGTGAGCGGCTCGTCGATGGCGTCGGCCAGCCGCCGGAGCGCCTCTGGGCCCTCGCCATAGGAGGAGTCGAGGTCCGAGGAGCTCGACTCTTCGAGGCAGCCGTAGGGGTTGGTCAGGTGGCGCTCGGCGTTCGGGGCCGATAGGAACGACTCGAAGGAGCAAAGGTCGAAGGGATCGAGTTGCCCTCCCGCGAAGGCCCGCTGTCGAGGCATCGACGCGCTCTGAGCGCCGACGGCGAGGTATTGGCGCAGGTTGATCCCCTCGATGAGCTCCATCGTCAGATACGGGTAGCCGTGCCACACGCCCGTCTTGAAGACGCGCACGATGTTCTCGTGGTCCAGCGTGAAGAGGGCCTCGAACTCACGCGCCATACGGCGGGCCGCCTTGGCGTCCAACGCCACCCCAGAGGAGAGAAGCTTGAGGGCGACCTCATCCCCCGTCTGGCGGTCGATCGCGCGATAGACGCTTCCGATCCCGCCCGTGCCCAGGAGTGAATGGAGCTGATATTGTCCAACGATGCGTGGTGGCATGGCGGCGGCGGAGTGTAGGGGTCGTTTTTTTGAAGTCAAACACTTCGGCCAGCGCATGAATAGATCGCGAAATTCAATCGACTCGTTTCGAAACTAGAAATGAAAAAGAAATGCTCTCACGAATCAAAATCGTGGAAGCATTTGATTATCTCCCCCACCCCGGATTTGTCGGGAGAGTAAAAAGGTTTGAGCTATCAGTATAGCCGCATAAAGAAGAAACGCTAAAAGGGAACTCCCAACAACACCGAGGTCAATCATGCTTTACTCACGAAAAGACATGGGCAAATTTCAAGAGGTGGCTACGTGATAATGTTTTA
>JAISIF010000138.1 GCA_031262165.1 Myxococcales bacterium | reverse complement strand
CACGACGCCCTTCCCTCGTCCATCAAACGGGAGAGGGCGGACGCGAAGCGACCGGGAGAGGGCGCTGGCGTTGAGGCAAGCCGTGCCCCTGCGATCGACAGGCGCCACGGATGAGAGCGCAGGCGCGCCGCGATCGCGACGTCCACCAACAAGCGCGTTGCCCTTCGATTTCAGATCGCGAAGTTGTCCAACGTGTAGTGCGATTTGATTCTCTGGAGCGCGAGCACCATCGCTGCCAGGCGCATGTCCAGCTCCTGGCCCAGGCAATAAGGCCTCGAATCGTGCGAGTCGGAACGGGTCGGCCGGTTGGCGGCGATGTCCCGGATGATCCGGAAGCTGGAGCGGATCGCCTTTTCGAGGCGACGCTGGACCTCGTGGGCAGGCCAGTGCTCCATGCGGGCGTTCTGCAGCCACTCGTAGTAGCAGACGGTGACGGCGCCCGCGTTGCCGATCAGATCCGGGATCACGTCGATCTTGCGAGCCTGGAGGATTTGGTCGGCCTCTGGGGTCGTTGGCGAGCTCGCCCCTTCGGCGATGAGGCGGACCTTGAGACGGCTGGCCACCTCGTGGGTCACTTGGTTCTCGAGCGCGGCCGGGATGAAGATGTCAGCCTCCACGTCGAAGAGGTCCTTCGATGAGATGGCCTGTGCCTCGGTGAAGCCTTTGACGCTCCGTCGCAGGTTGTTCTTGTTCTGGAACACGTGGCGGATCAGGGCGTCGAGGTCGATGCCGTTGGGATTGAAGATGGCGCCGTCCTCGTCGCCGATGGCCAGCGGTCGGCAGCCGCGCTGCGCCAGGAGCACGGCCAGGGTCGAGCCCAGCTTGCCAAAGCCCTGGAGCGTGAACGTCTTGCCGCGGATGTCCTCGCCGCGCTCACGCAGCCACTCGTCGATGCACCAGAGGAGACCGAGCCCGCAGGCCTGCGTGGCGAGCTCGGCGCCGCCGATGCGCAGGTCCTTGCCCGTGACGGCGCCACGCATCTTGTGATGCTCGCGCTCGCCCAGGCTGTATTGGCGCAGGAGCATGGCCATCGTGTCGGCGTCGGTGCCCACCTCGGGCGCCAGGATGTCGAAGTTGGGGCCGACGAGGTTTTTGAGGCGGTGCATGTAGCGCTGTGTCAGTTCGTCGAGCTCCTCCTTGGCATAGCCGCGCGGGTCGAGCTTGATCCCACCCTTGGCGCCGCCGAGAGGCACGTTCACGATGGCCGTCTGCCAGGTCATCTGCGCCGCGAGGCACTTGAACAGGTCGAGCGAGACGTCCTTGTGGTAGCGAACCCCTCCCTTGTAAGGGCCGCGCGCCTGGTTGTGCTGGATGCGATAGGCTTTGAACCGCTTGGCCATGCCTGGGATGAATCGATACAGCGTCCCGTCGGTCAGCCGGATTTTGCCCTGCCGAATGACGACGTTGCTGCCCAGGAGCGCGCAGTCCTTGAGGATGAGCGCGCCGTCCGCGAGCCGTTCGAGCGAGTCGGCATTCCGAAAGACCGAGACCGGCAGATCGTGGAACTGCGCCTTCTCGTAGTCGGGCAGTGGGACGAGCCGGTCTCGGAGCTTCAGCGTCACGTAAAAGATGTGCTCGTAGTCGGGCTCTTCGAGCTCCAGGCGCGTCCGATGGTTCAGGTTGATGAGGTCCGCGGCCCGGTGAAAGATCTCCATCGAGTCCGTGTAGATGGTCCGACGTCCATTCTCGCTGAAGGTAGCGCGCATCGAAGAACCTCTGAGTGAAGGAGGGGGCGGGGAAGGCAGTCGCTGTCGCTGACAAGGGGCAGTCCTTGTCAACGCGGTGATGGGCGGTCAACGAATGACGAGGAGAGGAGACTCCTCAAACTTTTCGCCGCCGCACCTCGAATCGAAAGGCCTCGACGCCATAGCGCTCCCACTTGAGCTGGTAGCGGGATTTCACGTCCGGCGTGAACCCGCGCAGGAAGCGCTCTTCGTGGAGCCGCTCCCAGTCAGTAGCGGCCGCCTCGACGAGCCTGAGCGCCTCTTGGAAGAGCGCTTCGTGGTCCGAGACGAAGCTGAGCGTTCCGCCGGGCCGCATGGCCTGCGCGAGGTGCTTGAGGACGGAGGCGTTCACGACTTTGTGGATCTGGCGTGAGCGCACGTAAGGGTCGGGAAAGTGGATGTAGGCGGCGTCGAGCGCATTCGGGACGAAGTGCGGGTAGAGGGCGATGATCGGCGCGCGGATGAGCCTGAGGTTTTTGAGATCGGCCTCGAAGGCGAGGCGCGCGGCAAAGTTCAGCGATTGGGTCGAGGGATCGAGGCCGATGAAGCGTCGCTCTGGATGGCGCGCGGCCAGGCCGCACAGAAATTCACCCGTGCCGCAGCCGACTTCGAGTTCGAGCGGGGCTTCGTCCCCGAAGAGCGAGAGAGAGGTGATGTCTGGGAGCGCGTGTCCAGCCAGGGCGAGCTCGTCCTCGAAGCGCCAGGCGTGGACGTAGCGTTGGAGCGCTTCGAGCGGGATGGAGACGCGTTTGATGGCGCGGCTGAGGCCTCGGCGGCCCATGAGGAGATCCTTTCGTTGAGCGAAGGTGTGGGGGCGGATCTATGTGTCCACCCGATGCTTGGACGGGTTGAGGAAATCGGTTGGATCTGGATCGAGGCCCATCGAAGCAGCGTCACACAGCTCTGGGAGCGGATCGGCCGAGAAGAGTTCAGGGGCCTCGAAGTCATCCGCAGTGAATGGTCTGAACCAGCGCTGGGCGAAGTTTCTGACACGGTGGCTGGCCTCGCGGAGTCGCGCGCGGAAGCTCGATGATCTCTCGCCCTCGCGCACGAGGGCTTCGATGCAGGCGAGCTGCGCTTCGGGGCGGTGGCAGACGAGCAGCAGGTCGATCCCTGCCCGGACGGCGTGGACAGCGGCTTCGGGGATGGGCCAGCGATCGGCGATGGCGCGCATCTCCAGGTCGTCGCAGATGCACAGTCCGTCGAAGCCGAGCTCGCCGCGCAACAGGTCGGTCTGAATCTTCGAGCTGAACGTCGCGGGCAGGTCTGGATCGACCGCCTCGAACACGACGTGGGCGCTCATCATCGAGGCCAGACCAGCGCGCGCGTAGGCCGCGAATGGGACGAGCTCCACGGAGCGCAGGCGCGCCATCGTGTGTGGCAGGCGTGGGAGATCGAGGTGGCTGTCCTGGGAGGTGTCGCCATGACCAGGGAAGTGCTTGGCGCACGAGGCAACGCCGCCCTCTTCGAGCCCGCGGGCGAGCGCGATCCCGAGGCGCGCGACGCGCTCTGGAGCTGAGCCAAACGAGCGATCGGCGATCACTGGGTTCAATGGATTCGTGTCCACGTCGAGGACAGGTGCGAAGTCCACGTCAAAGCCGACGCCCCGCAGGTCGGCGGCCAGCGCCTGCCCGCAGCGGAAGGCGAGGGATTCGTCGTTCTCTTCCCCGATCTTTCGCATGGGCGGCAGATCGGTGAAGGGCGCGCCTCGAAGCCGGGCGACGCGGCCACCCTCCTGATCCACTGCGAGGAGAAAGGGGCGGTTCGCCGTATTCTTGAGGGTAGCGGTCAGCCGCGCGAGCTGTGCGGGCGAGCGGATGTTGCGCTTGAACAGGATGGCGCCCGAGACGCCGAGCCGGATGAGCTCGCGCGTCGCGTCCGGGATGGCCTCAGCATTGGGATCGAGCAATGGATCGTGCTCGAAGCCAATGCAGAAGAGGCTGGCGGCGAGCTCGGTATAATCAGATGCGATGGTCATTGGACGAGAAGCCTTTTGTCGGAGGGGCGATTATCAATCGCCCGTTGTCGAAAATCGTTTGATTCGATCGTCGTGGATGTTTGATTCGTTCGTCGTGGATATTTGATTCGTTCGTCGTGGATGTTTGATTCGATCGTCGTGGATGTTTGATTCGATCGTCGTGGATATTTGATTCGATCGTCGTGGATATTTGATTCGATCATCGTGGAATAGTTGACTCGTTCGTCGTGGATATATGTCGCAGGGGCAGTTAGTAATCTCCCGTCGTCGAAAATCGTTTGATTCAATCATCGTGAATGTATGTCGCACGGGCGATTGATAATCGCCCCTACGTATAATTTCTCACCACGACCTCATCGATCTCTCCGCGCTTCGTGGAATCCGCATTGATGGCCCGCTTGGCCTGCACGATTTGAATGTCATAGGCTGCATATTGTTTTTTTATGAATTCGGTCGCTGAATTGGAAAGCATGAATTTCAGCCCTCGTTTATCCAGCTCATCACAGCATTCGCGCAAATGGATTTGATCGTCGCGGGTAAAGCCGCCTTTGGAATAGCCCGTAAAGCTGGACGTATCTGATACTGGATCATAGGGCGGATCGAGATAGACGAATGTTTCTGGGGGAAGCGCTTGGAGAACATCTGAATAATCCATGCACGTCAGATGAATCTCTGCCGAATTGAAATACGCGCTGACGGCTCGAAGCGTTGCCTCATTGACGATGTTTGGATTGCTGTAGCTTCCAAAAGGCGAATTGAATTCGCCCGCGCTGTTGACTCTGAACAAACCATTGTAGCAGGTCTTGTTGAGATAAAGGATTCGTGCGGCTTTTTCGATGTCGGAACGCGCTGAATACTTTTCTCTGTCCCTGTCCCATTCCCGGATTGAATAAAAGTAATCGGCTTCATTTTTATACTTTTGCAAAGCAACGATGAGGTCTTCCACGTCATTCTTGATGACCTGATAGACGCGAATCAGCTCATCGTTGATGTCATTCACGTAGGCGAGGGGAGGCTGCAAATCAAAGAGCAGCGCACCTCCACCGATGAATGGCTCGCAATAAGAGGTGATCCTTTGGGGGAGCAACGGGACGATGGCATCCAGCAATTGTCTTTTGCCACCGACCCATTTCAAGACAGGATTGATTCGTTTCTTTTTATTCACCTGAATCCGTTTCCCCAAAATTCATTCATCGAAATACACGGAGACTCCACGCGTCGCACCAATGGTGCATGAATCAATCACCTCTCGTAAGGCACTCGTTTCGCTGGCTCGAACGCGCTCATGCCCTCGGTCAGGATGTCGGCATAGGAGAGCAGGTTGCGGTCCTGGAGGTGGTCGAAGTGCTGCTCGGCCGTGCTGTTCGGGGTGACGGTTCGGATGGGATCTGGATCGAGCGATGCCCAGACAGCCTCTTCGCCGCCGCGCGCCTGGGCGAGCTTCACGCCATTCGGGTGGACGATCATCGAGCCGCCAAAGCAGTAGGCGCCGCTCGCATCGAGGCCGACCGCATTCGTCGCAATCCAATAGACGTGGTTGTCGTAGGCGCGGGCGCGGTTCGTCAGCTCCCAGTGGTCGAACGTCCGCATGAAGGCCGAAGGTCGGCAGATGACCTCGGCGCCCAGCAGCGCCGTCACGCGCGAGAGCTCAGGGAAGTCGCCGTCGTAGCAGATGATGACGCCGATCTTGCCCAGCCTCGTCTCGACACAGAGCGGCGCGTGGCCCGGTGTGGTCCAGCCCTGAACCACGTTGCCATCCACGCCCTCGACGATGCGCTCCGAGGCGAACGGATGCGTCTTGCGATAGACGCCGAGGAGGCCCTCTGGGCCGATGAGCGCCGCGCTGTTGTAGAGCACCTCAGGCGTGGGGCCGCGCTCGTAGGTCGGAAAGACGATGTAGGCGTCGAGCTCGCGTGCCCAGTCGATGCCCACGTCGGTGAGCTTGCCCGGGATGGTGTCCACCGCGTTCCAAAGGGTGGTGCGCGCGTCGGCAGGTGCTCCAGCGGGCGTGAAGCCGGTCGTGAAACTCTCGGGCAGCACGAAGAGCTCGGCGCCGCTCTGGCGCTTGGCCTCCACGAGCCAGGCATGGGCGCGGTCGAGATTCTTTTGGACGCAGTCGGGGTCAGAGGTGTGGACAGGTGCGAACTGAACGGCAGCAGCGGTGAAGCGCTTCATGGAATTTCTCCAAGGAAAGAGGGGAAAAGGGTTGGGAAAATGAAAACAAATCAAACCAATAAAGCAAACAGCGAGACGCCCTCCAAAATAAGAGAGGGCGTCTTTCTTGGTTTTTTAGCTTATTGGTTTAATCCTCGAGATAGTCATAGTGATTATATAAGATTTGAGCTGAAGGGTGTTTCATCATTCCCACCACAGGCCGCAAAGCAAAAGGAGAGGGGGGCGGCAAAGCAAAGAATCAGAGAGGGATTTAGGACTTATTTTCAGAAGGCTCATTTGTTTTTCTGTCCGCGAAAATGAATCCTGCTTTGGTGGGACGTCGTCCGATTCGCTGGGCGGCAGGGGAATGGCGGCGCACATACAGTGGGCACTCGGTCGTGAGAAGCCTTGAAAAGCGTATGTAAAAGAGGGCGTTGGAGCGCCGCCGAAAATACCAGAGACGCCTCATGACCAATCTCACCCCGAGCCCACTCCCCCTTTGGAAACACCGACCTCGCCGCAAGCGCGCGCCGCCGCTGCTCTTTGGCACGCGCGGTCCGGGCTCGCTCTATCGGAGACTCAAGTCGCTCGGGCTCCTGGCAACGCGCGATCGGGCCGCGGCCCTCGCGTTCCTCTTCGCCGACTACCCAGATCCATTTCCGCTGGCCGAGCGCATCGAGCTCATCGCGCGGTTCGTGGCCGCGACGAACGCCATCCGCTGCTACCACACGCAGGCCGAGCTCTTCGTCGTGGCCGACGCGCTCTTGAGAATGGGCAGACGGCCCGGACTCACGGTCGTCGAGGCAGGCGTGGCCAAGGCTGCGAGCAGCGCCAAGCTCAGCCTCGTGGTCTCGCGCCTGGGCGGCACACTCCATCTGTTCGACTCGTTCCGAGGCATTCCGCACAACGGCGAGAAGCTCACGCGGCTCGATGGTTCGCCGGTCGAGTTCTTCAAGGGCGCGTTCACCGGCCGCGTGCCGACCGTCACGCAGAACCTCCAGCGCTTTGGCTGCCCGCGCTGCTGCGTGCTGCACAAGGGCCTGTTCGAAGAGACCCTGCCCGCGTTCGAGCCAGGAGCAGGCAGGTTCATCGACCTGGCGCTCCTCGACGTGGACTTGCTCTCCTCCACGCGCACGTGCCTGACGCACCTGTTCCCCAAGCTGCGCTTGGGCGGCGCGATCTTCACCCAGGACGGACACATCAGGGAGGTCGTCGAGTTGCTGGGCAGCGCGCGCTTCTGGATCGACGAGGTGGGTGTCGTGTCGCCGCCGCGCATCGAGGGCCTCGGCAAGCGCAAGCTGCTCAAGATCGTGAGGGAGAGTTGAGGGGCGCGGGTGGAGCAAGTGGACGAAATGGACCGAGTGGACATCTCGCTCGACCGATGATCTCGGGTGAATTTGGAGGGACACGGCACGCCGTGCCCCTATGAAAAACACGCATCGCTGCTGGTCGAAATCACCAGAACCCGATCGCACTGCCCTTGATCCCGATGGCCCTGCTGACTAGCAAGCGCGGCTTTTTGGCCTCCTCCCACTCCCTCTCTGCCGAGGCGCCGTGCTCGAAATTCCACCAGCCGCTCCAGGCGTTTTCTTCAGTGGAATCTGTAACGGCTCCATTCGGTATCGCCCCTCGACACATCGGAAGCAGAACTGAAAACGGAAAATGGAAGGCCCAGGGCGCGCTCGCATGACGGATAGAACGACTCTCGATGACTTTTTGGATCGCCGCGTCTGGCTCGTGACGGGCAAGGGCGGAGTTGGCCGGACGGTGCTCGCGGCTGCCTGTGCGCTCTACGCGGCGCGGCAGGGCAAGCGCGTCGTCCTCACGGAGCTGGGCGACGTGGCAGAGCGCCAGTCGCCACTCGCCCGGATCTTTGGCCGCGACCTCTTGCCCGAGGGCGAGAATCCCATGCCCATCGTCGATGGCATCGACGGACACGGATTCGGACACGGCCGCCTGCTCGGCGTGCGGCTCCTCGCGCTCACGGGGCAGGAGCAATACCTGCGCACCGTGCTCCCCTCGCGGGCGCTCGTGCGCGCGGTCCTCGCCTCCGAAGCGCTGCGCCGCCTGGCCGTTGCGGGCCCATCGCTGCGCGAGCTCGGCATCTTTTACCAACTCCTGTCGCTCGTTCGCTCACGTCGGCCCGATGGCTCGCCCGAGCACGAGCTCATCGTCGCCGACATGCCCGCGACCGGGCACACGCTCTCGCTGACCGGGCTGCCCGAGCGCCTGCTCCACCTCATCCGCAGCGGCCCGATCCACGACCAGCTGATCGAGGGCCAGAGCTACCTCAACGATCCGGCCAAGACCGCTGGGTTCACCGTGACGCTCCCTGAGACGCTGCCCATCAGCGAATGCCTCGACCTCATCGCTGGCCTGGAGGAGACGCGCGTGCCCGTGGGCGCCGTGCTCGTGAACCGCGTCCCGGTCGACCCCTTCACGAGCGCCGAGCGCGCTGCCCTGACGCCGTTGCTGACTGCTTCCACGCGGCCTGGCGCGACCTGCTTCCGGCGCTACCCGCAGAGCCACGCCGAGCTCGCCCGGCTGCGCCAGAGCCTGCCCTCGACGCCGATCTTCGAGATCCCGGAGCTTCTGGGGATCGAGGGCCAGAGCGATCGCGGCCTGGTCGAGCGCCTGAGCCAGCTCCTCGGCAGCAGGGAAGATCGTCGGCCAATGGCGACGCTGAGTCCCTCGCCGCTCACGGCCGCGCTGTCCCCGATGGCGTCACCAGCGCTGCTCGCCCCATGCACGTGAACATGAAGGCGATGGCGACGACCGTGGACCGTGTGAACGCGAATCGTGATCGTGACCGCGAACAGTGAAGCGCGAGCACCGATGGCGAGGATTTTCGAATGACCCAGAAGCCCCACGAATCAGATCTCCTGTGCGGACCCGTTGGCCAGCTCATCCAGAACCAGCGCATCATCGTCTGCTGCGGTGCGGGCGGCGTGGGCAAGACGACCACGAGCGCCGCGCTGGCGCTGGCAGGTGCCCGAGCCAAGCGCCGCGTGCTCGTCCTGACCATCGATCCGTCGAAGCGCCTCGCCGAGACCTTGGGCGTGTCGCAGAACCCGCCCGCGCCCGTTCCGCTCTCAGAGGAACGTCTCGCTGCCGCGCGCATAAGGCCGCCCGGCCACCTCGACGCCTGGCTCCTCTCGCCACAGCAGGTCGCTGACGCGGCGGTCAACCGCCTCTCGTCATCGCCAGAGGAACGCGCCCGCTTTCTCCAGAACCGCATCTACCAGCAGGTCAGCCAGATGCTGGCTGGGATGCACGAATACACGGCGATGGAGGCGCTCCACCGGCTGCTGGCCGAGGGCCGCTATGATCTCGTCATCCTGGACACGCCGCCCTCGCGCAACGCGCTCGACTTCCTCGAAGCGCCCGGTCGGCTCGCGAGTCTGCTCGACCAGCGCATCTTCCGCGCGCTGTTGCCCAAGAAGGGAGGGCTCCTCTCGCGGGCTGCCTCGAAGATCGCGCAGAAGGGCCTGAGCGCTGCGCTCGGCGAGCAGTTCGCCGAGGAGTTCATCGCTTTCATGGCCACCTTTTCGAGCATCTTTCACTTCCTCAACCAGGACCTGAAGGAGATGCGCGCCTTCCTGAGCGGGCCCGACGCGGCCTTCCTGCTCGTCACCTCGCCTGCGCGCGCCAGCCTCGAAGAGGGCTTCTACTTTCAGAGCCGCGCCCAGGAGCTGCGGCTGCCGTTCAAGGGCTTCATCCTCAACCGATCGAGTATCAGGGCGGACGACGCCGAGGCCGAGGATGCCGCGCGCCTGGCCCGCCTCACCATGACGCCGGAGCTCGAGAGCGGCCTGAAGAAGCTCGATGCGTTGGCTCAGGCCGAGCGCGCGCAGGCGCGGCGCGATGTCGAGGTGCTGCAAGAGCTCAGGCGCCGCGCGGGCGATCGCGGGTTTGCGCTGAGCGTCCCCGACTTCGCGCACGAGGGCAGCGACATGGAGCTGCTCATCGCCTCGGCCCAAGCGCTGTGCGGGGCAGGGCAGACGACGAGTCAGCGCTGATCCATCACGATGACCGACAGGTGCCGTCCGGTCTGTCCCGCGTCGCGGCGGTGGCTGAAGAAGCGCTCGCCGTCACAGGCGGTGCAGTGGTGGCTCACGTGGATGGCGTCGGGCGCCAGGCCAGCGGCGAGCAACGCCTGCCGGTTGGCCTCGCGCAGATCGAGGTGAGGCTTGTCCGGCTGGCCAGTGATGCAGCTGGCGCCAAAGCGCGCCGCGAAGTCGGCTGCCAATGCCTGGCTCACCGCGTAGCAGCACGGGCCGATGCACGGGCCGATGGCCGCGCTCAGGCGCGAGACCGGGATGCCGAAGCGTGCTCCGAACAGGCGCACCGCGCGATCGGCGATGAGGTCCAGCGTGCCGCGCCAGCCCGCGTGGAGCGCGGCGATGGCGGGCGGTGATTCAGATTCAGATTGTCGATCCGAGGCGATGAGGATCGGGACGCAGTCGGCTGTCCGAACGGCCAGGGCAATGCCCCGCGCTTGGGTGATCAGTCCGTCGGCCTCTGCCAGTGGCGTGAGATCGATCGTCGAAGGATCGAAGGCGACGCGATCTGGATCCGAAGAGCTCCCTGCTGCTGCCGGGACGACCTCGACGATGCGCGAGCCGTGGACCTGATGCACGCAGGCGAGCTGGGCAGTGGTCAGGCCGAGCGACGCCGCGAAGCGCCGAGCGTTCTCGGCGAGGTCAGCGCTGCTCAGGCTCAGATCGAGCGCGTCGAAGGGTGGCTGGCTCACGCCGCCCAACCGCGTGGAAAAGGCGTGGCAGGCGTCGAAACCGGGAACCTGGAGCCACATCATCGCGTCGTCCTCGGGGGCAGGTCAGGCAGCGTGACGAGATGTCTCGCCGGAGAGGGAGCGCCTGGGGAGCGTGGCAAATGCCTGCTGCGCGTCCACCGAGGCTTGGTCGGCCTTCAGCATCGAGGGGAACTTCACGAGCGATCCCTGGACGTCCTTGCCATCGATGACCTGCGTGACGGCGAGGCGATCGCCCAGGCGCATTCCCAAGGGATGGCGGCGCATCGAGATGAACTCGACGATGGCCAGGATCAGGGCCGCGCCGAGCGCGATCCAAGCTCCTGCGACCGGGATGAGCGTCAGGAGTGCACACAGCGAGGCGAGGGCATTGCGCCGCATCGAGGCCCAGATGCCCGCGCCCTGTCGCGTCGCGATCTGGACGACCTTGATGCCGAGGCACTTCTTGCCCGGCGATTGCCCTTGGAACAGCGCGTCGGCCACGAACAGGTAGAGCGCCGCGAGGAGCGCACCGGCTGCTCCACGCAGAGCGGCGAACATCGCCAGCGCGACCGCGACATCGAGGAGTCGCGCGAGAAGGCGGGGCCGCGCTTCGAGCTTGGGGTAGGGCGATGGCGTGTTGGGAACAGGCGTGGGCACGTCGGTGGATCCTCTCGGGGAAGGGCGTCGGAACAGGGCCTGTGCGCGCCTATTCCAGAGCAGCGCGGGCGCCTCTATCCCCGAAGCGTGGCGCGTCAAAATCGCTTGAAGAAGCGTTGGTTTTGGCCAATCGGGCGCGCCGCGATCGGCCCGAATTCGGAGGCGGTGTTTGGATGAGCGACACGACAGAAGATGTGGAGACATCGAACGTGATGATTGAGCGGGCCGTGCGCGCGCTCCTGGCAGGTGGCGCGGTCATCTACCCGACCGAGACGTTCTACGGCTTGGGCGCGGCGCTCGAATCGAGGGAGGGCGTGCGGCGCATCGCGAACATCAAGCATCGGACAGCGCCCAAGCCCTTGCCCGTCATCGCCGCTGACCGAGACGCCGCGTTCGCGCTCTTCCGCGAGGTCACGGCGCTGGCGAGGCGACTGGCCGAGCGTTTCTGGCCTGGACCGCTCACGATCGTGCTGCCCGCCAGCGAGCGTGTCCCGATCGAGGTCGCGCCGCAGGGGGAGATCGGCGTGCGCGTGTCATCACATCCGGTGGCCAGGGCGCTGGCCGCTGGCGCTGGTCCGCTCGTGGCCACCTCGGCCAACTTGGCTGGGGCAGGGGAGCAAACGCGCGTCGAGTTGCTGCCAGCGGAAGTTCTCACGCGCGTCGATGCGGTCGTCGCCGCGGGCGAGACGCCGGGCGGCAGTCCCTCGACCGTGCTGAGGATCGTCGATGAGCGTGTCGAGATCTTGCGCGAGGGGGCGATCCCGAGGGCCGATCTGGAAGCGGTGATCGGTGCGGGGCTCATCACGTGAGCGAGCGGATGGACGAGACGCTCGACGCGATTGGTGGTCTTCAGATCTTTCAGCGTCGAAAGGGCTACCGCTTCAGCGTCGACGCGCTGCTGCTCGCCGACTTCGCTCGCGTGGATCGCGGCCCGATCGTCGATCTGGGGACAGGCTCGGGCATCGTGGCGCTCGCGCTGGCTCGACAGACAGGATGTCCGGTGACGGCCGTGGAGCTCCAACCTGATCTGGCCGCGCTCGCCCGCCGTAACGCCGCACTCAACGGACTCGGAGAGCAGGTCGAGGTGATCGAGGGCGATCTGCGCGGCCTTCGCTCGCGGCTCGCGCCAGGGACCTTCGAGTGCGCGGTTTCGAATCCGCCTTTTTTCGAGGCAGGCGCGGGCCACGTGAACCCAGCGTCAGAGAAGGCGTTGGCGCGCCACGAGGTGGCTGGCTCGATCCGCGACGTGGCGTGCGCCGCGCGCTGGCTGCTTGGTCCTGGCGGTCGGCTGTGCGTCGTGTTTCCAGCGCCGCGTCTGACCGCGCTGACCGATGCCTTGGACAGCAACAAGCTCGCGCTCGCCCGACTGCGCTGCGTCCATTCGAGGCCCGATCGCGATGCACACCTCGTCCTGGCCGAGGCGATCAAGAACGCGCCGCGAACGCGGACGACACTCCTCGCGCCGCTCTTTCTGTTCGATGACGCTGGCCGCGAGAGCGATGAGGCCAAGGCGATCACGGCGCGCGTCGGGGCGCCCAGATCCAAGGGGCAGGGCTTGCCGCAACGACGATAAGTGAAGCCCTCCCTGTGCGCATCACGTCCTCGATGAGCGCGTGATCGTCATTTGCCCCGTCTTTTGGGCGGCACGAGTTTCCAGAAGCCACCCTTGCCAGGACCGACGCGACCGAGCGCGCCGCTGAAGTCCTCGGTGTCGTCGTCTTTCGAGGTGTGGATGCCAGTGCCTGGACACTCCACCGCCTTGACGCCGAACTGTGGCTTGAAGCGGTGGGGCTCCTCGCCGAAGAGCAAGAGGCCCGCGAGGCTCAGCACGCCATTGCCCGTCGCGAGGTTCATGTCTCTGAGCAGGCGCAGGCGGTCGACGGCGCGAGAGGGGAGCTTCTAGCCGTAGGAATCGCGCAGAAAGTCGCGAAAGCGCAGCGCGTCGAGCGCATCGAGGCCCGCCTTGGTGGGCAGCTCGTCGGCGTGGAACGGGTCGATCATCTGAAAGAGCCGACGCAGCGCTTCCTTGGAGTTCACGCGCCGTTTGTCCGCGCCTGATTTCAGCCAGATGACGCCGTTCCTATCGAAATACGGCTTGTCGATCCCCTTGGGGCTGGTGAGCACGATCACCGCTCGTCCACCCGCGAGCGCAGTGATGCGCGGTGGTGTCGATGAGCTGGTTCAGGCGCCTCAGCTCGTCGGACGAGAGGCCTGGCGTGCTCCCATCGTCGGCAACGCCGAGAAAGATGGTCCCGCCTTCGGAGTTGACAAAGGCCGCCATCTCGGCGGCGAGCGCGTCGCTCCGCGAGACGTCGCGCTTGAATTGCCGCGCCCTGTCCTCGCCGAGCGCGATCTCGGCGAGCGGGGAGGTATCGGTGGTGCGCATGACGTCCCACGTCTCTCGTTTAGGGCGTGGCCTCGAATCCGGACCGAGGCAGCCAAAGGACGGGGAATGTCAGACGAGGCGTGAGGAGCGAGCGCTGAATCGAGTGACCGACGAAGCAACGATGCCTGGCCTTTCACGGGCCAGCACGGCGACGGGAGAATTCGAGGAGACGCCCTTGGTGTGCGTTCTATTTTCCGTGCCCTGTCTTCGAATCACGCATCGCTTCGAGGGGCTTCGGGCTGCTCCCAGATCGCCTCGGTCTTGAGCAGGTGGACGCCCTCTCCCGTTCCTGCGCGCTGGCCAAAGATCGCCTCGATGACCTCGGCGGGCTTGGCGCTCGCCTTGTTGCCTGCGCTCAACGTGAAGGCGATCCGGCGATCGTCGATGCAGGTCAGCGATGAGACGACGGCCTTCAGATCGATGGCACGCTCTGGTCGAGATCTGGTCCGCGGGCGGTGGATGGTCGAGGCATCGCTGGCCTCGAACGCCTCGATCGCCGCGCGCAGATCGATGTCCAAATGATGTGGAAAGCTCGCCTCGAAGCGCAGCGCCACGATGGCCTCGCTCGGCGCTTTGGGCTTTGGCCCGAGCCGATCGACCCCGAAGATCGGAAAATTTTCGGGCAGCTCGGGCGCGAGCGCGGCAAAGAGCTCCTCGACCGAGCGCGCCTCGCTCAGCCGCACGTCGAGGACTTCCGCGCGCGACTCGACGCCGACCGGACAGGCCGGGCTGAACGACACGCGCGGCTTGGGGTTGAAGCCCTGTGAAAAACCCACGGGCCACGCGGCGCGCCGCAGCGCGCGGAGGAAGAGGTTGATCGTCTCCAGGTGGCTGACCGCGATGGCGCGTCCGAGCTTGCCGTAGCGCACGCGGACCCAGATGGGCTCGGCATCGCTCGGTCGATCCTGTCGTTCTAATCGATTTGATCGAGCCTCTGATTCCGTCCGCCCTGACCAAGCCTCGCGCGCGGCCTCGTCGGCCTTGAGCCGATTTTTCAGCAAGTCGAAGTCGCACGCGCCGCAGCCCGCGCACTTGCCACTCGCACACGTCTCGGTGAGCTCGCCCGCGGAGGCCCGCTCGCGCTCAGCGATGAGGAAGCGCTCGCTCACGCCACAGTCGATCCGCTGCCAGGGCAGGCATTCGTCGAGCGCCCGCTCGCGGCACGCGACCGAGGTGAGCGTGAGCCCATAGCGCTCTTCGAGCGATCGTCCGGCCTGTTCCCAGCGCGCGAAGTCGAAGTGCTCAGTCCAGCCGTCGAGAATTTGCCCCTCGCGCCATGCTTGGAACACGGCGAGCGCCACCCGCCTGTCACCGCGCGCCAGCACACCTTCGATGAGCGAACTCTGGCCTTCGTGGTAGCGCAAGAGCGCGCCACCTCGCTTGGGGAAGCGGCCACGCAGCACGTCGTGGCGCCGGAATGTCTCCTCGCGAGAGAGCATCGCGTCCCATTGGAAGGGCGTGAACGGCTTGGGGATGAACGTCGAGACAGCCACGTTGATCTGGGCGCCTGGCCGGATGGCGCGCGACAGCCGCAGGGCCTTGTGCGCGAGCGAGGCGATGGCGGTGACGTCCTCGTCCGTCTCGGTCGGCAGGCCGATCATGAAGTAGAGCTTGATGAGCGACCAGCCGCTCTTGAACGTGCTCTCGATGGCCTCGAGCAGGTTCTCCTCGCTGTTGCCCTTGTTGATGACGCGGCGCAGGCGATCGGTCGCTGCCTCGGGCGCGATGGTGAAGCCACTTTTGCGCACGCGACCAATCTGCTCGGCCAGCTTTTCGGTCATCGTCTCTGTGCGCAGCGAGGGCAGTGAGATGGCCACGCGCTCGGGCGCGAAGCGGTCGAAGAACGTTTCGAGCAGTGCATTGATGCAGCCGTAGTCGCCTGCAGAGAGTGAGAGGAAACCGACCTCTTCGTAGCCTGTCGCCTTCAAGCCTTCGGTCGCGAAGCCGAGCACCTTGTCGGGCGAGCGCTGGCGCGATGGGCGCGTCAGCATCCCGGCTTGGCAAAAGCGGCATCCGCGCACGCACCCGCGTTGAATCTCGATTGGCAGGCGATCGTGGATGGTCTGCATGAACGGCACGATGGGTCGGCTGGGCTGAGGAACGGCGTCGAGGTCGGGCATGACGCTGCGCACCACGCGCTCGTAGCCAGGCCGCAGGGCTTCCATGGCATCGAGTGCATCGCGGCCTTTGGCAAAGCGCGGTTGGAAGAAGCGCGGGACATAGACGCCGGGCACTTGGGCGAGCCGCTCGTGGAGCAAGGCGCGCCGTGGATCGCGCATGGGTCGCTCGCCTCGGACGGCCGCGTCGATGGCGTGCTCATCGATGTTCGGGAGAGGTTCGGAGCGTCGCTGCCTTGGTCCGACCTCGGCGCGCCACGTCTCGATGACACGGCCGATGGCCACGAGCTGCTCTTCGCCCTCGCCGATGGAGAAGGCATCGAAGAAAGGCGCGAGTGGTTCGGGGTTGTAGGCGCAGGGGCCACCGCCGATGACGATGGGATCGTCCACGGTTCGATCGGAGGCGAGCAGTGGGATGCCAGCCAGGTCGAGCATCTCGAGCACGCTCGTGTAGCCAGCCTCGAACTGGAGCGAGAAGCCGAGCACGTCGAAGTCACTGATGGGGGCGCGCGATTCGAGCGACCAGAGCGGGACATTGTGATGGCGCATCCGCTCGATCATGTCTGGCCACGGCATGAACGCGCGCTCGCAGCAGATGTCGGGCTGCTCGTTCAGGACGAAGTGCAGCAGGCGGAAGCCGAGGTTGCTCATCCCGATCTCGTAGGTCTCTGGGAAGCAGAGCGCCCAGGTCAGCCGGGCGTCGCGCGGGTCGCGGGTCCGGCTGTTGACCTCACCGCCCACGTAGCGGGTCGGCTTCTGCGAAGCGAGGATCAGGGCATCGAGGTCGAGTTTCTGGAAGCGCATGGCGCGTTTGTTCTCCTGAACTGAGTTGTTTTTTATGATTTGATTCAGGCAGGCCAACGATTGATGGATCGAATGGACCTCATTGATACAATGGATGGTAAAACGTCATTTCACCGCGTGACGTGCCCATTCCGTCCATTAGGTCCACGAAAGATATGACGAACAATACAAACAAAAAGAGCGACGGAGTTTTCCGCCGCTCTCTTTGTTTTTTTCGGATGACCCGTTGACCTGTTTTACCAGCGGTAATGCGCGAAAGCCTTGTTGGCCTCCGCCATCTTGTGCGTGTCCTCGCGCTTCTTCACGGAGTTGCCGCGGTTGTTCGCGGCGTCGAGGATCTCGCCCGCCAATTTCTCACGCATGGTCTTCTCGCCGCGCGCCTTCGAGTAGCGGATGAGCCAGCGCATCCCGAGGGCCACGCGACGATCCTGACGGACCTCCACGGGGACCTGGTAGGTCGCGCCGCCCACGCGGCGGCTTTTGACTTCGACGATCGGCTTGATGTTTTCGAGCGCCTTCTTGAAGACCTTCAAGGGCTCGTCCTTGGAGCGGTCGCCGACCAGTTCCAGAGCGCCGTAGCAGATGGCCTCCGCGGTCGAGCGCTTTCCACGGCGCATCAGGTTGTTGACGAACTTGGTGATGAGCCGGTCCTGAAACTTGGGATCCGGCAGGATCTTTCTCTTCTGTACTTCACGACGACGAGGCATTTCTGTTCCTCTTTCCGGGCAAGCTGCGACGCCCTCTCGATGTCTTCTCACGAAGACGAATTACTTGGGCTTCTTGGCCCCATACTTCGAACGGCTCTGCTTGCGGTTCTGCACACCCACGGAGTCCAGCGTTCCGCGAATGATGTGATAGCGCACGCCGGGCAGGTCCTTCACACGACCGCCACGAATCATGACGACGGAGTGCTCCTGGAGGTTGTGCCCGATGCCCGGAATGTAGCTCGTCACCTCGATTTTGTTCGTGAGGCGGATACGGGCCACTTTCCGAAGGGCCGAGTTCGGCTTCTTGGGGGTGGTGGTATAGACGCGGGTACAAACCCCGCGCTTCTGAGGACTGTTCTGGAGCGCGGGGCTCTTCGTCCTGTGCTTCATCTCTGTGCGCCCTTTGCGCACCAACTGCGAAATCGTAGGCATACGTGTTGTCCGATCATCAGCAATGCCGCCTACCCAGTGGACAGGCGGCATGTAGGGGTCACCGAAAAAAAACGGCGCCTTTTAGAGGAGCATGATGCTTTGTCAAGTCTCTGAGATGCTGTCAGGCGCTGTATTCCGAGCACTCCTGTTGTAATCTAGACTTCGACTCAGCCTCTCTCTCGGCAGACTGGTGAGCGCCTCGTCAATATGACCAGGCAGAATGAATGCGGGTTCGATGGGAGGTTGGACAAGGCGTCGAGTGATTCGTCGGATTTTTTGGATTGGCCAACGGATGAGTTCAGGCGTTTTGCTTTTGTCCGTGCAATTCATTTTTTGATTCACTCGTTTTTGCTGCGGGCCATTCGTTTGTTCGTCGACGACTCGTCGCCAACATGGAGAATGCGAGCATGACCAAGGACACATGACGATGCCTGCCATGCCATGAACTTGTCTCATTATGATCCAAACCAAATTCATTCTTGACGGTTTCAAATCATGCTTCGATTGCCCAACGGCGCTCTTCCACACCAACATATATGGATAGCCGCCGCGCGCTGATTGCGATTCGAACAGCAACGCCGCCTGCCTGTGCGAGGACAACCGCGCGTGCCTCAAGGAGAGCAAGTATCTCTCGGTTCCCTATTTCATGCGTGAAACCCTCGATGTCTTTGGCTTCGGCTGCATCCTCGGAGATGAGAGGTGTTTACTGAGCGTCACTGATAGGTAGATTGATGAAATGATGAAGCCGCGCTCCTCTCCTGGGGCGCGGCTCGTTTGATGCGATGGATTAAGGACTTATCCCTCAATTATCCCGTCGCCAAAGCTCGTCCGTGAAACGCCAGCCATCGTTGCTTCGCTCTTCACTTCTGTCGGAAAGCTGCTGCCTCGCGCCTCTTCAGGCATACCCCTTACTGCGCGTTGCTCGCTCCCGATTGATTGATTGATAAGTCCTTCATTCGATCTCTCGAATTCCTGTATTGAAGACAGATTGGATTCATTGAAATCATTTGAATCAACGGAATTCGCCTTTCGCGCTTGATGAAAGCCTTGAAACCACCCCCCAAATGCCCGAAAGAGCGTGCCCCGGGACGCTGGGCCCATGTCGAGGCCTAGCGTCTTGTTTTCTTGGAGACACCAGAGTTGCCGCGCGTTCCTCGATGAAACCCGCGCCCCTTTCCCGTTCACCTCTCACCCCTGACACAGGAGACCTCAATGAAACCGATTGAACTGTCCATCCCGCTCGGCATCGGAACGCCCCCCTGGCCCACCTATGAGCCGCTCCAGATGAAGTATTTCAAGCGTCTGGCGCCGAACGGGGCCAATGGCCAGCTGCTCTCGCACTCGAACCATGTTGGCACCCACCTCGATGGCGAGATTCACTTCTACACGCCTGGCAAGGACATCGCCTCGCTCGAGCTCGATTTCCTCATGCACGAGGGCGCCATCGTCGATCTCTCGGACGCGGCCGGTGAATACGAGGTCTATACGTCGAAGATGGTCGAGGACCGCGTCGAGGTGAAGGACGGCGACATCCTCATCATCCACACGGGCTACCATCATTATGGGTGGGACCAACCGACGGCCGACGAGCGCCGCTACATGCTCAAGCACCCCGGCCCAGACCGCGAATTCGCCGAGTGGGCCAAGAAGAAGAAGCTGCGCTGGATCGGCGTGGACTGCGGCTCAGCCGACCACCCGATGAACACGAAGATTCGCGACTGGCAGCCGCGCGAGGCGGCCGAGTGCGACAAGCTCTTTCAGCAGAAATACGGCAAGGGTCTGTCGGAAGTGTTCAGCGACGACAAATACCAGCTGATGCACCTGGAGATGTTCGACCACGGCATCATCCACGCCGAGTGCATGGGCGGCGACATCGACCTGCTCCTCAACAGCCGCACGACCATCGGCTGCTTCCCATGGCGCCTCATCGATGGTGAGTCCTGCATCGCCCGCATCGTCGCCTTCGTCGATGACGATCGCTACGAGACGCTGATGGCCAAGAAGGCCAAGGCTGCTCTGACCAAGCATGGCGACATTGCCGGTGCCCAAAACGAATGGCTCCACGCCGAAGGGCGCGAGCGCGCCGCTGCTCGCAAGTGATCGCGCTCGACGGCGGGAGGCATCGCGTCGCTTACCTCCTCTCGCGGTCGCCTCGATGCCACTGTGATGGATCTCTCGAATCCCTGATCGCCGCTGGACTGGCAGTCAGGGGTTTTCTTTTTTATGCATAAAGTTATGCACAATCGATTTCAAAAAATGTTGCATAATTCCGTTTCATGCAGTCGCGCCAAGGCACCTTAATTTTGCTAACCTATTGAAAATACACGATAATTTTGACATCTTCGAGATGATATCGCCTGATTGAAGTGCATGGAATCGTCGATAGACGCCGACGCTCGATGTGAAACTACGCGAAAAAAATCAATTATTCGGTTGCTTTGGGCGGCGTTCTCGACTAAGGGCGCCGCTTTCTTTTTCGCACAGGTAGGAGGTTTGAGAGATGAAGCTCAGTCAGGTGGTCGCGCGTGTTGCATTGGCAGGCTGTTTCCTCGTCGTAGGAACGGTCACTGCGACTGCCGAAGAATCCGCGAGCGAGCCTTCTGCTCAAGCGGCCTCTGACGAGGCCGTTTCCCTTTCTGGGGGGCCAGCAGCGACGGCAGACACGGCGCCTGTCGCCGCTCCCGTCGAGGCTGATGCCACTGTCGCCCAAGCGGTCACGCCTGCCGCAAAGGCGAAGAGCCCATGGGGCGGCTCGTCTATCGGCTATGGGTTTGGCTTCTCCGCCGTCTCTCTCGACAAGGCCTCTGGCCAGACCTGGAACCCCTATGTCACGCACTCCCTCGCCTTCGAGCCTCGCTGGCGCTTCCACGAGTATCTGGGCGTGAGGCTGCGCATCGATGTGGAACAGGAGCTGACGAATTCCGACGAGACGATCAAGCAGTTCGAGTGGACTTGGAGTGACCTGAACATCGATGTGAACGTGGGCAAGGGCTACACGGAGCCTGTGACGGGCATCAACGTGAATGGCAGTCTGAGATTCGGCCTGCCCGTCTCGAAGGCTTCCCAGGCCCGGACGATGGTCCTCTCGCTCTCGCCTGGCCTGTCGATCTCGCGGAAGTTCCCAGTGCTGGCTGGCCTCACGGTCGCCTACTCTGGACGCTTCGCCTACCAGTTCCACCAGTCCACGACGGCCCAATACGACGGCACGGGCCTCTCGTGCGGTGACCCGGACAGCGATGAGTGCGCGCCCTTCCTCAATACGGGTCTGCGTAACGTCCAGACAGTCCTGGCGCATGGACCAGCGATCTCGCTCGACATCCTCGACAATCTGTCCCTGACGGTGAGCTACACGCTGCGGCGCAGTGGCCTCTATGGGAACGACGACTATGAGATCCGCGACAGTGGCAGCGGCATCTACCTGGGCACGTTGGAGCCGGGCGCGAATGACATCACCGCGCGCTACAGTCAGCTCTTTGCTCTGGAGCTGGCATGGGCGCCCATCGACATGGTCAAGCTCGCCCTCGATGTCTCGTCTTCGTACGCGGACCTGCGCCCGGACGGCACGTATCAGACACCATTCTTTAACAGGTTCACCATGGTGAACCTGGGTATCGGCCTGGACATCGATTCAGTGATTCAGGCTCTCAACAAATAAGAGTTCAAACGAAAGCCCAAAACAAATCTGGTGGCTCAAATCAGGGCCATCCCGTTCTCCGTAGGAGGGAGACACAATGCGCACGTATCGAAAGTCGCTGTTCTTCATTGCCCTACTCGCCGCGCTGGGCGTCTTCGCCAGCTGCGCCGAGGAGCGCGAACCAATCAACCGGGTGCAGCCCAACGCGATGCCCAAGAAGTTCTTCGTTGGAGAGAACTTGCTGAGCACCGACGATGACCCCGAGTTTTGGACTCAGGCCACGCTCATCGACGTGGGCTACGGCGGCTCTCAGGATGGCCTCTTTACCTCCACCTATGCGCAGCCCATGGGGCGCATCAAATTCACGATCCAAGAGGACTATCTCATCGCGCGTCTGACCTACGAACGCATCGAGGGAAGCGATCACAAGGGTATGGGCCCGAAGTCGAACGACGGCATCATCGTCGCGGTCTTCAAGATTTCGTCGCACTTCGACATCAAGCGTGAATACAGCTCGACGACGGGTGAGGAATACAATGTCATCGGCGAGAACACGTCGGATCGCCCCTGGTTCGAGCGCGAATACATGCGCGTCGACTTCTCCAAGAACCTGAGCACCGACAACTACGACTTCGATACGCTCTCGATGCTCGGCATCTATGGCGGCATCCAATACGAGTCGCTTGCCTATGAGGTGAGAGATCCGACCGATCCCGACTACGCGCACTTCGATCTCGAGAATGGCTACTTCGATGTGACGAACAAGGCGTTCGCCAAGCCGCAGATGATCGATCTGAGCTATCTGGGCTGGGGCATCGACAAGTTCCCGGCCTGCTGGCTCGAACCCGACTTTCTCCATGGCTCTGGCCCGCAGGCCATGTGCAACCCGGTCGAGCTGACGATCCGTCACTCGTTCCGCCGCGTCGATGACGGCGACTACGAGCCCGCGAACTGGGATGGTCGTCGCTTCGCCGCCTTTGGCGCGTTCACGATCGAGCGCAAGGGCTACGACCGGCATTACGGCATGACGGACGACAAGTGGTATCGCTTCATCAACCGCTACAACATCTGGGAACGCAGCCACGCCTACAGCGATTTGGCGAACATGACGGGAGAGATCGCCTGTTTCACGAGTGCTTCGACGCCGATGGGTGGCGACGTCCATCGGGACGAGGATGGCAACGGGACCGAGGACGAGTGCGAAGCCGTCAAGACGGAACTCGGCTATCAGAGCGGGGCGCGCTGCGACGAGTTCAACCAGAAGTGCACGCTCCCCTACCGCGACCGCAAGGAGAAGCCTCAGGTCTGGTATTACACGACGGGCAGCGACCCCAATTACTTCGACGGCACAGCGTGGGCAGCCCAGATGTGGGACGTGGCGCTGCGCAGTGCCGTGACGACCGCACGCTACGTGGAGTGCGTCCGCACGTCGGCCTCGGAGGCGGCCTCCTCTACCTGCGCTCAGGCCTACCCCATACTCAAGGACGGTCAGCAGGACGAGAACGACGACGCGATGTGGCTGGCCACGGAGATAGACGCGTGCCGCCATGGGAAGGCTTACAAGAACGAGGCGAGCTGCGAGGCGCTGGCCGACAGGCTCGGCGAAGAACACAGTTTCTCCACGGGCGTCATCGAGCTGGCCAAGATGCGTGAGATGATCGTCGTGTGTCACAGCCCAGTCGAGGCTGATGATCCCGAGCTCTGCGCGCCCGCCGACGCGCGCCTGCCCGTCGGCATGTCGTCCGCGGACTGTTTCCACGCGCGCCGCAACCTCGACCGCGATACGCTGGAGATCTGTGGACAGGCGCTCCAAGCCCGCATCGGAGACCTGCGCTACAACCAGATGAACGTCATCGAGCCGCCGCAGACGTATTCGCCCTGGGGCATCATGGTCGACTCCATCGATCCTTACATGGGCCAGACCGTGGCGACCTCGGTGAACATGTGGTCTTACGCGACGGACACGATTGCGCAGAGTGTCATCGACCAGGCTCGCTTCATCAAGGGCGAGCTGACGGCCGATCAGATCACCAATGGTGAAAACATCAAGGACTGGGTGCAGGCGGCCCGCGCCGCTACTGGTGGCTCTGCGTTGCCCCAGCTCACAGAGGCGCAGGTCGCCAACCGTGTGGCCGAATACGCCAACCACAACCCCCTGACGGACGGCGATGGTCAGATGAGCCCTGCGCTCGAGCGCTTCAACCGCAAATTCTTCAAACAGGCCAAGAACATCAAGGCGGACGCTCGAAAGATGTCGATGTCGGAGCAGAAGGGCGTCTACAGCGCGCGCATGGCTCGCGCGGCAGGGACGGCGCTCGAGGCCAAGGTGACGACGCCGATGATGCGGCAGCTGGCTGGCGCGAATTCATTGCTCGATACCGCTTCGGCCACGCTGCTCGCCTCACCATTCCAGAAAGCCAACCCTTCGCTGATCAGGGATATGAAGCGTCGACGTGAGCTGGCCCTGGGTGAGCGCGGTGCCTGTATGCTCGAGCCCGCCGCGCCCGCGCCGATCGGCCTTGCCAACATGGCAGACGCGCTGGAGCGCAAGTTTGCCCTCAAATACGGCGTGTTCAATCCGGACGACCCGAAGGACAAGCAGCTCGAACGCGCCAACGCGATGCGCGATTGGCTCGCGCAATACATGCACCGCTCCTCGATGGTCCACGAGATGGGTCACTCTGTGGGGTTGCGCCACAACTTCGTCAGCTCGTCCGATCCCTACAACTACCGTCCCCAGTATTGGGCGCTCCGCTCGAACAAGGGAACGGCGACGCGGACCTGTACGCAGACAGCGCTGCAGAGCGAGAGTGCGGCGGCAGGCTGCGTCGGTCCGCGCTACATCGATCCGCTGACTGAGAACGAGAAGGACAACCTCATCTGGATGTGGATGCACTCCTCCACGATGGACTATGCTGGCGAGCTCTCTCAAGACCTCCTTGGCCTTGGTGCGTGGGACTTTGCCTCTGCGCGCATGTTCTATGGTGAGAGCGTGGCCGTGTATGGCGACCCTTCCTTCAAGTTCGAGACGCCCCGCGGAAGAGGTGTCATCGACAAGATGGACAACTTCGGCGGCATTCTGGGCCTGACCTATACGTATGACGGCGATGACATTCACTACAGCCAGCTCCAGAATATGTTCGAGCTCAACAAATCCTGCGACGTGATGAGCGAGAGCGAGGTCAAAGCCCGTCGCCCCGCGACCTGGAACGACGACAAGTATGGTCCCTGGGATCCTCTGCTCGACGGCCAGTTCGTCAAAGTCGATGGCAATTATGTCCGCTGTAAACAGCAGCCAGTGGATTATGTGGCCTGGAAAGACCTGAAGAGCCCGAAAGAGCTCAGCCCTTCGACCTCGGAAGATAGCGAGTATTACTATTACTATGGTGGTCCGGCCGTCGATCCGCAGAATCGTCTGCGCGTACCCTATGGCTTCGCGACCGATCACTGGGCCGACTTGGGCAATGCCAGCGTCTATCGTCACGACAACGGCGCCGACATCTACGAGCTCTTCGACTTCTTCATCAGCTCGCAGGAGATGGACCATATCTTCACGGCTTATCGCCGAAATAGACATACGTTCAGTATCCGCGGCGCAGTGAACCGTGTCCTGGGGCGTTACAACGAGAAGATGCGCGACGCTGCCAAGGGGCTGGGCCTCCTGAAGAACATCTACAGCGAGATGTTCAGTGAGTCGGGGCTCTCCGCCGAGGCAGGCTGGAGCTACTACGCGGCCAACTACTTCAAGGACAACATTCTGGCCTCGACGCTGGCCTTCGACCACTACACCCGCCAGCTCCAGCGCCCTCAATCTGGCGTGCATTACTCTGAGAAGTTGGGCGGGACGACGCCCTTCAATGGCTCGACGACCATCTACCGCTCGAACGACGACGCCCGTGGAGGCCCCTGGACAGCTGAGTATAACGAGTACGGGTATGAGTCGAACAGGGTCACCGTTCCAGACGGCGCCTTTGGGTCGGATAGGTATCGCAACGCGCAATTCGGCGGCCATCTGCTCGAAAACCGCCTGTGCGACGACTGTGGCGATTACGACTCCGAATACACGATGAACGCGGGATCGTATTACGAGAAGCTCTACACGGCCTATTTGATGACCGAGTCCGTCGATAACTTCATCAGCGATTCACGCGTGGATTTCCTGGATGGTCGGCAGCGAGCGGTGTCCATGACCGACGTGTTCCCCGATGGCTTCCGCCGCTGGCTGGGCAACAACCTGACGGGCGATGACTTCATCAAAGCCCCGCGCATCCGACTGGACGGCGATGGTTTGCCTCTGACGGATACGGTGGGATCCAACAAGTATATCCAGTCGATCGGCTGGACGCGTTGGACGCCCAAGAGTGGCCCACAGGTCTGCTTCCCCTCAGAGAGCACCCATGGCATTCCCTCGTCAGGAACGATGAGCAGCGACGATGCGGTCCGGTGTCTCGGCGCCGAGGACGCTGTGGAGAATGCGGAAACCCTCGGGCTCCTCGATCCCCAGGTCGGCTGGGAGCAGCAGAAGTTCCTCATCCTCTTCACGCTCCTCTATGTGCAGGATAATGAGCAGCGCGGTTGGCTGAACAACATGGCCATCTGGGAGCTGGGAGCCGATGCGGACCCGGACATCAAGGAGCGCATCGTGCTGCATGCTCCGACTGGGGCTGTCTATGTGGCCAAGACGTTTGGCAAGGAGACGATTTTCGGCAGGCAGGTCGAGAAGGGGATCGGCGCACGTATCCTCGAATACGCGACAGAGCTCATGGAGGCTGCCTACGAGACGGAGCCCGTTCTCTACGAAGGTGTCCAGGTCGGTCTGAAGCCAGTCTACGTGGATGGCGTCCCCGTCGTGAAATACGACCCCTTCATCACCAACATGTATGGACAGCCGCCACGCGCTAATTGCGATTCGAACAGCAACGCCGCCTGCCTGTGCGAGGACAACCGCGCGTGCCTCAAGCTGAGCAAGTATCTCTCGGTTCCTGATTTCATGCGTGAAGCCCTCGATGTCTTTGGCTTCGGCTACATCCTCGGGATGAGAGGTATTTACTGAGCGTCACTGATAGGTAGATTGATGAAATGATGAAGCCGCGCTCCTCTCCAGGGGCGCGGCTTTTTGATGTGATGGATTAAGGATTTGTCCCTCAATTATCCCGTCGCCAAAGCTCGTCCGTGAAACGCCAGCCTTCTTTGCTCTTCACTTCCGTCTGGAAGCTCCCTCCTCGTCTGGCATTCCCCGTCCTTCGCGTTGCTCGATCCTAATTAAGGGATAAGCCCTAAGGACTTATCCATCGATTATCTCGTTGCCCCGTTTGTCCGAGAAACTTCAGTCTTCGTTGCTTCTTAGGTCATTTCCATCTGGAAGCTCTTGCCTCGTCTGGCATTCCCCATCCTTCGCCTTGCTCGGTCCTAATTGATAGATAGATAATAAGTCCTTAATTCGACAGCTCAAATTCCTGTATTGAAGACAATGTTGACAATGAGAGAGACATTTTTGAGCCTTGACTTGCCCAGCACATTTTCAGAGAGAGCCCGCTCGTTTGCTTGTTGGAGCTGGACATAGGGTCCGCTCGAACTTAGGGCTGCCCGCCTTGCCTGCAGCCCCGGTTTCTAATGATGGGAGAATAAAGATGAATCAGAAGATGAGATTGACGCTGCTCGTGGCGTTGGCCGCCGTGATGATCAGCTTCCCCGCTCATGCCAATTATTGGAATGAGGATATGTCGGGAAGTTGGGCCATGAGCGGTGCGGGTGGGGATGATGGAATGCTGCTCTCCGTCGAGCTCGGCTATCCAGATATTGCAAAAGTAAATTTCTGGAAGATTGGCAATTCCTCAGACTTTGGCGCCTTCTTCAATTTTACAGATCAGATGTTTGATTACGGCGAGAATGGGATTCAATTCGGTGCCAATATGCGCTTCAAATTGATGGAGAAAGACTCTTGGGATTTGTCCCTGCGCGTCTCTCCAGGCCTGGAGATGTATTTCTGGGGGTATGGCGCTTATGATGAAACGGCCTTTGGCCTGCTCGTCGATCTTCGCCTGCTCGCTGGAATCCAGATCGTCCCACGTTTCCGCGTGCATGCTGGTATTGCCATGCCCATCGAGATCATCATTGCCTCGACCGAAGATCATGGGGATGACGCGCTCTGGCCTTGGTTTGCCTTTCCTGTCCAGATCAATGGTGGTGCCGAGTTCAAAATTACCCCCAAGATCAGCGTGTTGGCTGACCTCCGCTTTGGACCTGCCTTCAAGTTTGGTGATTATGTGGACGCGAATGACTGGGATTGGCGGGATGATGAGAGCGACATGGACTCGGGTGCGTGGTTCGACTATCGAGTGACCGTCGGCGCCGCCTTCCGCTTCTGATTCATCGAATAGATCTTCAAACATAGATCTCCAAACGATGTGGTTCAGAGAATCCCTGTCAGCATTTTGGCAGGGATTTTTTTATTGTTTATGAATTGTTTGTGAAAATACCTATGACACGGGGAATTCGAAGTTGATTGGGTATGATGAATGAGAAGGCTTGAATTCTTTCAGTATTTCTGGCAGGCGGCCCCGCTTCTCGCTTGGGTTTGTCCTGTTCGATCTTGAGGGATCGACGTCTGGAGTGTGCATGGGGCTGCTGCTCGACAAAGAGATCGTCGGCCTTCTCGACGTCAACGCCTACCTGCTCTTCGATGATGAGACCGCGCGCGCCGTGCTCGTCGATCCAGGCGGAGATCTCGATCGAATCGAGGCGATGGTTCACAGGCGCGGCGCCCAGGTCGAGGCTGTCGTGGCGACGCATGGCCACGTCGATCACGTGGGTGGCGTGGCCGAGGCCTGCCGCCGCTTTCAGGCGCCCTTCTGGATTCACGCGATGGAGGCCTCGGTGCTCGACTCTATCCCTCTGCAGGCCAGACTCTTTGGCTTTCCAGGGGCGCAGAAGCCCGAGGCCCAGCGTTGGCTCAACGACGGTGAGACCTTTGCCATTGGCCACAGTCAGGTGTGTGTGATCGCGACGCCGGGCCACACACCTGGCGGGATTTGCCTTTACGCCGAGGCGGCGCGCCTGCTGCTGACGGGCGACACGCTGTTTGTCGGCGACGTGGGCCGCAGCGATCTGCCTGGCGGCGATGGCGCCCAGCTTGCCCGTTCGATCCGAGAGAAGCTCTACACGCTGCCTGCGGGCATCTCCTTTTACCCAGGACATGGCCCGAGTGGCTCCCTCGACCGCGAGCGCTCGACCAATCCCTTCGTGCGTTCCTGACCTTTCGAGAGATCGACATGAGCCAAATGAAATTGCCGCAACGCTCAGGAGCGCTTTCCAGGAACGACGCGGCCTCGCCGCGCCAGGAGAGGGACAGCGACGCCTCCGAAGCAGAGGTGCCCAAGAAAGCCTCTGCCAGGTTGAAGCTCCCGTTGCGTTCGCAGCAGGTGTCAGGCTCCCGTTCGCTCTCGGGTGTTCACAGGGCGGTTCAGTCGCCGTCTGCCCAAAAGGCGCCGCCTGTCATTGCCCAGCGTGTGTCCCCGACCTCGTCTCCCTCGCTCCCCACATCAACGGCCAGCGCTGGGGATGACGGCTGGGACTGGGATGCGCCGCCTGCCGCCGTTGCTGAACCCGTGGCGACGGCGCCTCGCACGCGGCCTTCGTCTGCCTCAGTGCCTGTGAGTGCGAGCGCGGCGCAATCGCGCCCACAGGCGGATCTCTTCGACGAAGGTGAGCGGACCCATCAGGCCTCGGGGCTTCCAAAGCTTTCCAGGAAGGCCACGCCCGCCTCGACGAAGCGGCGGTCTCCTTCGGATGATATGGCTGACGAGCGCCTCGTCGCGGTCGAAGCGGCGCTGCCAAGAGCGCCGCAAGAGGCGATGGTCGCCAGAAGTCGACTCTCGCGGAAAGCATCTCCGGCCTCGACCTCAGCCTTGTCGCGCCAGGACGAGGCGCGCGCGCCGCTCCTGTCTGCCTCGTCGCGTGCTTTGACGGACGAGATAGACGAGGACCGCCAGAACCTGGCGAGGAAGGCCACGCCGCCGCTGGAGATCGCCGCCCTCTCTTCTCCCAAGGCAGCGGAGCAGGTGCTCGGTCCAGATCGCGCGCGTCAGAATTTCTCTCGGAAAGAGACGCCACCGCTGGAATTCTCAGCTGTCTCTCCCAAGGAAGTGACGCAGTCGCTCGACCTGGAGAGCGTGCGCCAGAATCTGAGCAGGAAGGCAACGCCTCCTCTCGATCTCGCCCTCTCCGTGCCTTTGCCGCGCGCCGAGACGAGGGCGATCGATGACGTCGCTTCGGCAGAAGCGTCCTCGATAGATGCGGATAGCGACGCGGTCGTGGGCGCTCTTTCGCCAAACGTGAACCAGGAGGCGACCAGTTTCGAGGTGCCGGAAAACGCC
>JAISIF010000131.1 GCA_031262165.1 Myxococcales bacterium | reverse complement strand
AAGGGGCCGTCGAAGACGCTCGCGTAGTCGCGTTCCAGCGCCACGAGGACGATGACGCCGCCGCCGAAGAGCTCCTCTCCCGCCCCGTGCTCGAAGGGACCATCCTTGCCCTCGATCTGTTCCCCGATCTGCGCCGCGCCGAGGGAAGTGGGGAGGGGAGCGGCATGGAGGCGGCGCTCGCCCGGCTGCGCGGCATGTTGGACGTCCGCATTCCGCACGGCACGCAGACCATCGAGCTCATCGTCGAAGGCCCTGATCCCAAGGAGATCGCGGCCATCGCGAGCGAGCTGACGCGGCGCTACGCCGAGTCCGTGGTGCGGCTGCGCACGGCGCAGGCCGAGGACATCCTCCAGATCCTCGACGCCGAGCTCCGACAGGTGACGGGCGAGGTGGAGGCCATCGAGGCGCGCATCCTCGACTTCAAGCGCGCGCACCAGGGCATGTTGCCCGAGCAGCTGGAGAGCAACATGCGCGGCCTCGAACGCCTCATCGGCGTGCAGGTCGCGCGCGTGGAGTCGAAGCGCGAGCTGACGCGGCGCCTGGCCGATCTCGAAGCGGGACGCACCGGGGTCGAGACGCGCCTGGGCCGCCTGAGGCGGCAGTCATTCGAGCTCCAGAGCGCCCTGGCGCTCGCGCAGAGCCAGTGGCAGCCCGGCCACCCCGAGGTCCAGCGCCTGCGGCGCGAGCTGGAGCGCAGCGAAGAGCGTCTGCGTCAGGCCGAGTTCCAGACGAACGAGCAGGACCTGGAGCGCACCTTTCTGCGACGGGAGGTCGCCCTCCTCGACACGGAGCTCAAGGCCGTCGATCGGGAGAGCCGCTTCTACCGCGACAGGCTGGACGGGACGCCCAGCGCTGCCCAAGCCCTCTTCGTCCTCGACCGCGACTACGAGCTCTTGCGCGCCAAGTATCAGTCGCTGCTCTCGCGCAAGGTCGAGGCCGAGGTGGCGCGCAACCTGGAGCGCGTGGCCGGTCCGCGCATGTTCCGCGTGCTCACGCCGCCGACCGTGCCCATGCTGCCGCACAGCCCCAATCGCGTGAACGCCCTGGCGGTGATCCTCGCGCTGGCGCTCGCGATCTCACTGCTCGTGGCCATCGTCCGAACGCTGGCCGACGACTCACTCCAGAGCATCGAGGACGCGCGCGGTCTGGAGGTCCCCATCCTGGCGCTCGTGCCCAAGATCGACGGCAGGGCCGAGCGGCGTCGCGAGGCGTGATGCCTGAGGACTGTCCCTCGATTAGGACCGATAGGACCGAGCCAGGCGAAGGCCGGGGAATGTCAGTCGAGGCGCGAGGCGGGAGCTTCCAGACGGAAGTGAAGAGCGAAGCAACGAAGGCTGGCGTTTCACGGACGAGCTTTGGCGACGGGATGATTGAGGGATGAGTCCTTGGTTTGCCAGTGCCCTGTGCCACGGACGTCAGAGGGGCGGGGGAGGGTGACGACGGATGAATCGAGACAAGGGATCTGGATCGGAGTGGCGTGAGGCGGGCGAGGAGGGGACGGATGGCGCGGCGCTGCCAGTAGCGCAGTCAACGCCAGCGCGCGGCGCGAACGCCCCCGAGAACCGGGCAGAGCAGCAAGCTGGGCAGGTGCTCGATGGGTTCGACCTGATCGATCGGAACCTGGTGCCGCTGACCTCGCCGCACAGCGCGGCTGCCGAGCAATACCGAATGCTCTTTCACAGGCTGCGGCACTCGGCGGGAGAGATCGCGCCGCGCGTGCTGACGGTGACGAGCGCCATGGGCGGTGAGGGCAAGAGCCTGACGGCGGCCAATCTCGCCCTGATCGCGGCGAGCGAGCGCGGCAGCACCGAGCGCATCCTGCTCATCGACGCGGATCTGCGGCGCCCCAGCTTGCACGCGCTCTTCGGGGTCCCGCTCTCGCCTGGTTTGGCCGAGGTGGCGTCGGGCCACTGCGCGCTGGAGCAGGCCCTCCGGCCGCTTGGCATCGCTGGCCTGAGCCTATTGAGCGCCGGTGGTGGCGGCGAAGAACGAGGTGGCACGGGTCGACGAGCCAGATCCAGAGGCGCGCGCTCGGCGAGGGCAGCGATGTCGAGCACGCCGCACGCCGCGTTGGGCAATGTGCTCGCCCGCCTGCGCGCCGCGTTCGACGCGATCTATCTCGACGTGCCACCGCTGCTCGCCAGCGCTGACGGCGCCTTCTGGGCCAGCGAGAGCGATGGCACGCTGCTCGTGGTCCGGGCAGGGGAGACGTCGCGCCAGATGGTCGCGCAGGCCTTGGAAGCTTTGGGCGAGGCGCGCCTGCTCGGCTGCGTGCTCAACGCCGTCGAGGCGCGCCGCTCGTGCCATCGGGCGTGAAGCCCGCCGAGGAGGGGGGGGCGGGCGACTCACGATTTTGACGTCTCCTATCGGCTTGGACGGCTCCCCACGCTTCAGAGGCGTTCGAGTTGGAGAGGCACGAGGCTGAGTCATGAGAGGGAGGCGCTGGCAAACACACAGCCGCCAGCGCTTCTCCAGGCAGATCCACGCGCTGTGTGGAGGAACGGCTGAGGCGGCAGGCAGGATGTGGGGCAAGGGAGGGATAGGGATGTGGAGCTTTCGCTTCTTTCGCTTCTTCGATCACTGGTGTTCACGCCAGAAGCTCAGGCTCTTCGCGATGGACGCGGTCGCGCTCTTTGGCGGCTTTTGGTTGGGGAGCACGCTCGTCCACAGACAGCTCGTCGAAGAAGGCACCACTGCTGCCGCGTCGTGGCCAATGGCGCTGTTGTTCGCGCTCTGCCTCCAGACCTGGCTCTACCTCGCCGATCTCTACGACGTGGATTCGACCCACTTTCCCGCGCGCCAAGCCACGCGGCTCCTGCGCACGCTCGGCCTGGGACTCACCTGCTTTGCCCTGCTCGCCTGCGTCGTCGTCACCTTTGCCGATGATGGTGGCAGCAGCAGGCCCCTTCTGCTGAGTGCGCTGCCGCTGGCCGTCGGCGCCGTCTTGGGCCTGGTGCTGGTATGGGCCGAGCGTGCCTCTGTGCGGCTGTGGCTCGGGCGGGCTGCGCGCATCCTCGTCGTGGGTGACCAGCGGCAGGCCGAGCTGTTCAGTCGGCTCATCCAGGGGCATTTCCAGTTTGAGCACGTGGCCACGTTCGACTGGAAGGCGCTGCCAGCGGACCTGGCCAGGCAGCAGGCGAGCGCAGGTCGAGGTGGCTTGGCCATCGATCTGGCGCCCGCGCTCATGCCATCCACGCGCATCGAGGACACGCTGCGCTCTTACTGCGAGGCACACAGCCAGAAGGGCAGGGGAGAAGGGCGATCTCGAGGCGCGCTCCAAAATGTCCAGGCCCAAGCCAAAGCCCAGGCCGTTGGTCCGTTCGACATCGTGGTGCTGAGCGCGAGTGAGGCGTCACGCGGGCCGAGCGCCCGGACGCTCCTCGAACTCAAGGTCTCGGGTATCCCGGTGTTCGAGGCGGCGAGTTTCATCGAGCGCACGCAGCGCCGCCTGCCCGTGGAGCTCCTCAGGGCAGACGAGCTCGTGTTCACACGCGGTTTTGGACAGGGGTGGCTCGACCGCCTGCTGCGCCGCACGCTCGACGTGGTGGCCTCACTCGGCCTGCTCGTGGTCGCCCTGCCCATTCTGGCGCTCGCCGCGCTGGCCATCCGGCTCGACTCCGAGGGGCCGATCTTCTACCGCCAGGAGCGCATGGGCGAAGGTGGCCGCAGCTTCTTCCTGACGAAGTTGCGGACCATGCGCGTGGACGCGGAGTGTGAAGGCAAGCCCCAGTGGGCGCGCGTCAACGACAGCCGCGTGACGCGCGTCGGTCGCCTCCTGCGCAAATGCCGCATCGACGAGCTGCCGCAGATCTTCTCGGTGCTGCGCGGCGAGATGAGCTTCGTGGGCCCCCGGCCAGAGCGACCCTATTTCGTGGAGCAGCTCGACAAACAGATCCCGTTCTACCGGCTGCGCCTGCTCTCCAAGCCGGGCATCACGGGCTGGGCCCAGGTCCGCTATCCCTATGGCGCCTCGGTCGAGGACTCGCGCGCCAAGCTCGAATACGATCTCTATTACTTGAAGAACCGCTCGCTCTTTCTGGATCTGACCATCCTGTTCCACACCGTGCGGCACGTCCTGATGGGCAAGGGTGCGCGGTGAATGGGCCATGATCAGTTGAATTGAATGAAGCAGAAAGAATTGTTGCGAATTCCTTTGGGCGGACGAAGGCGAGTCCGCCTCATTTTTTGATTAGAGCATGTTCCAGAAAGATTGTCATTTATATCCACAGCGTCCGAACCATCCGAAATCCAATTAATTCGAGCTCGAACCTTTCGGAGCCATGCTTTGATTTTTGACCACATTGGTTCTCTTAGATTTACAGTGTTTTCAAAAACAATTGACGCTATTCATCGAAGGCTTTGTAGGGGCGCAGCGTGCTGCGCCCGTCTAGCAAATAAAATGAACAATCTCATTCTTTTTCGAAAATGTTGTAAATTGCGAAGAGAAGCGCAACACCGCTGAAAGGCGGCATGATTTCACAGCGAAGCTGCGAATGACTGATTCCCACGAATCGGGACGCGAAAATTTTATTATTTTATTTCGAGTTCAATGTTCTTTTGGGCGTCATGAATGACGCCCCTACAAATCCCGTCAACAAAGGGAGGGGGGCTCCATATAATTATTATTATTTTTTAATATATTCGTTTTTTTGAATTGTTGTTGAAGGGATGAGTCCTAAGAACTGAGCAATCATTTTCGATTAACTGGATATTGTTTTTCCAGGATAGGAGAAAGGAGAGAAAGCATGAATGAATGTTTTAGGTAATAGTTTCGAGGAAGCTGGATTTACATAAAAAACTTGACACCCCCAAGGGTGGCGCTTTTCCCACCCCGATTCCTTCACCCACTGATCCGTTGACCCATTCCCTCAATCCCTTGGAGCACTCCGATGAACCTGAACCTCTCGACCCTCGCCCTATCTGAACTGGATTGTGATCTCCTCGTCCTGCCTGTTTTCGATGCCGAAATCGGTGAACCCTCTGCCCGCTCGAAAGCCCTCATCACCGTCGATGCTCTGCTCGATGGCGCGCTCCTCGAAGCGGCCGCACAGGAGAAATTCAACGCCAGAGCAGAGTCGAGTTTCGTGTTGCACACGCTCGGCAAGCTCAAGGCACGCAGAGTTCTGCTGCTGGGCCTAGGCGATTCGGCCCACTTCGATCCTGAGGTTTTGCGCATGGCCGCAGGCAAGGCTGCCAAGATCGCCGCCAAGTCGAACGCCTCGTCGATCGCTCTGGCGCTTGCCGATCTGCCCATCGACGTATCGCTGCGGGCGGCAGCCGAAGGGCTCCTCTTGGGCCACTACGCATTCAAAAATTACAAGACCGGCAAGGCCGCTCAAGCGCCCTCGCTCGCCAGCGCTGCGCTACTCCTGCCCGATGGCATGTCGGTGACAGATGAATTGGAGGCAGTGCTTCAGCAGGCGATCCTCGTCGCAGACTCGGTCAACTTCGCCCGTCAGCTCGTGAACACGCCAGCGCAGGACATGACGCCAACCATCCTCGCCGAGCGCGCGCAAGACATGGCCAAGGCCACGGGACTTGCCATCGAAGTCCTCGACAAGCCCGAGATCGAGAAGCTCGGCATGGGGATGTTTTTGGCCGTGGCCAAGGGCAGCAGCCAGGCGCCCAAGCTCATTCACGTCACCTGGACGCCTGAGGGCGAAGCAGCCAAAGCACCTGCGCTGGCGCTCGTGGGCAAGGGCATCACGTTCGACGCGGGCGGGCTCTCACTCAAGCCGAGCGAGGGCATGGTCTGGATGAAGACCGACATGGCAGGCGGTGCGGCCGTGCTGGGGGCAATGCGCGCAGTTGCTCACATCAAGCCGCCGTTTCCTGTTCATGCTTGGATTGGTGCCTGCGAAAACATGCCCGGCTGTTCGGCCTACAAGCTGGGCGACGTGCTCACCTCGCACGCGGGCAAGACGGTCGAGATCCACAACACGGACGCCGAAGGCCGACTCGTGCTGGGTGACGTGCTCTCGCTGGCCGCTGAACAAAAGCCCGCACTTCTGGTCGATCTCGCGACGCTCACTGGTGCGATTGGCACTGCATTGGGCCTCTACAACACGGGGCTCTTTGCCTCGGATGATGAGGCAGCGCAGGCTGTTCTCGACGCGGCAGGTGAGGCGGGCGAGAGCACGTGGCGCATGCCGCTCGACGTGCGCCTGAGAGGGGAGATCGACTCGCCTGTGGCCGACCTCAAGAACTCGGGCGAGCGCTATGGTGGGTCGATCACCGCGGCGCTCTTCCTCAAGGAGTTCGTGGAAAAGACGCCGTGGGTCCACCTCGACATTGCTGGGACAGCGCGCAGCAAGTCCGAGCGCGGCTATCTCGATGTTGGCGCCTCTGGTGCGGGCGTTCGAACGCTCATCGAGCTGGTGCGGCAGCGCGCGGCCAAGCAGGGGGAGTGATC
>JAISIF010000148.1 GCA_031262165.1 Myxococcales bacterium | reverse complement strand
CGTGATGCGGCTCGTGGTCGTGTTTTTTGCCGAAGCGCGCGAGCTCTTGCCTGTGGACAGTCCTGTCTATCACCGGGGCTATGGCCTCAAAGGCCTGCTCGAAGCACTCGAACGGGCCGGAACGGACAGGAGGAAAACCCATCGTCAGGCGTGGCCGCGCTTGCTCGCGCTGTTTCGCCTGCTGCATCGAGGCTCACCGCACCCGAGCCTCATCGTGCCCACCTACGGCGGCGATCTGTTCCGACCTCACCCCCTGCCCCCTCTCCCTAAAGGGCGAGGGGGTGCGCTCAGTCTCATCGAAGACATGAGCCAACCGCCCAGCGACGAGGTCGTCTATCGAATGCTCACGTTGCTCACGCGCACGACCGAGCGCCTGCGCGAAGGCAGCGCGACGCGAACAGTGGCCGTGCCGGTCGATTTCACTGAGCTGACGAGTGAATACATCGGCATCCTCTACGAGGGCCTGCTCGACTACGAGCTGCACCGCGTTGGTGAAGAGCCCGTCGTGTTCCTCAGCATCGGTGACCAGCCCGCACTGCCGCTCGATCGCCTGGAGGCGATGACCGACAAACAGCTTCAGGCACTCGTCGAAAAGGCGAACGTGAAGGGCGAGGCATCGGATGACGAGGAGGAATCATCAGAAGATGCCGAGGATGTGGAGGATGAGACCTCACCCCACGGCCCCTTCTCCCTGAAGGGCGAGGGGGAGAGTGATGATGAACCAGCCAACCTCGACGACATCCACTCCGCCGCGATGCGCCGCGCCCTTGCCTGGGCAGAACGCGCTGCCATCGCCGCGAAGCTGGTGCGCGCGTCGAAGAAGAACGACCCCAAGCACCGAACCGAGATCGAAAAGGCTGCTCAGCAGCTCATCGCGCGCGTGATGTTGCCAGGTGAGCTCTACGTCGTGCGCTGGGGTGGCACGCGCAAGGGCGCGGGCACTTTCTACACGCGACCTCAGCTCACATTGCCGACAGTGCGGCGGACATTGGAGCCGTTGTTCTTCACCCCCAACCCCACCTCACCCCCCTGCCCCCTCTCCCTTTCAGGAGAGGGGGAGAACTCAGAAGTGTTTTTAGCTCCCTGTCCTTTCAGGGAGAGGGCGGGGGGTGAGGTAGGTCAGGTTTCAATTACGCGACACGCCCATGTGTCAGCAGAGAAGCTCGAACTCGCTAGGAAGATGCGCCAACTGCCGACAGAGACGGAGGCGCGCGCGTGGGAGCTGTTGCGTGATCGCCGCTGCCTCGGTCTGAAATTTCGTCGTCAGCAGGTCATACGGGGATTCATCGTCGATTTTTATTGTGCCGAACGACGCCTCGCCATCGAGTTGGACGGCGAAGTCCACGCAAGCCAACAGGAATACGACCAGGCCCGTGACGCTGCTTTGAACGCTGTGGGAGTGAGCGTGGTGAGGATCGCGAATCACCAACTGAGCAAGCAGCATTTGGAGACACTGCTTTCCTCCTACCTCACCCCCACCTCCCTCTCCCTAAAGGGCGAGGGGGCTAAAGATACCTTTGAACTCTCCCCCTCTCCTGAAGGGAGAGGGGGTCGGGGGGTGAGGTGTGAAGAAGCTCGGGGGGTGAGGTCAGGTGAGCTCTCCTACCGCACCCCGAAGAGATCCTTTCGCTCAAGGTCTGCGATCCAGCGATGGGCTCGGGCTCTTTCCTCGTCGCTGCCTTGCGCGTGCTGACCGAGGCTGTCATCGCAGCGCTGCATCAACACGGGCGTCTCACCGCCAAAGAAGGCAGCGACCGTGTTCACATCGACTGCGAGCTCTTGCCCGAGGCTGACAGAGACCAGAGCACCGATGGTGTCGCTGCCATCGTGCGGCGCGCCGTGGTCGAGCACTGTCTCTACGGCGTCGATCTCGATCCGCTCGCCGTCGAGCTGGCGCGCGTGTCCCTGTGGGTCGAGACCCTCGATCGCCGCCTGCCGTTCACCTTCCTCGATCACAAGCTGCGCTGCGGCGACGCGCTCACCGGAACCTGGCTCGACCGCTTCCGCGACTACCCACTGCTCGCGTGGTGGCGGCAGAGCCCTGACGAGAAATGGCGCGGCGTCACGCACGAAGGCGATGTCTGGGCAAACAAGCTGAAGGAAGTGCGTGCCGAAATCGTGGCCGATCAGGTTCATTTGCTCGGGCAGATGGAGCTCTACCGAGGCAAACAGGTCTCGGACGAAGAGCTGAAGTCCTCTGTCGATCGCGTTCGCGATCTGTATCGCCAGCTCCGTGAGGTCCCGGCAACGCAGCCCGACAAGCGCGCCGAGATTTGGAAGGGCCACGTCGCGAACGATCCAGACATCGCCCGTGTGAAGGAGGCGTTCGACACCTGGTGTGCGCTCTGGTTCTGGCCGCTCGATCGACTCGATGCCGCACCGCGGCCGCTCGACTTGCTCGCACCATCGGAAGAAGCGCGTGCCATCGTGCGGGAGCTCTCAGCAAAGAGGCGCTTCTTCCACTGGGAACTCGAATTCCCCGATGTCTTCACCGAGGAGGGCGCGGGTTTCGATGCCATTGTCGCCAACCCGCCGTGGGAGATCAGAAAGCCGAGCAGCAAGGAATTCTTCAGTGACCGAGATCCCCTCTACCGCAGCTACGCCAAGCAAGACGCCCTGCGCTGGCAGCGTGAGGAGTTCCAGCGCGACTCCGACTTCGAGCGTAAGTGGCTCGACTACAACGGCATCTTCAAGGACGCGGGAAACTTCGTGCGCAACGCTGCGGAGCCCTTTGGCAACACTGAGGACGGCGCTATCGCGCTCATCCCTCGCAGAGCCAAAGAGTCCGAGGCCCTTCACAAAAAATGGTCGGCAGAGCGCGGTAAGAAGAGCGGGCTCGCCGATCCGCAGCACGCCTTTCGGCATCAAGGCTCGGCTGATCTCAACAGCTACAAACTCTTCGTCGAGCAGGCGCACGCGCTGCTCAAGACCGGTGGACAGCTCGGTCTCATCACGCCGAGCGGCCTCTACACGGACAAGGGATCGGGCGATCTGCGCCGACTCCTGCTCGACCGCTGTGCGTGGCGCTGGCTCTACGGTTTCGAGAACCGCAACAAAGTCTTCGATATCGACAGCCGCTTCAAGTTCGCCGTCACCATCGCCGAGAAGGGCGGGAGGACCGAGGCGTTCCAAGCGGCCTTCATGCGTCACGACCTCGACGATTGGGCCGAGGCAAAGGGAACGCTCGCATATCCCGCAGAGCGCATCCATTCGTTCAGCCCCAAGAGCCTGTCGATGCTGGAGATCCGCTCGCAGCGCGACTTGGAGGTGCTGGCCAAGATCTACGCAAACAGCGTGTTGCTCGGCGACGACGGACCGGATGGTTGGGGCATCAAATACGCCACTGAATTCCACATGACCAATGACTCCAAGCTCTTCATCTTGCGAGAGAAGGCCGAGGAGGCGGGGTATCGGGCGGACGAGTATGGGCGATGGATTGGTCCCGATGGAGATGTGTTGCTGCCGCTCTACGAGGGTCGAATGATTGGGCAGTTCGACTTCAGCAAGAAAGGCTGGGTCAGCGGCAAAGGACGAAGTGCCGTGTGGCGGGACATCCCCTGGGAGAAGAAGGTCATCGAGCCGCAGTTTTTGATGCGGCAAGCAGACTATCGAAAACGATTCGAGCCACGCGCCTTCAAATTGGTGATGATGAACATCAGCTCGGCGACAAACGCGCGCTCAATGCTGACTTCCATTGTTCCAGACTATCCAGCCAACCACGCACTCGCGACACTGACGCCATCGTGTGAAGCCTTCATCGCACCGCTCGAAGCAACGTCGAACAGCACCACATTCGACTGGTCGATGCGTTTGCGATTGGGGGGACTGAACGTCAGTTGGTTTGTGCTTGAGGAGTCTCCTCTTCCGCACCTTGCACGATCAGATTGCTTGTGGCCCGCGAACTCGTTGTCGGCAATTGCTCCCGCGCTTGCGCCACTTACACTTCAAAACAAGCGACTTGCCCAAACACCTCACGAACGTCTCCGCCTTCGCTCCATCCTCGACGCGATCGTCGCCGCGCTCTACGGCCTCTCGCGCGACGACCTGCGCTGGATTCTGCGCGACTGCGACCATCCGAAAGAGCGCCTCTCAGATCGCGCTTTCACCCGAACGCTCGATCCCAAGGGCTTCTGGCGCGTGGACAAAGACGAAGACCCCGAGCTGCGCCACACCGTGCTGACGCTCGTTGCGTTCGACGCGTTGATGGAGCACCTCACCCCCAACCCCCTCTCCCTAAAGGGCGAGGGGGCTAAAGACACCTCTGAGTTCTCCCCCTCTCCTGAAAGGGAGAGGGGGCCGGGGGGTGAGGTCTTAGCCGCCGTCGCCGCATTCTCTGCGCTGAACGGCGGCGAAGGCTGGTTCCTGCCCGAGACGCTTCGCCTGAAAGATCACGACCTCGGTCACGACATGCGCGCCGAACAATCTCAGCCGGTCGCCAGCCGCCTCGGTCCGCGCTTCCTCGACTGGCAATTGGCACAGACGCCTGAAGAGAGCTGGGCCGAGTGCGAACGACACGCGCGGGCGATCCTGGGTGACGACGCCGTAGCGCCGTCACCACTCCCGCAGAGCGTTGCACGCAACACCTCAGCATCTGACCAATCCAATCAACGCAAAGAAGTGGCGCAGATGGGCTTTGCGTTTGGGAAGGGTGGGAAGTGAGCATGGGGATGCGTTTGCCCCCAGAAAATCCGCGCGTTTTTCACATCACGCACGTGGACAACCTCCCGGACATCATCTCCGGCGGAGGTCTGATCAGCGATGCGGCGCTGATGGCGTGCGGCGGACCCAAGGCATCCATCGGTATGGGCAGAATCAAACAGAGGCGCCTCTCGTTGCCTGTCTCCTGCCACACCGATCTCAAAGTCGGTGACTGTGTGCCTTTCTACTTCTGCCCTCGCTCCATCATGTTGTTCGTCATTCAATGCGCGAACAGCCCTGATCTCGCATATCGAGGTGGGCAAGGCCCGATCGTTCATCTGGAGGCCGACCTGAATGAGGTCGTGCGATGGGCCAACAGCCAACGGCGACGCTGGGCCTTCAGCCTCTCGAATGCGGGCACGAGCTACGCGCGGTTTCACAACAGCCTGACCGATCTCGGCGAGATCGATTGGGACGCGATCGTTTCCAACGATTTTTCCAACGGGTCACACACGCCGCGTGGCCTTCCAGTGAAGGAAGGCAAACAGGCCGAATTTTTGTTGGAAGGTCTTTTTCCCTGGAGCCTCGTTCGGCGCATTGGCGTGGCCTCGCAAGCCATCGCCGCCAAGACGCGAGCAGCCATCGCAAACGCGGCAAACGCACCACAGGTCATGGTGTGCCCGGGCTGGTATTTCTGAGGAGCTGGCAATGGAATTCACCCAAGGCGACATTCTGAACGCGGATGCCGAAGCCATCGTGAACACGGTGAACTGTGTCGGCTTCATGGGGCGTGGCATCGCGGCGCAGTTCAAGCGGGCTTATCCGGCGAACTTCAAAGCATACGAGGCAGCCTGCAAACGCCGCGAAGTCGTCCCCGGCAAGATGTTCATCTTCGAGACTGGGCAACTCACCAACCCGCGCTTCATCGTGAATTTTCCGACGAAGCGGCACTGGCGAGGCAAGAGCCGCTTCGATGACATCGCGTCCGGCCTTGCCGCGCTCGTTGTGGAAGTGAAGGCGCGCGGCATCAAATCCATCGCGATTCCTCCGCTCGGCTGCGGCCTTGGCGGTCTGGCTTGGAAGGACGTTCGCCCGATGATCGAGAAGGCCTTTGCAGCTTTGCCGGACGTTCGCGTGCTCGTCTTCGAACCAAACGGCGAAGTGCCATCGGACAAGATGCTCAAAGCGACTGGGGTGCCGAAGATGACACCGGGCCGCGCGGTGCTCATTGGGCTTGTCGAGCGCTATCAGGCAGCGTTTTTGGACCCAGCCATCTCGCTGCTCGAAGTCCACAAGTTGCTCTACTTTGCGCAGGAAGCAGGCGAACCGCTGCGCCTGAACTACAAAGCGGAGCTCTATGGCCCATACGCGGAGAACCTGCGGCACGTGCTCTCGGCGATCGAGGGCTACATGCTCTCTGGTTATGGCGATGGTGGCGATGCACCCTCAAAGATACTTGAGCTGGTGCCCGGCGCTGCGGATGAGGCCAGAGCTTTCTTGAAAGACCATCCCGCGACGATTGGACGCTTCGAGCGCGTGTCAAAGTTGGTCGAGGGCTTCGAGTCGTCGTTCGGCATGGAACTTCTCGCCACAGTCCATTGGGTCATCACTCGTGGTGGCGTCCGTGCTGATGAGGCGATCGTCCAATCCGTTCACCATTGGAATGAGCGCAAGCGGATGTTCTCAGCCCCGCAAATTCTCCTCGCGGCAAAGCGCCTGAGAGACGAAGGGTGGTTGGATCAAGGCTGAGACAGGACCATTCATCAATCTGTCGAGGCTGTTTTGCGAAGGCGCCACCATCGATCGGGCGGGGAATGAGCGCGAAGAGTGTAGCGACTCGTCCAGAGAGAAATTGAAGCGCTGATCAGGCGATTGACTGCCTGTTCCAAGGACGGCAGCGAGGCGAGAACAATGGCGACCACGATCAATATAAAGCGCGTCGATGAAACAAAAAAACGAGAACGCCTTGCTGAAGGTCGCGTCAGAATCGCGAAACTACTGGAGCAGGCCGAAGAGCGTGCAAAAGCGACTCAGCCAATCCCGGCGCCTCGATATGACAAGGTTTATGACGAGGGGGTTGCCTGGCTCGACTCGCTCGCGGGAGAGCAGCATGGCACCTAGATTTTGTTCGCGCAGGAGGCGCGCCAACCGGCCATCGCGTCGCTCACCTGTAGGAAGAAATAAAACGAAGGACGGCAGAGGAATTTATTCAATGAAAAATGATGCCGCGAACCTCGATGAGAATGAAATAAAACATCTTGAATTCATTCAAGGCGTGATTACGAGAATGGGCGCAAATTCATTTCAGATGAAAGGATGGGCGATAACTATATTTTCGGCACTCTTGGCGCTTTTTGCCGGAAGTTCAGGAGATAGCCGACAGCTATTTTTGTTCGCTGCCGCGATTGAAACGATAATTTTTTGGTTCCTTGACGCCTATTACTTGCAGCAGGAGCGAAAGTTTCGGGGGGTCTATGACGATGTGGCAGGGCTCTCGATTAACAAGTCCGTAGTGCGACTCTTTGAAATGCCAATACAGAGATACACAGGTGGAAAGTATTTCTACTGGCGCGTCTTTTTTTCGCATTCAGTAGTATGGTTGTATGCATCTATGATTGTGTTGGCAATTGTTGGGACTTTTCTTCTTTGATGGAGGTAATTATGACAAGGCGACGAGTATTTTACAGTTTTCATTATGAAAACGATGTTTTTCGGGTTCAGCAGATTCGCAATATTGGCGCATTAGAGAGCAATTCTCCTGCGCAGCCAAATCAATGGGAGGAGGTCAAGCGTAGTGGCGATACAGCGATTCAGAGGTGGATCGATAACTCCATGAGCAATACATCGTGTGTCGTCGTTCTCATCGGTTCCGATACAGCGAATCGAAAATGGATTAACTATGAAATTAAGAAGGCGTGGAATGATGGAAAGGGATTGTTTGGGATTTACATCCAAAACCTAAAAGACCCAAGAACCGGAAAGTGTTCGAGAGGGAAAAATCCATTCGACAGTTTTACGATAGGCGACAAGCCTATGTCTGAATACGTGAGAACATATGATCCGAACCAAAATGATCCATATAATGATATCGCGAACCAAATCGAAAATTGGATTGAATGTGCAATTGCCGATCGAAATCGTTGACCATGACCATCTCCAACATTCGCTTGCCCCTCAACGATGACGAGCGCGCAGCGCTCAAGAAGTGAATTCTTCCGCTTCCCGCACACGCCGCATGTAGCGCTGCTCGGTCAGGGCAAACTGCGCGATGACAAGCTGGTCCGAGCCTCGTTCACGCAGGCCATCGAAGAGCACTGGTCCAAACGCCAGCTCGAAGAAAATCAACTCGCTCAAGGCTCGAACACATGGCGCTGAATCCAATCAGCTTCACCGAGCAGGTCGTCGCCGACTTCCTGCGCTACCAGCTCACGACCTACCCACTCGCCGACCTCGATCTGCACGCACAGCTTCGCGAGCTTTTGAGCGTCACCGAGGCACGCGACACACCTCTGAGGAAAGGCCCCTTTGTCAGTCTGTCGAGGCCGTTTCGCGAGGGCGCCAGCATCGAGCGGCTCATTGCCGAGGGCGTGCTGCACAAAGGGATGGAGCGCGTCGTCCCCTACGACCACGTGCGAGCGCATCAGGAGCAGGCGATACGCGCCATCGTGGCCGGGCGCACCACGCTCGTCGCGACAGGCACGGGCTCGGGCAAAACAGAAAGTTTTCTGTACCCCATCATCAGCCGCTGCTTGGCGCTCAAGGAGGCTGGCGTGCCGCCCGGCATCACAGCGGTGCTCGTCTATCCGATGAACGCGCTGGCCGAGGACCAGCTCGACCGCCTGCGCGGTCTGCTCGCAGGGACCGGCATCTCATTCGGCATGTATGTCGGCAAGACACCGGACATCGAGGCAGGGGTGCGCGGCGAGCGAATGCCGCCCGGATCGTCGAACGCTGACTATCGAGCGCGGCTCGAACAGATGCGCGCTGAGGGCAACGCGGCGACACTCATCCCTGCCGAAGAGCGCGCGAGCCGGGAGGCCATGCGCAAGGACAACGGCGCGCCGCGCATTCTGCTCACCAACGTCAAGCAGCTCGAACTGTTGCTCACGCGCGGTAAAGACATCGCTCTGTTTGCTCACGCGCCGCTCGAATTCCTCGTCTTCGACGAAGCGCACACCTTCCGGGGCGCGCAAGGGGCAGAGACAGCAGCGCTCATCCGTCGCCTGCGCGCCTTTTGCGGCAAGTCGAAAGGCGAGGTCACGTGCGTCGCGACGTCGGCGACCATGGCTGATCCTGACAGAGGCCCTCAGGCTGCCGCTGACTTTGCGCGCCGCTTTTTTGGAGTGGACGCGGCCAACGTCGAGCTGGTCGGTGAGGTCTATGACGAACTGCGCTGGAACGAGCGCCGCTCTGTGCCAGCACCGCCGACCATGGACTTTCCCGAGTTGCTCAACCGGGTGCTGGCAGCGGTGGACGCGCCCGACGATTGCGTCGCCGATGAGCTGTCGAAGTGCCTCATCGAACTGGGCAGCGCGCGTCTGCCCAAGCGTGATTGGCAAAAGTCGCTCGCCTCACAGCTTTCGAGCAACGAGCTCGTGTATCGGCTCGCCGAGATTTTGCGCGTGCCACGAGCCCTCTCAGAGCTGCCCGCTCTGCTCGAACCGCTCGTGGAGCGCCCTGTCACCGATCACGAGATCCTCTGTTGGCTGGCGCTCGGCGTGGCCACAGGGCGTGGCGCGATCGAGCAGCCGCTGCTTCGGCCGGTTGTCCACAGCTTCATCCGAGGTGTGGGCGGCGCGGTCGTCACGCTGTCGAACCCGGAAGGAAGCGCCCGACTCTGGCTGGCTGGTGAGGATGCAGCGGCCTCGCTCGGCGAGAGCCACAAGCTCTTCCCCATCCTCTCCTGCACCACGTGCGGCCAGCACTATTACGAAACGCACGTGAAGGACTTTGGCCTCGCGACAGGCAAGGGGAGGGCTGAAGGTGGCGAGCTCTTCGACACCTCGCGCGTCTGGGAACACCTCGACGCTGATCTCGGTGGAGACAGGGCGCTGTTCGTCGATCGTCTCGTCGTTCGACCTGACGAAGACGATGGCGTGGACGAAGAGCTCTCCGAGGATGGGGCTGTTGCCATGCCGTCTGGCCATGATTTCGAGCATGGCCGCCTGTTCCCGATGTGGATCTGTGCGCATTGCGGCGCGCTGACAGACGCAGCGAATGCTTCGTGCGCGGCGTGTCACACGACGGATGCTCTCGTCGCGGTGCAGGTGGTGCGCTGTAAGGGCGAGCTGCCTGGCACTCTCCACTCGTGCGTCGCGTGCCAGGCGCCTGGGCGCAGGCCGGGCGGCGGTCGCTACCGCGAGCCTGCTCGTCCCATCCGCGCGACATCTGTGGCCGACGTCCACGTGCTCGCGCAGTCGATGTTGCACCTCTCAAAGCGACAGCGCCTGCTCGTGTTCGCCGACAGTCGGCAAGACGCGGCTTTTCAAGCAGGCTGGATGCGTGACCACGCCCGCCGCTTTCGTCTGCGGGCGCTCATGGCGCAGGCAATCCCCGCGAATGGCGCGTCGATCGGTGATGTCGTTCATAGCCTCGATGATTGGCTCGAACGTGACAACGAGCTGTCGCGCGCGCTCATCCCCGAGGTCTGGCAGGTCGCGCCGCAGGAAGACGCGGGCGTCAAGCATCGCGAAGAGCGGAAGTATTTTTTGCGTTTGCAGGTGCTGCGCGAGCTGACGACGGGCGTGAAACAGCGCCTTGGCCTCGAACCTTGGGGGCGGTTGTGTGTAGATTACGTGGGGCTCGACGCGGCGCATCCGATGATCGCGCGCTGGGCCGATCTGCTCCACACGACGCCAGTTGATCTGACTGAAGGCATCGCCGCGCTGCTCGATCACCACCGCCGTCGCCGAGTGCTCTTCGACGCACCGACAAAGCTCTTCAGTCGCGTCTGGGAGGATGGGTGCAAGGAGCTTCAAAACGGCTACGTCCCTGCCTTTGGCCAAATGCCGTGCGGCCTGAAGCGTTCACGCCAGCCTTCCGATTCACCCAGCCGTGTCACGCAGTGGATCGGCGCGCGTCCAACGCAGGTGTGGAACGCGGTCAGCGCCTGGGGATTCGATGGTGAGGCGCTGGAGCTGTTCCTGACTGAGCTGTGGGACATGCTCACGCGAGCGAAGCTCCTCGTACCCGTCACCCTCGAAGGCTGGAAAAGGAAGGCATTGCCCGGAAGCTCGGGGGTCTATCAGCTCGACAGTTCCAAGCTGAGGCTGTCGCCACATCGAGGACACTACCGTTGTCAAAAGTGCCGACGAACCACAGTGCGACATGGGCCGACGGACATCTGCCTGGCTTGGCGCTGTGGCGGAACGCTGGTTTGGGAAGAGAGCGATTCGGACGATTTCGACCTGCACTTGCTCGACGCCAACTACGCCATGCTGCGCACGGAGGAGCACTCGGCGCAGGTGCCTGCTGCTCAGCGCGAGCGCATCGAAAACCAATTCAAAGGCCAGAAGGAGCAGGTGAACACGCTCGTCTGCACGCCCACGCTGGAGCTCGGCGTGGACATCGGCGCGCTCGACGCGGTGCTCATGCGCAACGTGCCACCGAGTGCGGCGAACTACTGGCAGCGCGCTGGCCGCGCTGGCCGACGTCACCGAATGGCGGTCGATGTCACCTACGCCCAGTCCACGAGCTTCGATCAGGCCTACTTCCGCGAGCCGCTGAAACTCTTGGGTGGCGCTGTCGAGCCGCCGCGCTTCAATCTGAAAAACGCGCTGCTCGTCGAAAAACACGTCCATGCCTGCGTGCTCAGTGCGCTTCATGGGATCGCCAAATCCAGAACATTACCAAATGCATCAAAAGACATCGAAGGTGTCCTGAGCCACTGCTTTCCCTCGACGCTGAAGCCGTATCTGTTCACGCCTGATGGCCAGGTCAAAGGTCAGGTGCTCGATGTCAGCGAGCTGCAATCGCTCATCAAATTCCATCGCGCGGATGTGCTTCGCGAAGTGCGGCGTGTTTTTCAGGAGAGCTGGCCAGACGAAGACAGCGAGGCCGTTTCAGATGCACGCATCGAGAGCATCGTCGATGGCATGGCGGCCTCGCTCGCCAAGGTGCTTCAGCGCTTCAAACGGCGGCTCGACTGGGCGCGTTCTGAGCTGGCGAGATTGGCACGAGACGAGGCGCAAAAAGGAGCGCTCGATCCTGAAGACAAAGCGCATCGGCGCCGATGCGAGCGCGTCATCGAGCGATTCAAAGGAATGGCGCAGCGCTCGCGGGACCAAGCCCAGGGCAGCGCCAATGATTCGGACACGATGGGAGCGCTTGCCCGCGAGGGCTTCCTGCCTGGCTATGGACTCGAATCGGGCAGCATCGTCGGAACGGCTGAGCCGCCGCGCATGACACAGGGGTTGAGTGAGTTCGACCTGCCGCGCGCACCAGCCATCGCACTGCGCGAATACGTGCCTGGCAATGCCATCTACGCGAACGGCTTTCGCTTCGTGCCCAGGCACTTTCAGCTCTCGCCAGAAGAGACGATGCGCTTTCGCGTCGATGCGTCGAAGCAGTCTGTGTCCGAATTGGGCGTGAACGATCAGGCTGCTGCGCTGCTCGGCAAATTCGATCTGCGCGCTGTGCCTGTGTGCGACGTGCTCATGCCCTCGCAATCGCAGATCTCGGACGAAGAAGATTTCCGATTCCAGATGGGGGTCGCGGTCTATGCGCTCGAACGTGGCACGCATCACGGTGGCACGGCATGGCGTTGGGGCGAGCTGAGCTTTCAGGCGCGCCGCGCAGTGCAGCTTCGCATGGTGAATGTCGGTCCCAAGGGAGAGGTCGGCGACGGACGCATTGGCTACCCGCTCTGTTTGGCGTGCGGTCAATCTCACTCGCCCTTTGCGTCGGCAGAGTCGCGCAAGAAGTTTGAAGAGAAGCATCTGGAGCGCTGCAACCACCGCGTCGAGCCCACGGGCTTCTTTGCCGATGTCGAGGTCGATGTGCTGGGGCTTCATGACGTGTCTGACCAAACCGACGCCTTTAGCCTCATGGAGGCGCTGCGTCTTGGCGCCGCGCGCGTGCTCGACATGGAGGTCGAGGATCTTCAGATCGTGAGCATCGGACAGCAGGGCAACGATGCCATCGATCTGTTGCTCTACGACCCCATGCCAGGAGGATCGGGCCTTCTCGATCAACTCGTGCTGCGTTGGTCCGAAGTCCGGGAAGCAGCGTTGGAGCTTGTCGAGACTTGTGCGGGTGCCTGTGAGCGCTCGTGCATCGACTGCCTCCAGACCTACCGCAATCGCTTTTATCACCAGCACCTCGATCGACACCGCGCCAGGGAGCTGCTCGAACGCGGACCGCAAGTTCTGACCAAACTGCATCCGATTCCCGAATGCCTGCCGCGCACGACGACGACCACGGGGCTGCCACACACGGTGATCGAGCAGCGCTTCCGACGCTACCTCATCGAGTCGGGAATGCCCGCGCCCGACGCGCAGAAGCAGCTCGATCTCCCCGGTGGCCAGCACACCATCCCCGACTTTTTCTACGAGGGCACAGACGAGGACGATCCTGGCATCGCCATCTACCTCGATGGGATGTCGGCCCACATTCACGGCAACCCAGCGCAGGCCGAGCGCGATCGCTTCCTTCGCGCGCAGCTGCGCGGGCAAGGCTACGAGGTCGTCGAGGTGCCTTCCTTCGATCTCGATGATCGAGCGGCAATGACCAGAGCCGTGGCGCGCATCGCGAAATATCTGATCGGCAGAGATCATCAGAAAGCGGTCAGCAGCGACACGTCATGGTTCGACCGCGCAAGAGACAAGATAGGCCGTGTGTTGCGGCTCATCCGAACGGACGAGCGAAGTCTTGGAGCCGTCCCGATCTTCGATCTGCGCGTCGCGGCAGGCGCGTTCTCCGAAGGACAGAATCCTGAGCCGATTGGGTTTGGCCAGGTCGAAGGTCTCGCGCTGCGTCCGGGATTCTTCGCCGCGCAGATCATTGGCGATTCGATGGACGAGATTGCACCAGTGGGTACTTGGTGCCTCTGGGAACATCTGGGCGCTATAGGCGCGATGCCAGCGGCTTCAGGAGAAAATTTATTGCTCCGTCGCTCCGACACGCATGACGCGGACTTGGGCGAATACACGTTCAAGCACTTCACCGATGGTCCCAATGGCCGCGCTCTCGCGCCGCGGAGCACCAATCCGATTCATCGCCCGACCTCGCTCGCGTCTGATGAAGAGGTTCGGGCCATCGCCCGCTTTATTGGTGTACTCGAAGTCTTGAAAGGCACATCATCTGGTGAGCGATGATTGACCAAAAAATCAACAGGCTCATTTGACATCGCTTTTGTGATGCTTACTCATTTGTCCGCTAGGGCTACCCATCTTCATATTCTTGCTTGGGTCCTGAATAACGACGCTGTCGGTGAGACGTATCCCTTGCAAATCATAGCGGATTGAAAAATCT
>JAISIF010000069.1 GCA_031262165.1 Myxococcales bacterium | reverse complement strand
TCCCGTCCTTCGCGGTGCAAAGGTCCTCATGAAGGGATAAGACCTAATCGAGAAAATATCGATCAATCATTTCCAGACATTGCGAGCGAAGCGAAGCAATCCAAGGTGTTCGTCGAATTTTCTCGTCAATAGATATGGCCATGTAAAAAAGAATCACTAACATCTTGGATATTCATCAATGGCCGCTTCCAATGATTTATATCGTAAAATATTATCGCTCAGCCACCTCTTGAGATTTTCCCAAGTCTTTTCGTGAGTAAAGTATGACTGGCCTCGGCGCTGTTGAAAACATCTGATTAATTTTTATACAGCTATAACAAATTGCTTCATCGCTCCGTTTCTCACAATGATGAATCGTGTGTGAACAAATAGATTATTTTTTCTATAAAAAAATAGCCGAGCCTGATGCCGGAATTCTTTAGGAAAAGAAAAACCCCTGAACCGAAGTGATGTCGATTCAGGGGTTCTTTTTTACAGCTCATTCAATCAGTCAGATTTTACTCTGCCTTGGCCGCGTCTGCACTGCCGTAGTGCATCTTGGAGAGCTGGTCGAGATACTGCCACTTGCGCTGGATGTGCATGCTGGCGCCTTCGAGCAGTTGCTGGGCTTCCTTGGGATCGCTCTTGGTGAGCATCTTCCAGCGCCCCTCCTGATACGCGAAGTCCTCGAAGCTGATGCTCGGCGCCTTGGAGTCGATCTTGAGCGGGTTCTCGCCCTTGAGCGCGAGCGCTGGGTTGTAGCGGTAGAGCGGCCAGTGGCCAGACTGAACCGCGCGCTTCTGGTTCTGCATGCCTGTCCGCATGTCGATGCCGTGGGCGATGCAGTGCGAGTAGGCCAGGATGAGCGAGGGACCATCGTAGGCCTCGGCTTCGAGGAATGCCTTGACCGTCTGCAGGTCGTTCGCGCCCATCGCGACCTGGGCCACGTAGATGTAGCCGTAGCTCATCGCGATGAGGCCCATGTCCTTCTCAGGCAGGTGCTTGCCAGCAGCGGCAAACTTGGCAACCGCGCCCATGGGTGTGGCCTTCGACATCTGGCCGCCGGTGTTCGAATAGACCTCGGTGTCGAGCACCAGGACGTTGACCTTGCGGCCCTGCGCCAAGACGTGATCGAGACCGCCGTAGCCGATGTCGTAGGCCCAGCCGTCGCCGCCCATGATCCAGACCGACTTCTTGACGAGGTAATCGGCCAGCACGCTCAGGCGCTGCGCGTCGATCGCATCCGAACCAGCCAGGATCTTCTTGAGCTCGGCGACCCGTTCGCGCTGGGCTGCGATGTCGGCCTCGGTGACCTGCGGCGCGTCCTTGAGCGCATCGATGAGCTGGGGGTGGGCCTTGAGTGCATCGACCTGCGTGAGAAGCTCCTTGGCCTGCTCGTTGAACTTATCGACGGCCAGGCGCATGCCGTAGCCAAACTCGGCGTTGTCCTCGAACAGCGAGTTGGCCCACGCCGGACCACGGCCTGCCGCGTCCTTGGCATAGGGAGTGGTGGGCAGGTTGCCGCCGTAGATGGACGAGCAGCCCGTGGCATTGGCGATGAGCGCGCGATCGCCGAAGAGCTGCGTGAGGAGCTTCACGTAAGGCGTCTCGCCACAGCCAGCGCACGCACCCGAGAACTCGAAGAGCGGCTTCAACAGCTGGCTGCCCTTGACAGAGTCAGCCTTGACCTTGGCGCGATCCACGTCGGGCAGCGTCTCGAAGAAGGCGACCTCTTCGCGACCAGTCTCGCGCAGCGGGAGCTGTGGGACCATCGTCAGGGCCTTCTTGGACGGGTCTGCCTTGCTCTTGGCCGGGCAGATCTCGACGCACGCGCCGCAGCCCGCACAGTCCTCGACATAGCACTGGACCGTGAACTTCTGGCCCGCGAACTCCTTGTCCTTGGCATCGGCAGCCTTGAACGAGGCAGGCGCGCTCGAAAGCTTGTCGGCCGTGTAGATCTTGGTGCGGATGGCCGCGTGTGGGCACACGATGGAGCACTTGCCACACTGGATGCAGAGCGAAGGATCCCACGCAGGCACGTGCAGCGCGACGTTGCGCTTCTCGAACTGCGAGGTGGCCGTCGGGTAGGTGCCGTCCTCGGGGAAGGCCGAGACTGGCAGCGCGTCGCCCTGGCCAGCGATGATCTTGCCCGTGATGCTCTGGACGAACTCAGGCGCATTGGCCGGGACTGGCAGCGGCATCTGCGCGCTGTTCGTCACCTTTTTGCCCGCAAGGTCGATGGCGTGGAGGTTGGCGATCGTCTCGTCCACGGCCCTGTAGTTCTGCTCGACGACGTGCTCACCGCGCTTGCCGTAGGTCTTCTTGATGGCCTTCTTGATCTGCGCGATGGCCTCCTCGGGCGGCAGAATGCCACTGATGTAGAAGAAGCACGTCTGCATGATCGTGTTGATGCGCGTGCCCATGCCCGTCGCCTCGGCGACCTTGTTCGCGTCGATCGTGTAGAGCTTGAGCTGTTTGGCCAGGATCTGCTCCTGGACGTGGCCTGGCAGGTGATCCCAGAGCTCATCGGCCGTATAGGGCGCGTTGAGCAGCAGGGTGGCGCCAGGCAGCGCGAGCTTGAGCATGTCGAACTTCTCCAGGAAGTCGAACATGTGACTCGCGATGAAGTTGGCGTTCGAGATGAGGTAGCTGGCGCGGATGGGCTCCTTGCCAAAGCGCAGATGGCTGACCGTCATCGAACCAGACTTCTTCGAATCGTAGACGAAGTAGCCCTGAGCGTAGTTGTCGGTCTCGTCGCCGATGATCTTGATGCTGTTCTTGTTGGCGCCGACCGTTCCGTCCGAACCCAGGCCGTAGAACAGGCCGCGGAACGTGCCAGCGGGCTCTGTGCTGAAGCTTTCGTCGTAATCGATCGAGGTGTTCGTGAGGTCATCGGTGATGCCCACGACGAAGTGGTTCTTGGGCTGAGCCGCCTTGAGATTGTCGAAGACACCCTTGACCATTGCAGGCGTGAACTCTTTGGAACCCAGGCCATAGCGACCGCCGATGACCTTTGGCATGGCCTTGAACGGCGTCTTGCCTTCGCTGAGCATCTCGGCAATCGCCATCTGAACGTCGGCGTAGAGCGGCTCGCCAGCGCTGCCCGGCTCTTTGGTGCGATCGAGCACGGCGATGGCCTTGGTGGTGGCAGGCAGGGCTTTGATGAAGTGTTCGACGCTGAAGGGCCGATAGAGACGGACTTTGACGGCACCGACCTTCTCGCCCTTGGCGACGAGGGCATCGATGGCTTCCTCGGCCACTTCGGCGCCCGAGCCCATGAGCACGAGCACCTGCTCGGCATCGGGTGCGCCGACGTAGTCGAACAGGTGGTAGTGGCGGCCCGTGATGGCACCGAGCTGGTCCATGGCGTCCTGAACGATCCCCGGCGTGGCCAGGTAGAAACCGTTGGAGCGCTCACGGCCCTGGAAATAGACGTCGGGATTCTGGGCAGTGCCGCGCATGACCGGATGATCTGGTGAGAGAGCGCGGGCCTTGTGATCGACGATGCACTTCTCGTCCACCAGAGCGCGGATGTCGTCGAACGAAAGCTCTTCGACCTTCTGGATCTCGTGCGAGGTGCGAAAGCCGTCGAAGAAGTGGAGAAATGGCACACGAGCCTTGAGTGTCGCGGCATGGCTGACGAGCGCGAGGTCCATGACCTCCTGGACGCTGCCCGAGGCGAGCATGGCAAAGCCGGTCTGGCGCGTGGACATCACGTCCGAGTGGTCGCCGAAGATCGAGAGGGCGTGGGTCGCGAGCGCGCGGGCCGTCACGTGGAAGACCGTGGGCGTGAGCTCACCAGCGATCTTATACATGTTGGGGATCATCAGGAGCAGACCCTGAGACGCGGTGAACGTCGTGGTCAGGGCGCCAGCCTGGAGCGCGCCGTGGACTGCGCCGACAGCGCCACCCTCGGACTGCATCTCGGCGACGAGGGGCACCGTGCCAAAGATGTTCTTTTCGCCGCGAGCGCTCTTCTCATCCGAGATCTCTCCCATCGTGGAGGACGGGGTGATGGGGTAGATGGCGATGACCTCGCTCACCGCGTGGGCGATGTGAGCGGCGGCGGTGTTGCCGTCGATGGTGACGAGCTTCGGCTTGCGGCCTTCTGGAGTGTTGGACATTGCTGAGGAGTCTCCGTTGGGGGTGAACGCGGAAAAGGCCCGCGCAGCTCAATGTCGACAGGGCGTTGGTTTTGCCCAGTCGCGGTGAGTTCCCCGCGGGCCCGCTGGAGTGTCGAGCCATCGTCCTTCCCTTGCCTTGAACGGCGTGAGCGAGGGCGGAGTGAGGCGCGACTGTGAGAGTGTGTATGGATTCAGAAACGTCTGCGGCCTTTGGGAAATTCATGAAGGCCTAGGCAAAGCGCGATTTCCAGGGGTTGAGAGGGCGCTCCCCTGGTCCCAAAAAAAACGGCGGCCCTCTAGTCGATTGGACCTCACTTTGCCAGAGGAAAGTCTTGGAAGGCGCGGCTATCGAAAATGAATTAGCGAGAATGAATTTTATTTATGCCAACTTCAATCTTTTAATTTCCAATGCAACCTCCTGCAAAATTTTCGAAAGAATGCCAACGCGAAGCATTAGTGAGCATGGGCGTTAAGATTTATTCATCGATCAGGACCGATCAATGCGAAGGACGAGGAATGCCAGACGAGGCGCGAGGCGGGCACTTCCAGACGGAAATGAAGAGCGACGCAACGCAGGCTGGCGTTTCTCGGACAAGCGGGGCGACGGGATAGACGGGATAATCGATGGATAAGTCCTTAATCGCTCGCCCTTCAAAAAGAATCATGGTCCCCAAACCATGACGAAATACTTTTTGCCCCCCCCTGTCGCCAAATCAGGGACACGACGAATCACGCCCCAATCATTCGATCAACCAATCGATTCATCTATTACCTCTCTAGGCTGGGCTGAAGCAAAGCGGAAACCCAGCACAAGGAATCACGAGGGAGGAATGCGCATTTCACAGGCAGATCCCCCATCCCGACGCATCGGCGGCGCTCCAAAAATCAGACTCAAAAAAACAATCCCAACTCGAATCCTTGACCTAGAGTCCATCCCCTTTTTTGGCGCCGGGAACTGAACATCTGGCGCTTTTCGCGAGGCAAACCAAATCATGACCAAGAACTTCATCCTCGACACCAATGTGCTGCTCCACGATCCGCAAGCGCTGTTCGCCTTTGGCGACAACACCGTGATCATTCCCATCTACGTCATCGAGGAGATCGACACGTTCAAGAAGGACCTGAGCGAGCTCGGTCGCAACGCGCGCCAGGTCGCGCGCTACCTCGACGGATTCCGCGAACAGGGAAGCCTCGGCGAGGGCGTGAAGCTGCCGAACGGCGGCTGCCTCAAGGTGGTCTTCACGCGGCGCGAGATCCCGCCCGAGATGCTCAGCATCCACTCGATGGACAACAAGATCATGGCCGTGGCCCT
>JAISIF010000060.1 GCA_031262165.1 Myxococcales bacterium | reverse complement strand
TTGCACCGCGAAGGACGGGGAATGCCAGACGAGGCGCGAGGCGGGAGCTTCCAGACGGAAGTAACCAACGAAGCAACGAAGACTGGCGTTTCACGAACGAGCGGGGCGACGGGATAATGAAGGGATAGGTCCTAAACACGCAGGGCCATCGAGTTCTATTTTTTGATGTCGAATCGTGGGCGTGGCGTGGCGCAACGCTAGGAAATGAAGGGGGGTTTCCATCCCCATCGTCGCCCCTCCCCTTTCCCCGTCGCTTTGCGTCGCCTCTCTTCCGCAGGCGGGCGAGGGATTTTTTGGATCTGTTCCATTTGGAAGAAGCACCTTCGAACGATCCTCGATCTCTTTCCTTTCTCGTTCACGGGAGAGGGCCGCCGCAAAGCGACGGGGGAGAGGGAACGCATCGATCGTCGAACGATCGTTCGTTCGTTCGATAGAGCCCGTTCAACCTATCGAGGCGCGTGCTTGGAATTGAGCGCATCGCCAAAGAGGACTAGGGAGCGCGCCCTTTCGACTCCGAAAACCTCGATTCGGATAGCGGTCTGCCGATGCTCTCCCGGGGGCGTGGCCGACAACGCCCTCTTTGGGCCGCTCGCGGATTGAGGTCGTCCGGGTGAAGCGGCCTAGGCGCGCGAGGAAGGTTGAAAACGACTTGAAGGATGCCTTCTCACAGGATTCGGTGGACCAGCTCTGGCGCTTGCTCAGGCGCGTCCGCGCCCATGCCCGCCTCCGCTGGATCGCCTGCGTCGGACTCTGGGTGTTCGGCGCGACTGCGCTCCTCGGCCTCGCGCTCCTCGGCCTGGCCGCGCGCGGCATCGAGTGGACGCGCGGCCTGGCGCCCTGGCTGCTCATCGCCGCTGGCGCCGTCTTCGTCCTGGCAGGCCCACTCATCGCCCGACTCCGATGGCGCTCGCTCACCCGCCTTGCCCACCAGATCGCGCCGCGCCTGCCCACCCACGCGCTGCGCGCGGGCTTCATCCCCGCCGTCGAGCTCGGCGAGCACATCGAACGCGAGGAACCGCAGCATTTTTCCAAGGCCTTTGCGCAGGCGCACATCGAGACGCTCGCGGCGCGCGTGGTCCCGGTTCGGACGTCCACGCTGCTCCCGGTGCGACCGCTTGGCCACGGTCTCAGGGCAGGCGTGGCCTCGCTCGGCGTTTGCCTGCTCGCGGTCCTGTTCTTCTCGGACGAGCTGGCGAAGGGCGCGCGCTTCCTCGCGAGCGTGCCGCCGCCCGAGCAGGTTCAGGCCTCGCGCGAGCCCATCACCGGTGACATCGAGCTGACCTACCGCTACCCGGCCTACATGCGGCGCGACCAGCGCGTCGTCGCGAACACGAGCGGTGAGATCGCCGCGCCGCTCGGCACCGAGGTCACCTTGCGAACGCGCGCAGACCGCCCCGTGGAGCGCGCCACGATCGTGCTGGTCGAGGGCGCTGGCCTGCACCCGCTCGCGGTCAGCGATGGCCGCGACCTCACGGGGACGTTCACGCTCACCGCACCGGGCGCCTACTTCTTCAGGTTCGAGGCCCCCGATGGAAAGATCGTGGCCGAGGGTCCGCCGCTGCCCATCGCCATCGAGCCAGATGCAGCGCCCTCGATCGATCTGCGCGCGCCCATGGCCGACGTGGAGGTCGAGCCAACGGCCTCGGTCGAAATCGCCTTCGAGGCCGAGGACGACTTTGGCGTGGAGTCGGTCGCGCTCCTCTACAAGCTGCCCGGCGCGCCCACGGCCAAGCGCCTCGTGCTCCAGCGCGAGGAGAGCCCTGTGCGCCGGATGAGCGGCGAGCACGACTTCGACCTCGCGCCCCTGGGGCTCATGGCAGGCGATACCATCGCCTTCTATCTGGAAGCGCTCGACGGCGATCTGATGAGCGGGCCCAAATCAGGGGTCTCGGCCACGCGCTTCATCCAGATCTACAGCCGCGCCGATCACCACCGACAGCTCCTCGCCCGCCTCGAAGAGGACTGGGACAAGCTGCTGCACCTGCTCGCCGATCGCCTCGAAGGCGCCGATCGGACCAAGGGCCGCAGCCTCTCTGCGCTGGCCGAGGGCGAGCGCGTGGACACGGCCGCGATCGAGCTCGGTGCCCTGCTCCAAGCCCGCGCGCTGGAGCTCGACGAGGAGGGCCTGCCCGAGCAACTCTCGACCGCGCTCGACAACATCGGCCAGGCGCGCCTGCGCGAGGCGACGGCCACGGCTCGCGCGCGCAAGTCGCTGGCGACCGAGATGCGCCTGGGCCAGCGCGGGCTCTCGCCGCAGGGCAAGGCGTTCGCGCGGGCCTCGAGCGGAGAGATCGACGGCATCGAGCGCGACGCGCTCTACCTGGAGATGCTGCTCGATCAGCAGCGCACCGAAGATCTGCTCGACAGTGCGGCAGAGCTCCAGGGCAAGCAGCGTGAGCTTGCGAGCCTGCTCGAACGCTTGCGCGGCGCGCCCGACGACGAGACCAAAGCGCGCGTGTTCGCGGAGATCGCGCGGCTCAAGGAGCGGATGGCGCAGCTCATCCAACGCATGGGGGCGTTGTCGCGCTCGATCCAAGACGCGCACGTCAACGCCGAGGCCCTGCGCGAGATGAGCGAGGCGGCCAAGGCCATGGACGCCTTCGATCGGATGCAGGACCTGTTGCACCGCGGTGAGATCGAGGAGGCGATGAAGGCGCTCGACGAGATCGGGCAGACGCTCGACACGCTTCAGCGGCAGCTCGAGGGCGCCTCGCAGGACTTGGGCGGCGAGACGAACGAGGCGCTGGGCCGCGAGCTCCAGGCGTTCTCCGCAAAGCTCGACGCGCTCACCCGCGAGCAGGAGGCGCTGCTCCAAGAGACGCAGCAGGTCCGGCAGGCGCAGAGCGAGGCGCGCCAAAAGGCGCTGAGGGACAAGGGAGAGGACTTCCTCGAACGGCTGCGCGGTCAGGTCCGAGAGGCACGCGAGCGGATCGATCGCCTGCGCCAGCCGAACGGCATCTATGGCGAGGAGTCGCTCCAGGCCGCCAAGTCGGCGCTCGACCGCCTCGGCATGGCGCTCGACGTCTCGGAGCTGGGCCGGGCCACCGACTTCTCCGAAGAGACGCTCAAGAAGCTGGATAGGCTCGCGCGCGAGCTCGAACGGCAGCAGACGTTTTTCGGTGGCTTTGGCGCGCCCCGTTCTCCTGAGAAAGACAAGGCCGAGAAGCAGGACCTGGCCGAGGCGCGTGAGCGCATCGAGTCTGTCCACGAGGCCCTCGCCCAGCTGCAGTCCGAGGGCAGCGAGGCCTTGAGTGAGAAGCAACAGCAACGGCTGCGCGAGCTGGCCGAACGCGAGTCGGCGCTCAGGCAAAAGGTCGGCGAAGTGGGTGGGCAGATGAAATCGATCGATGCGTCGGCGCCGATCTTCCCGGACGAGGCGCACGATCTGATGCGGCAGATCGATGGCCAGATGGAGTCGGCCGAGGCTGGCCTGCGCGATGGCAAACCCTCGCGCTCGGCGCGCAGCCAGCGCGCGGCCCTCGACCAACTCGGCGCGCTCAAGCAGGGGCTGAAGGAGCGGGGCGAACAAGGGCAAGGACAGGGCGCGCAGGCGCAGGGATCAAAGGTGCCATGGCCGTGGGGCACGTCTGGTCGGGCCGATGGGCGACGCTCGGGCCAAGGGCGCGGCGGCCGCTCTGATAGCGCCGAGAAGATCAAGGTGCCCAAGCCCGACAGCTACCAGGTGCCCGAGTCGTATCGCCGGGAGATCCTCGACGCGATGAAGGCGCCCGCGCCCGAGCGCTACCAAGACCAGGTCCGCCGCTATTACGAGGAGATCGTCAAATGAAGCGCTGCCCGATCGCTCTCGCTCGTCCTCTGCCCCCTCTCCACACCCCTCTGCCGCAAGCGGGAGAGGGAGATCTTTTCGACGACTCGCGCTCTCTTCCCGCTCCCACTCGTAGAAGCGGGCGAACGCGAACGCGAAGCGACCGGCACAGGGCGACATTCACCTGGCTAATCACCCTTGCCCTCACCCTCGCCTCGATCGCCCACGCACAACAGCCGCAGCCCAGCAATGAAGTGATGGCCGCGTGGCGCGCACTGGAGGCGTGGGATCTCGATGGTGCCCGAGCGCGCTTCGACGCGCTCGACGTGGCGGTGCGCGGTGATCCGCTGACGCGGCGCCTGGAGGCGCAGATTCTCTTCGAGGAAGGCCACCTCGAAGAGGCCGTCGCCGTGCTCGACGCTCTCGGAAACGACGTTGCCGAGGACAGCGGCGCGCGGCTCATCCGTGACACGCACGCGCTCACGCGGCGCTACGCGACGATCGAGAGCGCGCACTTCCGCTTCCGCTTCGCGCCGGGCAAGGACGCGCTGCTCGCGCCCTACGCGCTCGAGACGCTGGAGGCGATCCGCGCCGCGCTCGAAGCCGATCTCGGACACGCCCCACCCGGCAAGATCACCGTCGAGGTCTATGAGACGGCCGAGGCGCTCTCGAAGGTGACGACGCTGCCGCTCGAAGCCATCCGAACGACGGGCACGGTGGCCATCTGCAAGTTCAACAAGCTGATGATCACGAGCCCCAAGGCGCTGGTGCAGGGCTACGGTTGGCGCGACACGCTGGCCCACGAATACGTCCACCTCGTCGTCTCGCGCATGAGTCACAACCGCGTCCCGATCTGGATCCACGAGGGCCTGGCCAAGTTCCTCGAATCGCGCTGGGACGGCACGGCAGGTCGGGCGCTCTCACCGGCATCGGCGGCCTTCCTGTTCCAGGAGCAGAAGAAGGGCGCGCTCATCCCGTTCGAGAAGATGCACCCCTCGCTCGCGCTGTTGCCCTCACAGGACGACGCTGCGCTCGCCTACGCCGAGGCGTTCTCGGCCATCGAGTTTCTGCACGCGCAGGGCGGCAACGACCTCCTCGTCCGCCTGATCCAGGCGCTGGGCGAGGGCAAGAGCGATCGACAGGCGATCCGCCACGCCACGACGCGCTCGTTCCCGGACTTCCTGCGCGACTGGAAGCGCTTCCTCGCCAAGAGGCCCGCGCCCGAGGAGGCGCTCTCGTTGGCTGCCGAGCGCCGCCGGTTCATGGATGGAAGCCAGCCTTCTGATGACTCAGCCGACGCTGACCCGCGCGCGCTGCCCGACGAGAAGAAGCTGCGCATCGGCGACTTCCTCGACATTCCGAACGACGAAGAGGCGCGTCGGCGCGCGCACCTGGGCGAGCTGCTCCGCGTGCGCGCTCGGAACAAGGCCGCGATCGACGAGTTCGCGCAGGCCCACGCGCGGGTCGGTCACCGCTCACCCATGCTCTCCAGCCGCTATGCCCAGGCGCTCCTCGCGCTGGGCGAGAAGGCCAAGGCCGAGGCACTGCTGAAGGCGAGCCTCGCGCTCTTCCCGCGGCAGGTGCGCGCCAACACGCTCCTGGGTGAGCTGTTCTTCGAGGAAGATCGCCTGGCCGAGGCGAGAGACGTGTTGCTGGAGATCGTTGGCGTCAACCCGTTCGATCCCAAGCCCCACGCCCTGCTGGCCAAGATCTACGCTGCCCAGGGCGAGACCGCGCTCGAAGCGCGCGCGCGCGCGGCGACCAGAATCCTGTCGGACGACGCGCCTGAGCCGCCTGTCCCCGAGATCGATCCCGGGCCCGAGCCCGACTCCAACTCCGAGCCCGATCGACCTGCCCTGCTCACCGTCGAGAGCCAGCCATTTGGCCTCATCGTGATCGATGGTGAACCCACGGGCCGCTCGACGCCGACGAAGCTCGAACTATCGCCCGGGCCGCACCGCATCGCTGTGGTGAACGAGGAGCGCGACTTCTTCCAGGAAGCGCAGATCGAGCTGGCGGCGGATGAGGCGCGGACGCTGCGCTTCGAGGCTGGTTCGAATTGATCGGGAATGGTTCCAATCAATTCGTAGGAATAAGGACTTATCCCTTCATTAGGATCTTTGCACCGCGAAGGCCGGGGAATGTCAGGGCGGCCTTTGTTCTATTTTTTTGATCTCGAATCGGGATGTGTCGGGGCGTTGCACGCAACGCCCGTCGTGTTTGTGTCGAATGACGACCGCAGGGCGTTGCACGCAACTCCCCTACGAAGACACGCCTCGATCTTGCGTCGAAAAACAGAATTCGATTGCCCTGCGGGGAATGTCAGACTTTGGCGCGAGGCTTTGAGCTCCCAGACGGAAGTGAAGAGCGAGGCAACGAAGTCTGGCGTTTCACGGACAATTGGGGCGACGGGATAATGAAGGGATGAGTCCTAAGTCCTAATTATCAATAGCCCGTCGTTGAAAGTGATTTGATTCGATTTTCGAAAATCATTGTGCACGGACAATGATTGATAATCGCCCCTACGTTTTTCTGGATGACGCCCCTGCCTCCCCCATCTGGGTAGCGCGCGAATTCGATCAAAGAATTCGACAGAAAATCGCCATCCACCCCTCCCCGATGCCCCAAGCCATTCCCAGATTCCGGCTGCCCTGGCCTGGAGGCGAGGGACCGGCGCCGCCTTTTCGGCTGCCGTGAGCACGCAAGAAAGAGGAGCTTCAATGGCAACGGGTATCGTGAAGTGGTTCAACGATGCGAAGGGCTTTGGTTTCATCATTCAGGACAGCGGTGGCGAGGACGTCTTCTGTCACCACACGGCCATTCAGGCAGATGGCTTCCGCAGCCTCATCGAGGGCCAGCGCGTCGAATTCGAGGTAATTCAAAGCCCCAAGGGTCTCCAGGCCTCCCGTGTCCGGACTTTGATGTAATCCCTACTTTCCGACCCATTCTTTGGTTGAGACACGAGAAGAGACGCGCACGCACGCGCGTCTCTTTTTTTTCGAGAACGCCGCGCTCGGCCTCGACTGGTCGATAGCGGCGCTGGCTCACCTGTCCTTGGGACGCGCGAGGGCCGTCTGCCCGACGAAGGGCATTGCCACGGCACGCCGACCACCTGACTCGGCGCGCAGTTCGCCTCGGACGACCAGCTTGAAGTCCTCGATGAGGCGCGCGCGCCCCGGAAACTCGGCAAAGGGCAGGGTCTGATAGGCGAGCGAGATGTCGATCGCCTGTTCAGAGTCCTGATGCGCGGCGCACGTAGCGTCCAGCCGATGCCGCGAGTGCGCAAAAGTCTGATCGTCCAGCAGCCATTCGAGCGCCGCCTCTCTGAGCGTGAGTGCTTCACCCGGGTTGTCGATGTGCAGGTGGAGGCGCAGCTCGGCGGCGGAGCGGTTGTCCAGCGAGAGGACCTCGATGCGGACGGCGTTGACCTCGGGCTGTGACGTCTGGCGGCGGTCGCGCAGCGCCATCGGGCCAGTGCAGGCGAGCGCGCCCAAGAGGAGAGGGAGCAGGAGCGAGCTCCAGATGGTGTCGTTGTGTCGAGCGTTCACCGGCAACCGCCTCCCCTTCATTGGATTCACTTGACGACGCGCAGGTGGGCGCGGCGCGCGGCTTTGCCCTCGGGTGTCTCCACTTCCCTGGCTTGAATCGGCTCGCCCTGCTCGTCGTCGTCGGCCTGACTCGGCGCATCGGTTGGCGTCATCTGGATGGCGCGCAGCTGGGGGCGCGGCGGTGGCGGCGCCTCGGCTCTATCCGTCGGGGAGAAGGAGATCGTGTTCGGTCCAGGCTCGTGGAGCGAGCGCTCCTGCAGGCTCTGGAGCTCTTCGCGCGTCATCCCCTGGGTGGCGGCGATGGCCTCGAAAATCTCGAAGGGAATCGAGGCTGGGAACAGGCGCAGCTCGCCGCGCGCGTCGCCCAAGCCAAAGAGAGCATTCCACGGGAGCGCGACAGGGAAGCGGCGGCCCTGAAAGCTGAGGGTCTGGCGAACGCCCCACTCATCGACGAGGAGATCCGGTGGATCGAAGCGCGGGGAGATCGACAATCTGAGCTGCAGGTCACCCTGGAGCCAGGGCGGAACACGCACGCCAGGCTGGCGCGCATCGAGGTGCAGCATCGCAGGCCCATGTTCCAGGAAGCTCTCCAGGATCGCGCGCTTTTCTGCCGATACCGGGTTCATCCTCTTGTCCATCTCGCCGTCTCTCCTTGGATTCAGGTGATTTCAAAATCGTCGATTCAGTCGTGACTGGCCGCGCGGTCGAGCGCCTCGCGCAGCGCGGCGACACGTTCCACTGACACAGGCTGACGCCAATCGCCGCCCTGCTTGATCCAGGTCCCGACGATGAGCCCATCGCTGAACTTGGCGAGCTCCGGGATCTGCTCTGGCGTGACGCCCGAGCCGACGAGCAGCGGCATGTCAGGGACGGCCTCGCGCACCTCGCGCAGGTCGGCGATCGCGGTCGGGCAGCCTGTCGCCGGACCCGTCACGATGAGGCCGTCCGCGCCGCAGAATTGGGTGCCGTGCGCCAGGTCGGCGAGCGACAGATCCGAGGTGCAGGCGTGCGCCGAGTGCTTCTTGCGGATGTCGGTGAAGACCTGGATCGACTCGGCGTGGAGCGCGGCGCGCGTGCGGAGCAGAGGCCCGGCGCAGGCGTCCATCCAGCCCTCGTCCGCGAGGTGGCCATAGGCAAAACCCTCGGCCCGGATGAACTGGAGTCTAGCGGCGAGCGCCACGCCCAGCGCCTCGCGGTTGGCACCGGCCAGGAGCTGAATCCCGGCAGGGAGGTTGGCCTCGCGCTGCACTGCCCGAGCGAGGATGGCGGCGGCGGCCACGGTCTCGGGATCGACCCGCCCGCGCAGGTAGGGCAGGTCAGCCATGTTCTCGATGAGCACGACGTCGGCGCCGCCCGTGCGCAGGGCTGCCGCATCGGCCAGCGCGTGGTCCTCGATCTCGGCAAGAGACGCCGCTCCGAGCGATGGCGCGCGAAAGCCAGGCGATCCAGGCAGTGGCCGAAGATGCACCATCCCAATGAGGGCGCATGGCGTTCTGGCGTCGAAGAGTCTGGGCATGACGAACCTTTCGAAAACCGCTGGGTGAACGTGCTCCATCCTGGATTCGTTCAGGGCTGCGGCGTGGCGCGGCCTCATAGCGCTCAGCGATTGGCGGTCACTGAAAAAGTTTTATTTTTTATCGATCCAGTCTGTTTTTGTTAGACCCTGTTTCAAAATATTCCGAATGAATCTTTCCGGTCCCTGGATCCATACCATCCCAATGAAATCATAGAGCCATTTTCCATCAAACAATTCTTGGTTCCGGCAACTAAAAGATTCAAAAACCCATGCGTCCGCCCATGAATAAGTCCTAAGTCTTTGGTGGCTACCGTTAATTCATTTTCGGCCTTGTAATCCATACAGAACACCCTCCAGTATATTTTAAAATACCAAAAGCAATTACGTAGCCCCCCCCCCTGTGGCCGCCCGAAAAACATCACAGCGCCTTCAAGAAAGAACGAGACAATTCATCACAAACAAAACAGGGGCGCCATGAACGACACCCCTGCGAAAAACAACAAACAATTAAAACCATGGGATTTTTTGATGGGATTTGTAGAGGCGGCCCCTTTGTGGCCGCCCAGTGATTTCGATCACATCGCTTATTTCAAACATCTCGAAATAGCGGAAAGGTTTTGTAGGGACACGGCGCGCCGTGTCCGTCTCCCAAATAAAATGAATTATTTCGTTCTTTCTTGAATGCGCTGTGATGTTAAATCCTTAAAGATTATCATCTTTACTATTTTATTGAGAATTCAATATCCTTTCGGACACGGCGCGCCGTGTCACTACGAAATTTCTTTCGATATTTAAAACATATTGATGCAATTGAAATCAAATCTCCGGGCGGCCACAGGGGGCCGCCCCTACAAAACCTTCGATGAATAGCGTCAATTA
>JAISIF010000144.1 GCA_031262165.1 Myxococcales bacterium | reverse complement strand
GCAGAGGTGTCGGCGAGGCTTCATGTTCATCGGGCAAACTCTTGGGTGAGAGGGCAAAGAATCAGGAGGCGTCTGTCTGATGAGCCGTTTCGAGGAAATGGGCCATTTCGAGGAGCGCCCATTCGCCCTGATCGCGACGGTGGACGAGCCTCATGCCCTCGCGTTCAAAAGCCGTTTTCACTTCGTCGACCTGCTCGTCGAGGATGCCGGTGAGCAAGAGCCTTCCTGTCTTGGAGGTGGCTGCGCTCAGACGCGGGGCCAGGTGGCAGAGCACGTTGGCAAAGATGTTGGCCAGGACCAACTCGAAGCTGCCTCGGATGCGCTCCAGCGGCTTCGTGGTCCACTCGATGCCATCGACGCCGTTCTGCGCCGCGTTGTCTCGGGCAATGTCCACGGCCTGCGGGTCGATGTCGTTGGCCATGGCCTGGCCTGACCCGAGCTTGCGCGCGGCCATGACGAGCACGCCCGATCCAGTGCCCACGTCGAGCACGGTGCAGCCCGGATGCAGAGGCACCCACGCGTCGATGGCTTCGAGGCACATGGCAGTGGTCGGGTGGTCGCCCGTCCCAAACGCCATCCCTGGCTCGATGACGATAGGGATGCATCCGGGCAGCGCTTCGGTCTCATTCAGAAGCCAGGGCGGGCCGACCCAAATCCGCCCAGCGCGCGTCGAGCGCACATCCCGCTTCCAGCCCTCGGTCCAGTCCTGATCCTCGATGGGGACAAGGGCGATGTCTGCATCGCTCATCTCGTCTTTGACTGTGTCGATGAGAGAGCGCGCCGCCTCTTCACTCTCATACCAGGCAGTGAACTCGGAGCGTCCAGGTGCAAGAGCTTCAGCCCCAGGCAATGGCTTCAGGCTGTGATCGCGAATCTCGATGCCGATGTGCGGCGTCTCGTCGATGAGTGCCTCAAGGAGCTCAGTTTGGGATTCGGGGATGCGGAGGCGAACGGTGAAGTGCATGGAGGGAGCCTTTAAAATGGATTGCTTCGCTCGCAATGATGAATCGATGCTTTGTCGGTAAACCTATCATCATTGCCTAGTGTCTCATCCACTTTGTAGTTAAAGAACCGTTGGAGACAAACGCTTCAGTTTGATTTGTTTCTTAAATTTTCCTGTCTCTGAAAATGGTCTTTCAAGGGCTTGTCGGCATATGAGGCCAATCTCGATTTTCGCCATATTCAGGACTTATCCCTTGATTATCCCGTCGCCCCACTCGTCCGTGAAACGCCAGTCTTTGCTGTTTGCGAGCCCGTGGGCTTCTTCCGCTGAAAATGCTTTATTCAAAGATGCGGGTGAATACGTGTCGAGATTATCAGTGAGGATTACAATCTTTTTGGCGTATGGATACATGACATCCGAAGTATATTTGATCAATTTGGCAAAATTGATGGGGTTCGCATGTCTGCAACAATCGTTTCGCGCCTTCCTGCAAGTGGTTCAAACATCATAAAGATATTTGTGACCCCATTGCGTTTATACGCATAATCCATTTTTTCGGGCTGACCAGGAGCGCACGGGATTCGAGTTTCTTGGATGGACTGGTTGTTTTATCAATTCAAACAATAGGAGCCAAACAATCACATACTCGTTGATAGATGTCATAATTTCTTAAACTAAACTAAATTAATAAAATAAATGAGACATGAGATCACTCGTCCTTAGAGGGGGAGCCCATCACCTCCGCCGCTGCCTGCGCCTGCCGATAGACCTCGCGAAAGCTCAGCGATGTCGTCTCGGCGATGGCCCGAACGCTCTCGAACTCCGGGTAGTAGCGGACGAGCTCCCCGAAGGAGCACTTCTTGACCCGCACCTCGCCGAACGGGAGCTGGACGCGCGTCTGCTCGCGTTCCATGCACGTCCGCTCGACCGGAAAGCGGCGGGCGCCGATCGTCGTCGTGTCGCGGAAGAGAATCCGCTCCAGCGTGGGGATGAGCTCCGCGTCGGCCAGGGCGCGCAGGAGCCAGCCCGGTCGATTCTTCTTCATGACGCACGGCAACAGGTGCGCGTCGCGCGCGCCAGCCTTCAGCAGCTTGTCGAGCACCAGGCCGAGCTCCTCGCCCGTCGAGTCGTCGATGTTCGTCTCCAGGACCCAGACGCGATCAGCGCCTGAACCGGTGGCCTCGGAGAGGAGCATCGCTCGCAGAAAGTTGGGGCGCCCAAAGTCGCGCTTGCCCAGGCCGAGGCCGACTTTCTGGACGCGGTATTCGGCGGGCAGCGCGCCGCGCGTGCGCAGGGCTGCGGCGATGGCGATGCCCGTGGGCGTCACCATCTCGCCGCGCACATCGGTCGGCCTGAGCGCGATGGCGTGGCTGACGGCGATGTTCAGGACAGCCGGGACAGGCACTGGCAGCTCACCGTGCTGGCATCGGACGAAGCCCATGCCCTCGCTGAAGCCAGTCACGACGCACTCGGTAATGCCCAGATCGTCGATGCAGACGGCGGCGGACACGATGTCCACGATCGAGTCGATCGCACCGACCTCGTGGAAGTGGACCGCCTCGAGCGCACAGCCGTGCGCCTGAGCCTCGGCCTCAGCCACGACGCGGAAGATGCGTTTGGCGAGGTTGCGGGCGCGATCGGAGAGCGCGCCTCGATCGATGATGGCCTCCACGTCCGCCAGGTGGCGGTGCGCGTGGCCGTGCTCATGCTCGTGCTCATGCTCATGCGCGTGGTCGTGGCCGTGCGCGTGGAGGATCACGTCGAAGTCGAGGCCCGTCAGGCCGTGCGACAGCTTGCGCGAGACCGCGATGTCGAATCCGCCGATGCCCAGGCTCGCGAGCGCCGCGTCGAGCTTCACGCGATCGGCGCCCAGGTCCAGGAGCGCTGCCACGGTCATGTCGCCGCTGATCCCGCAGGTGCCGTCCAGATAGAGAATCCGATCGCTCATCTCTTCTCTGCTCCGATCTTCTCGATCTTCCGGTTGATCTGCGCGGCCAGGTAGCCAGCGCCGAACCCGTTGTCGATGTTCACCACGGCGATGCCCTCGGCGCACGAGTTCAACATCGTGAGCAGCGGGGCCACGCCCTGGAACGAGGCGCCATAGCCAACGGAGGTGGGCACCGCGATGACCGGGCTGTCTACGAGGCCCGCGATGACGCCCGCGAGCGCGCCTTCCATCCCGGCCACGGCCACGATCGCATTCGTCTGTCGGATCTCCTCGATGTTCGCGAAAAGTCGGTGAATCCCGGCGATGCCCACGTCGTAGAAGCGGCGCACGCTCGCGCCAAAGAACTCGGCCGTGCGCGCCGCCTCCTCGGCCACCGCAATGTCGGCCGTGCCGCCTGTGCAGATGGCCACGCGACCGATCGGATCAGGGGAGACTCCGATCCGCAACGTGATCGTCCGCGAGACCTCATCGTGGACCGCGTCCGTCAGACCATGCGCGCGCAGATGCTCGGCCTGCTGCGGTGTGCACCGCGTGGCAAGGACAGCGCGACCGTGCTTCTGGAACGCACGGAAGATTTCGAGGAGCTGCGCCTCGGTCTTGCCCGCGCCGAAGATGACCTCGCCAAAGCCTCGGCGCCGCTCACGATCGAGGTCGAGCTTCGCAAAGCCCAGGTCCTCACAACGCGCGTCCGTCATGCGATCACCGGCGGCTGCGCGCGTCTGGGTCTGGGCAGGAGCGCCAGGCCAAGTGCCAAGCCGAGTGCGGCCATGAGTCCAAGTCCGAGCGCCGCGCCCGCGATCGGCGAGCCAAACGCGACGTAGTCCGCAAACGGGGCCAACGCAAAGAGAGGCGCGTCCGGGAGCTGGCCAAAGCGCGCCATGGTCCACTCGAAAGCGTCTGGCGCGCTCGATGCGAGCGACGAGAGAGGTAGGCACGCAAGGCAGAGCAACGCGAGCGTTGGGCGCTCACCGAGCCGCGACGACACGCGGCCAAGCACCGCACACAGGAGCGCCGTTGCCACGCCCTCGATGAGCGCCAGGACCGCGTGTGCCCCCAGGAGTGTCAGGCCCAGCTGTGCGGTGAAGCGGCCCGAGGCCGCGATCTCCACGCACAACGCCAGAGCAGCCAGCATGACGGACATGCCTGCCGCGATGCCCACTGCCAGCGAGCGCCGCGTAAGCTTCTTCTCGATGAAGCGCGCGGTGAGTCCGCCAACGCCCGCGCCGAGCAAGGCCATGTTCAGCACGTTGGCCCCGATCATGGCCACGCCGCCGTCGGCAAAGACGAGCGCCTGCACGGCCACCACGAGCGTCACCACGAGTAGGCCCGCCGGAACACCGAGCAGCGCCGCGGCCAGCACGCCGCCCAGCAGGTGGCCAGAGATGCCCTCCCAGATCGGGTAGTTCAGCATCTGGAGGCCAAACACCGCCGCGCCCGTCAGCGCGAACTTCGAGGGCGAGGGAAGGTCTTTCCGATCGCGAAACGACTGTGCTGCCGCGGCCACCACACCAAGGGCGGCCACGCCCATGCTCACCGGGCAGATCGCGCCGTTCAACATCTGTGCTGGAATGTGCATCGCTGTTCTCCTCATCGACGAAGGGTTTATCCCTCAATCATCCCAGCGCACCGGCGGCCAGGGGGTTGGAGGGGTGGGGGGAATGGAGGTTGGGTTGGATTGGCGTGAAGCGAGGGTCGAGGGTCGAGATTTGTGTGCAGCTCAGATCTCTCGGTGCCGGTCTCTGCCTTCGACGTAGATGGCGCTCATCGGGCGCGCGGGGCACAGGTTCTCGCACGCGCCGCAGCCGATGCAGCGCTCTGGATCGACCGATGGGAGCTTGAGCGAATCGGAGTTGTCCGCCTCGCGCGCCATCATCTGGATCGCACCGGTCGGACAGTGACGCGCACACACGCCGCAGCGGATGCCCTTGGTGTTGACCAAGCAGCGCTCTGAGGACCAAACGGCTTGGCCGATCTGAAGGGAGGCCTTCTCGACGACTGTCACGGGCTGGATTGCGCCGGTCGGGCACACGGACGAGCAGCGCGTGCACTCGGGACGGCAATAACCGTTCTCGTAGGAGACCTCGGGCTGCATCCAGGCATCCGAGCGCGTCGAGGGCTTCAGGATCTGATTCGGGCAGGTCGAAACGCACAGCTGGCAGCCGGTGCAGTGGCGCGAGAGATGTGCCGCACCAAGTGCGCCTGGCGGCACGATGGGTGTTTCTCGGTTTGGAGCGGCCTTGGGAACGATGGGGGCAAGCCCGCCATCGACGCTGCTCTCCTCTGCCAGGGCCGTCGATTCCAGGGCGACGAGGCTCGCCACGGACGACAGGAAGGCGCGTCGCGTCAGGCCGTTCGTCTCTGAGTCGCACTCGTTCTGCCGCTGTGCTCTGGTCTGCTTGGCCTCGCCGTCAGTCGGTGTCTGTGTTGATGGCTGTGTCGGTGTCTGTGTCGGTTTCGATGTCGATGTCGATGTCGATGCGAGCGACGGTGACTTGTGCAGGCCATAGCGGATGGCGCCCTTTGGACAATTCCCCACGCAGTTCATGCAGGCCACGCAGCGGCTCGCGTCGATGTGACCTCTCTCACTGTCGATGCAGGAGGCCTTGCAGCGGCGCGCGCACAGGCCGCAGTGGATGCACTTGTCTTTGTCGAGACGCGGCTTGAGGAGCGAGAAGCGCGCGAGCGCACCGAGCAGCGTGCCCACCGGGCAGATGGTGTTGCACCAACTGCGACCATGGCGCCAGGCCAGCACGGAGATGCCGACGAAGGTCACGAGGGCCACGACGAAGGTCTGAGCGCCCTTCATCACGACGTCCACCGAATAGAAGGCATAGCTGTTTACGCGCTGAGCAGCGTAGGCGAGCAGGTTGTTGGCCCACAGATAGATGGGGCTCAAGAGGCTCGCAGCGATCCGGCCATAGGCACTGTAGGGCTCGATCAGGGAGGCGAGGGTGAGCGCGGCCATGACGAACAGGGCGACGAAGATCGCCAGCGCGCCATAGCGAAGATCATGGCGAGCAGGTGAATACGAGAAGCGGTTGGGGCGACGCCTCGCCGCCAACCACGAGACCGAATCCTGAAACACGCCGAGCGGACAGACGACGCTGCAATAGACCCGGCCCAACAGGAGCGTCAGCAGGATCACGCCAAGGATGACGCCGAGATTCAGCGCCAGGATCGCGGGGACGAATTGAATCCGCGCGAGCCAACCGAGGTAGGTGTGCAGCGTCCCGGTGAAATCGAGGAAGAGGAGAGTCAGCAGCACGAAACACAGGGCGGCCAGGGTGACTCTTATTTTTCGGAGCATGGGGGCCTTTCGAGTCATCGTATTTTGACGTGAATGACAGCTCGGATTTCTCGTGAGTTGGGACTTATCCCTCAATTAGGACCGAGGAACGCGAAGGACGGGGAGTGCCAGACTTTGGCGCGCGCTGGTGAGCGATGATTGACCAAAAAATCAACAGGCTCATTTGACATCGCTTATGTGATGCTTACTCATTTGTCCGCTAGGGCTACCCATCTTCATATTCTTGCTTGGGTCCTGAATAACGACGCTGTCGGTGAGACGTATCCCTTGCAAATCATAGCGGATTGAAAAATCT
>JAISIF010000030.1 GCA_031262165.1 Myxococcales bacterium | reverse complement strand
ACAGTTGCTGTTTTCGTTTTGGGACGCTCCAAACTAGTTCAGCCAGAGGGAAGCCGGATGATGGCGACCTCAAGAATTCTTCCGGATCTCCAGGCGATAGAAGTCAATCGCAACTGTAGTGCTAGAGAGGCGCGGCCTGGGGTCGAGAGGTCGAGGACGACAGAGCGGATTGGCGGTCGACATTCGACACAAACACGACGGCCCTTGCACGCAACGCCCCTGAGCAAAACCACCAGAACGAAGACCGCCCTGCGGGGCAAAATTCTTTGGGTTTTCGACTGGCCTTTCAGAAGCGCCTCGCTAACGTGTCACGTTTTCGTGCTCTGCCTCTTTCTGAACTGTCCGCTCGAACCTTTTGGGAGTTCTCCTCGTGGTCGATCCTCAGCGCCCGCAACAGCAATGTCCGATCTGTGGTCAATGGGTGGACGTGTCCGTCTATGTGACGGGCCAGCGCGCGCGGTGCCGGTGCGGCATCCACTTCGAGGTCAGGCGCGATGAACTGCGGCCACCAGCACCGCGCCCACGCCCGCCCGCCATGGCCCCACCGCTCGCGGAGCACCCCTCCGAGGCGCTGACGCTGCCCGAGACGTCTCCTGAGACCGCCAGCGCCAATGTGGTGCCGCTCCCCCCTCTCGCGCTCGCGGCGGAAGGCGCTCAGCCCCAGCCTCGGATCGCGCCGCAACAGCAGCAGCAGGTTCAGCGCACCACGGGGCCCGCCGCGCCCCTCCCCACCTTTCAGGGCTACGCGCTGATCGAGCGCTTGGGACAGGGGGGCATGGGGGAAGTCTGGAAGGCGCGCCGCCAATCGGACGGGCTCATCGTCGCGATCAAGGTGCTGTCGGCCGAGCTCGCCAAGGATCACTCGCTCCTGTTTCGCTTCGAGAAAGAGGTCGCTGCCCTGGCCACGCTCGACCACCCGGGCATCGTCAAACTCGTGGGCCATGACTTCCAGCGTCGGCCACCCTTCTTCGCGATGGAGCTGTGCGACGGCGAGACGCTGCGCGAGCGCATGTCGAACGCGGCCTTTGCCATCGCGGACAGGCTGACCGTTTTCTCCGAGCTGTGCCGTGTGCTCGCCCACGCGCATGAGCGCGGCGTGATCCACCGCGATCTCAAGCCAGACAACGTCCTGTTCGACGCCAAGGGCCACCTCAAGCTCATCGACTTTGGGCTGGCCACACTCATCAACGGCGACCCGCGCTTTCAGCTCACCCAGACCGCGATGACGATGGGCACGGTCGATTACATGCCGCCCGAACAGCGGACAGACGCGCGCTCGGTCGATGCCCGTGGCGATGTCTGGTCGCTGGGCATCATCCTCTACGAGCTGTTGGCTGGGACGCTGCCTGTCGGCCATTTCAAGCCGCTGACAGAGCGGATGCCCGGCCTCGATCCGAGGCTCGATCAGCTGGTGCGCGCCACGCTCGTCGCAGACCGCGAGGCCAGGCTCCAGAGCGCGGCCGAGATGGCGCGGCAGATCGATCTCGTCCGAGGCCAGCTCGAGGCTGGGCGCGCGGATCGGCCAGCGGACTCGACGCACAGCCGTCTCCTGTTCTGGCGAAGGCCCAAGGTCTGAAGGGGCGGGTGAGGCGAATCAGATGGGTTCAGGTTTAGGCTGGGGTCACATCGAGCAGGCCCGCGCGCGTCTCTCAGAAGAGCGCGGGACGATCTTTCAGGAGGCGCCGCTCAGCGTCGCGCTCTGCTACCCGAGCCCCTACGCGGTCGCGATGAGCTCGCTCGGTTTCCAGACGATCTACCGCGAGATCTGCCGCCACCCGGGCGCCGTTGCCGAGCGCGCGTTCCTGCCGGACGACGTCTCGCGCTGGCCAGCGGGATCGGCGCCATTGTTCACCTACGAGTCGCTGCGACCGGTGGCCGAGCACAGCCTCGTCGCCTTCTCGATCGCCTACGAGCTGGAGCTCACCGGGCTCTTCGAGGTCCTGCGCCTCTCGGGACTGCCGCTCCTGGTCCATGAACGCGACGCGCGGCACCCGCTCGTGGTGGCCGGTGGTCCGCTCACCTTCTCCAACCCGAGCACGCTCGAACCGTTCGTCGATGTCGTGCTGCTGGGCGAGGCAGAGGAGACGATCCACGTCCTGCTCGACGCGGTCGCAAACGCGGGCAGCGACAAGCGCGCGACGCTCGACGCACTCGTGGGTCAGCCTGGGATCTACGTGACGAACCGTGGCCTGCCCTGGCCTGGCGTCGCCAAGGCGTCGACCGAGCGACTCCCGGCCTTTTCGCAGATCGTGACGCCGAACACCGAGCTGCGCTCGATGTTTCTCATCGAGGCCGAGCGAGGTTGCTCGCGCGTGTGCGCCTACTGCGTGATGCGCGGGACCACGAACGGCGGCATGAGGCCCGTGCCCATCGAGCGCATCCTCGACAAGATCCCAGGCGATGCGACGCGTGTGGGCCTCGTGGGCGCAGCGGTGACGGACCACCCGCAGATCGAAGCGCTGCTCCGCCACATCGTCGATTCGGGCCGCTCGCTCGGCATCTCCAGTTTGCGCGCCTGCCGCATCACCGCGCCCATCGCAGCGCTGCTGGCCAAAGGCGGCTACCGGACCCTGACCATCGCGGCCGATGGCAGCTCGCAGCGGTTGCGCGACGAGGTGCGGCGCCACACGACCGAGGAACACCTCATCCGAGCCGTGGAGAACGCGCGCGGCGCTGGCCTCACGCGCGTCAAGCTCTACGAGATGATCGGTCTGCCCAGCGAGACCGACGCGGACATCGACGAGCTGGGCCGCCTGGCCACGGAGCTCTCACGCCTGCTCCCGCTCTCGCTCGGCATCGCGCCGTTCGTGGCCAAGCGGAACACGCCGCTCGACGGCCAGCCTTTCGAGAAGACATCGATCCTAGAGGCGCGGCTCAAGCGCTTGCGGCGCGCCGTCAAGGGCCGCGTCGAGATCCGCTCGACCTCAACGCGCTGGGCCTGGGTCGAATACAAGCTCGCACAGGGCAGCGCCGAGGCAGGGCTCGCGACGATGGAGGCATGGCGCGCGGGTGGCGATTTCGCGGCCTTCAAGCGCGCGTTCGAGAGGCGAGAGGACTGACTCTCGGCCCCTCTCCCCTTTCCTCTTCCGTGAATGGATTTCACCGACCTCCTCCTCGGTGAATGGGACTTTCGAGCAGCCTCCTTCTCAGATTTGCGGGAGAGGCCGCTTGAAATGGGACTTGTGTCGTTCGGTGCGCGGTTTCGAGAGGTGGACCGGCGGAAGAGGCTGCCTGCGACTGAGGACTTCTCCATCGATGAGGACCGAGCCCTGCTCGTCCGTGAAACGCCAGCCTTCGCGGTGCAGAGGGCCTAATCGATGGACAAGTCCTGAATTTCGAGAGCTCGACCGCCCGGTGATCGAGCTCCAGATCGATTGCCAAACGGACGCGGCTTCCCTATTTCGCGCCGCCTTTCTGCCGTCCTTTTCTGCTCATTCGATGAGGGAGCACTTCTGATGATCGTTGGATTTCCCAGAAACATCGGCTGGATCGAGGTTGTCTGTGGGTCGATGTTTTCGGGCAAGACCGAGGAGCTGATCCGGCGCCTCAAGCGGGCCAAGATCGCCCAGCAGAATGTCCAGATTTTCAAGCCACGCATCGACGACCGCTACGACGCGGTCCGAATCGTCAGTCACTCGCGGCAGCAGCTCGAATCGATCGCCATCGAGCGCGCCGAAGACCTCCTGCGCCACCTCAAGCCAGAGACGCAGGTCGTGGGCATCGACGAGGTGCAATTCTTCGGCGCCGAGATCGTGCCCGTCTGCGAATCGCTCGCGAACAAGGGCCTGCGCGTCATCGCCGCAGGCCTCGATCAAGACTACCGAGGCCTGCCCTTCGAGCCCATGCCTCAGCTCATGGCCGTCGCCGAGTTCGTCTCCAAGGAACTCGCCATCTGCGTCGTCTGTGGCAACCCGGCCAACCGCTCACAGCGCATCGTCAGCAGCTCGGACCGCGTCGTGGTCGGTGCCGAGGGCGACTACGAAGCGCGCTGCCGCAAGTGCTTCATCCCCGAACCGGTCAAGGCGAGCGCGCAGGAGAACCTCAAACTCCGGCTGCGCGGCTGACGCGCGGCGCGAACTCGGAGGTGGGAACGCGCCACTCCTGAGAGAGGCGTTGCGAGGCGCTCGACCTCCAAATGGACTGAATGGACACGTCGTCGTGCGTTGCGTGCCGTTCGTCGAGGTGTAGAGCACCACACACCCTGGCGCGCCATCAGCGCACGGTTTGGCACATCGAATCTGTGCATGAATATGCGAAAAATGTCCTGGAAACGCTCCAAAAACAGGCTGTTTTCTGAGCGCGTTCAGGTGTGTTTTCGTGGGCAGGAAACAACGATTTCCCAAAACAGAAATATATCCGCATTCACGTTCGCCAGACGCATCGGACAGAGTCGAATTCCGACCCGCCGATCTCGACGACGCGCATCACAGCTCGCAAACTTTTGGAGCGCGCGACGGTATCGGGCGAGTTTAGGCCTCAAATGCCTTGGCCGGCTCGCTCTTCGCGGGATTCTGAAGCGTATCGGGAGGGGAAGGTATGAGGTGAGTTGCCCGTCTGAAAATTTCAGAGTGATTTCGAGGAGTTAGCTCAATTTTCGCCGTTGACGCTCGCAAACCAATCGCTCTATGCGCCGCGCCCTTTTTCACGTGTCGTTTTCGCCGTTGGTGTTGGCGGGCAAGGAGGTGTCCCGTGGATCTTCAGCCAAATTGTGTCCGGGGATGCTCCTTGAGGTGCGTGTAGGCGCCGTCTGGTTTTTCGTGACGGCTTTCTGTCGCGCGCACGCTCATCGAGCGTTGCGTTGTGAAACCGGTGCGT
>JAISIF010000004.1 GCA_031262165.1 Myxococcales bacterium | reverse complement strand
TCCCCCCCATTGGGGGGGGGTTTCGGGGTGGGGGGGTGGCTCCCCCCCCCCGGGGCCCGATATTCCAAACACCCCCGCGGGGCGCCCCACCCCCCCCCCCGACACATCCCGATTCGAGATCAAAAAAATAGAACTCGACTGCCCTGGGGCAGCCTCTGGGGCGCGACGACAACCGCCTGGCCCGTGCCTTCGGACTGCCGCCGATCGTCGAGCCATCCTTCGAGCCGCTCCTCGACGAATTCGAACGACGGGGCAGCGCGGGCAGAGCGCGCTCGTCGATCTCTGCCTGGAGGGTTTGGCCGAGGTGCTCGTGGGTGGCGCGCAGGGCACAGATCAGTCTGGGCGACAGAAACGCGAGGGCGACGCAGGGCTCTGAACCAGCCTTTGACGTGATGCGTCAGCCGCATGGCCGCGAGCGAGGAAGCCCATCATCCCAGACAGACCTTGATCGAATGCAGGTGCCGCAGGAGCTCGGCCGCCGACGCATTCATTGGCCGTATCGCGGCTCGGCAGGAGCTCGTCGCGCCGCTGCAGCACTCCTGGGGATCGATGGCAAAGCGCTCCAGGAGTTTGGAGGCTTCCGGGTTCATGGCGAGCGCCTCGTCGTCGCGCGCGGGCGCCGCGTCACTCGCCCAGGACCTTGCGGGCGATGGTCAGCACGTCGTCGGTGCGGAAGGGCTTCACCACGAAGTCGGCGGCGCCGGATTCGATGGCGTCCATGACGAGCGCCTCCTGCCCGAGCGCGCTGCACATGATGACCTTGGCGTTCGGGTCGAACCTGACGATCTCCCGCGTGGCTTCGATGCCGCTCTTGAACGGCATCACGATGTCCATGGTGACGAGATCGGGCTTGAGCGCCTTGTATTTCTCGATGGCGTCGATGCCGTGGATCGCCTCCCCGATGACCTCGAAGAGTTCGTCGGTCGCGAAGATGTCTCGAAACATGTCGCGCACGCAGACGGCGTCATCGACGATGAGAACGCGCTTGGTCATGGGGGAGGCCTTTTCGGTGTGAATCGAAGAAGTTTGGAATTCCGAATTCGAGGACACGCCCTGGGGGCGACTTCGTCGGTCGCCCCTACAGATGCCCCTCGCCCACTCAGCCCTTGGCAGCGACCTTCGCCCACGTGTCGCGCAGCGGGACCACGCGGTTGAAGACGGGCGCGCCATCCTTCGAGAGGATGGGGTCGGTGAAGAAGTAGCCCTGCCGCTCGAACTGGAAGTGTTCGCCAGCTTTGGCCGACGCCAGGCTCTTCTCGACGCGGGCGCGGGTGACCTTGAGCGAGTCGGGGTTGAGCGCACCGGCCACGTCGTCGAGGTCCGGGCGCTCCTCCTTGAAGAGCCGGTCGTAGAGGCGGACCTCGGCGTCGATCGAGTCCGTGGCGCTGACCCAGTGGATGGTGCCCTTGACCTTGCGGCCATCGCTCGGTGCGCCACCTTTGGTCTCTGGATCGATGGTGCAGCGCAGCTCGACGACGTTGCCCGCCTCGTCCTTCACGACACGCTCGCACTTGAGGAAGTAGGCCCAGCGCAGGCGGACCTCCTTGCCCGGCGCGAGCCGGAAGAACTTCTTGGAGGGCTCTTCCATGAAGTCGTCGCGCTCGATGAAGAGCTCGCGCGTGAACGGCACCGAGCGGCTGCCAAACTCGGGCTTGTCCGGGTGATAGGGCGCGTCGAGCAGCTCGACCTTGCCCTCGTCCCAGTTCTCGATGACGACCTTGAGCGGGCTGAGCACGCCCATGACGCGCGGCGCGTGCGCGTTGAGGTCGTCGCGCACGGCGTTCTCCAGCAGGGTGACGTCCACGAGGCTCTCGCGCTTCGCCAGGCCGATGCGCTCGCAGAAGGCGCGCATCGCCGCGGGCGTGTAGCCGCGTCGGCGCAGGCCCGCGATGGTCGGCATCCGCGGGTCGTCCCAGCCTTCGACGAGGCCCCGCTCCACGAGCAGCCGCAGCACGCGCTTACTCATCACCGTGTAGGTCAGGTTCAGACGCGCGAACTCGATCTGGCGAGGCTTGCAAGGCACGGTGACCTGCCCGAGGAACCAGTCGTAGAGCGGTCGGTGGTTCTCGAACTCGAGCGTGCAGATCGAGTGTGAGATGTGCTCGATGGCGTCGGACTGACCGTGGGCCCAGTCATACATGGGGTAGATGCACCAGGCGTCGCCCACCCTCGGGTGGTGCGCGCGGCGGATGCGGTAGAGCGCCGGGTCGCGCAGGTTCATATTGGGCGAGGCCATGTCGATCTTGGCACGCAGCGTCTTCGCGCCGTCGGGGAACTCGCCGACGCGCATCCGCTGGAACAGGTCCAGGTTTTCCTCGATCGAGCGGTTGCGGCAGGGGCTCTCGCGGCCTGGCTCGGTGAGCGTCCCGCGGTAGGCGCGCACCTCGTCGGCGCTCAGATCGCAGACGTAGGCCTTGCCGTCTCGGATGAGCTGGATGGCCCAGCCGTAGAGCTGCTCGAAGTAGTCGGAGGCGAAATACAGGTGCTCGCCCCAGTCGAAGCCGAGCCAGCGGATGTCGCTCATGATCGAGTCGATGAACTCCTGCTCCTCCTTGCTCGGGTTCGTGTCGTCGAAGCGAAGGTGGCAGCGCCCGCCGTATTTCTGGGCTGTCTCGAAATTCACGCAGATCGCCTTGGCATGGCCGATGTGGAGGTAGCCATTGGGCTCGGGAGGGAAGCGGGTGACGACGCCGCCGACCTTTTGGGAGGCCAGCTCTTCGTCGATGATCTCGTGGATGAAGTGAGGGGCTTGTTCGGCGGATTCGGGGGTGGTCATGGGGGATGTTCCTCTCGCGCGGGTGCGAGGTGGGGCAGCGTCCGCGCGGTGTCGCGTGTCGAAACGGGGTGGGCTCGAAACGGAAAAGACCTCGCCGCCCAAGAGGGTGCCGAGGTCCTGGAGAGCTGGTTGTAGGCGGCTGTATGGCGTGGAGGCGCCGAAGGGAAGGGAGCAGACGGGTCAGTCGAGCTGGTTGAGCTGCCCGCGCAGCTTGTTCACGATCCCCCGGATCTCCCTGGCGCTGGGCTTCTTGCTGCTGGGCGCGTATTTCAGGAATTGCTCGTAGGCCCGCAGCGCCTCCTTGGGCTGCTCCGGCGTGGAGATCTGATAGGCCACGCCGAGGTCGTGCCACGCGAGCGCGTCGCTCGGATCGAGCTTCAGCGCCTGCTTGAGATACGAGACTGCCTCCTTCGTATTGTCCTCGACGAGGGCGCGACCCAGGCCAGAGAGGGCGCGCTGATTGGCTGGCCTGCGCTGCAGCGCGGCCTTGAAGATCTTGGCTGCGGCCCTGTAGCGCTCGGCATCGAGCAGCGCCTCGCCTCGCTCGATCAAGGCGTTGAACGACTGGGCAGTGGTGGTGGGCTGTTGTCTGCGGGCCGTCTCTGTCTCTGTCGCTGTCGCTGTCGCTGTCTCGGGAGCCTTGGAGGGCTCGGTCGTCCCAGGCGTCTGCGGAGCTTTGGTGAGGAGCGGTTCAGGCGCGGAAAGAGGCGCGGCGCCAGGGGCCTCGGCGCCAGGGGCCTCGGCGCTCTGGAGCTGCGGACGATCGGTGCTGGCGGGCACCGCGGAAGAAGTCACGCTCGGGGCCGGAGGCGTCACCACCGCGAGCGGTTGCACCTCCTGTTCGCTGGAGGCGATCGCTGGCTCTGGTTGTCGTGCGCGCTGCTCGTCCGGCGCGTCCGAGTTGGGCTGCGCGGCGGGCGCGGGTGACGTGACGGGCGCTGTCGGTGTCGGTGTTGGCGTCGGCGTGGTGGCCGTGACCTGGGGCTGCTGCGTGTCGTCCTCCATGAGCTGGGTGGCGACGAAGCTCCCAAGGCAAAGCAACAGCACGGCAGCGCCGATCACGATCGGGA
>JAISIF010000180.1 GCA_031262165.1 Myxococcales bacterium | reverse complement strand
CATCATCTGGATATTTCGCCAGGTAATCGCTGAGCTCGCCTTCGATCTGTGCCAAGCGTCTGGTGTCCCTGTGCCGCTTGGCATCTGTGATCTGCTCTGAGAGAACAGGAAGGCGTTTTTCGAACTTTCGCCGCTCACAATCGACCTTGTCGAGGCTCTGGCGAATGTAGGTGACATGCCGATTGGCCTCCTTTGGGATACACTTTTGTTCAGTGAAAAGGCTGGCCATATCCAGCTGATTGTCGTTGTCCGATGGAATTCCCAACACCAGTGTCCACGGCGCCTCTGGCTGCTTGCATTCGGGCGGCAGGCAGGCCCGGCTCTCACCGACCAAGACGCCATCCTTGCCGAGCTTTCCTCGAAAAACCTCTGAACAGGCGTCGAGTCCACACCTGGGAGCTTCATCGAGGATGCGGGCGACATATTTCCCCTTTTGATGTTCGATCTGAATGGGCACAGGAATCAGATCCGAGCTCCAGCGGCCTTCCAAGGTGGGCTCATTGGCCAGGACCCGCACGGGGAAGGCGGCCAGGAAGAGGAGGAGCGTCCCCAGCAATCCACCAAGCGCTCGTCGCCTTTTATGTCTCGACATCGGCAAGATTCCTCTCCCAGGATTCCTCAGGCTTTCGGTTCAAAAAACTTTCAACGATGTCATCGCATTTATCAGCGTCGTGCCGTCGAGCGTGGTCAGATGACGACGGGATGCGTGAACAAAGGCCGCCAAAACAGAGAGCTCCTGCCAACGCGGGTCTGGGAGTGGCCTTCAGGGCGGCTGAAATACGCGAGCAGTGCGCTTCGAAACGGGCGATGCGGGACCAGGACGAGTTCGGGCGCCTCCTGTTCAGCGGCAATTTTTGGGATTTGGGAGAGGCCTGCGTGCGTTTTCTTTTTATCGAACGCGATGACTCGATTCACGCCGGGCCGGGCAGCGGCAATGGGCGCGGCTTTCGGTGTCGAGACGAATGTCATCTTCGCCTCAGGAAAGGCTTTTTTGAAAGCGCGGCACAACGGCGACCAAAAGACGACGTCTCCCAAAAAGCCGGTGCGAATGACTGCAATTTTTTGAGGAGTCGGGATGGCGGCGGTCATTTTGAAACGCGCTCCAAAAACTTACAAAAGCCGAGAGAGCTTCACTCCATTCGATTCAATTCAATTCATTTCATTTGGCTTTGTCTTGCCCAACCGATGAGCTTGTAGAGCGCACGCGCACCGACGTTGGCATCCCACTCGTCGCCATGCTCATCATCGGGCGAAGGCGCGACCTCGGTCAGATCGAACCCCACGATGCGGCGGCCTGACTCGACGAGGACTTCGAGGAGACGCTGGAGCTGGTTGAAGGAGAGGCCGCCAGGCACGGGCGTGCCCGTGTTGGGGCAGAGCGCGGGATCCAGTCCATCGATGTCGAGCGAGACATAGACGTCGCGCGGGAGCCGGGCGACGATCCGTTCGCACAGCGCGGTCCAGCTCGTCCCCTTCGAGAGCTCGCGGGCGAGAGCCACGTCGAAGTGCGCCTCGATTCGGCCGTCGGAGGCCTGGATCCGCTCGAACTCCTCTTCGCAGAAGTCGCGCAGGCCCACCTGAACGAGCTTGGAGACGTTGGGCAGGCGCGCCATCGCGTTGAACATGATGGAGGCGTGCGACCAGGTGAAGCCCTCGAAGGCCTCGCGCAGGTCGGCATGCGCATCGATGTGGAGCAGACCCATGCCCTCGAAGCGCGCCGCGTGCGCTGCGATCGCGCCAAATGGCGTGGCGTGGTCCCCGCCGATGATGCCGACGAGCTTTCCCTGAGAGAGGAGCGCGCTGACCTCGGACTCGACCTGTTCGTTGAGCGCGCCGCAGATGGCGTCGATCTCGTCGAGCGCTGCCTCTGCTGCGGGCGTGAACGCGCCGCCCGCTTCGATGATGGGCGCGGCGAGCTCACGGGCGCGCGCGTTCCAGTCGTTCAGGCGCACTTCGTCGTCGGGCGCGCGCTCCAACAGGGCAATGCCGCCCTCGTAGATGCGGCCGAGATCCAGGTCGAAGAGATCGACCTGATGGCTGGCTTTTAGGATGGCGACGGGGCCGAGCGCGGCGCCCCTGCGGTAGGAGGTCGTCGCGTCAAAGGGCACGGGCACGAGGACGACCGCGGCATCCTCCACCGCATCTGTCAGACCGAAAATGCCCGAGTCGGGCGAGGCTGGGGCATTGGGATCGAAGCCGGTAGTCGTCATGGCGCGCGGCCTCTACTGGGCTCCCTTCGAGCGGTCAATGGCGAGATGAATGCCATCGTGAGGCATGGATAGAGAGCGTCTCTCAAAAATCATCCTCCTTGGGCCCACCCCACCAAACAGCCGCTTTGACAAACGATCCATCATGGCGAGGCGCAAAGTCGACAAACAAACAAAATGGATTGTCTCGCTTCACTCGCACTGACGACGTGTTTTCCGAGCAGAGGGTTTCCCTGGATGGCTTCATCCTTTGCGTCTCACCATGACGATGTGCCGTCCTAATGATGTCGTCGTGACTGCTACAGAGAGCACCTGATGTGAATATGCCCTCGGAAAGCCCTCAGCCGCCGCTCAGGATCTCGTCGAGCTCTCGGCGCAGCTCCTCCGAGACCTCCCGCACGAAGTCAGCGGCAGCCTCAGGCAGCTCGCCCAGATCGCGGACGAGTCTGTCGATGGCTGCGCGGCCGTTCGCTGCCTCGTCCTCATTATCAACCTCCCCATCGAGCCCGCTCCAAGTGAGGAGCGTCAGAGCGCGCAGGACAGCACGGCACGACTGTGAGAGGTCTGCTGAATTCGAGATGTCCGGCGCGCCACAGCTGTCGCTCACCCGCTGACTCAGGGACACCTTCTGGACTTCGAACATCCCGGCAGACGCCTCATCCTTCCAGTCCAATCGGAAGCGCATTGTCGCTTCGTCCAGCTGGAGCGGCAGCGACACCAACACGCTCGTTCCAAACGGCGCGTAGTCGAGCCAGAAGATCGAGCTGAACATCACCTGCGGCACTCGACAGCGCCCATTCCAAGAGAAAGAGCGAACCGAGGTGAGCCCGTCGGTCGTTTTGAAGAGCTGGCAGCGCGGTGGATCTCCCTCTGGCCCTTTGGGCACCTGGGCGAAAAAGGCGCCGTTGCTGATCCCCCAGGTCCCGGCGATCTCCAGTTCGATGGGCGGTTTGAACTGCGCGATCCGGTGGATCGGCGAGATGAAGACCTCGAACACGCCTGTGTCCAAGTCCTCGGACACGCGGAAAAACCCCATCAGCTGCTCTCGTGTACGCTTTTCCTGGGGCATCACCGGGGCAGAGGCAGCCCCAGAGAGCGCCTCGCTCTGCGCTGGCTGCTGGCTCAGGTAAAGGAGAAGGGCGCCTGCGCCCAAGAAGAGAATCCCACAGAGCAGCAAGACGATTTCGCGCTTCACTGACTTCCTCCTCGCGCCCTTGCCTTAGGACTTATCCCTTAATTATCCCGTCGCCCCACTCGTCCGTGAAGCGCCAGACTTCGTTGCTTCGCTCTTCACTTCCGTCTGGAAGCTCAAAGCCTCGCGCCTCGTCTGACAATCCCCGTCCTTCGCGGTGCAAAGGGATAATTAAGGGATAAGTCCTTGCTCTGTGCGCGTCTGTCTCGGGTCAGCCTGCTGTCAGGGCACCCAAGCGCTCGGCAACGAAGAGCTCGAAGGGTTCGGGCGGCAGCGCCATGCGCTCTGCCACCGAGCGGACGACCTCGGCGAGCGCGGGGGCGCGCGGGTCGCTCCACTCCACTGCCACCCGCATCAGGCCGATGCTCCACAGGCCTTCGTCCATCGCCGAGGCGCTCTCAGGGGCATGCGCCACCTGGGCTTGAGAGGAGTCGAGAACAGCCGTGCGCTTCGTGGTTTTCATCGAGGTTGGCTCAGGGAAAGGAGGGGGCAGGCCGAAAAGGCGCGCCCTTAAAGCCCCGACCAAGCGCTCGGTCAAGAATCAAAGCCAGGTCTCACCTGGAAATTTTCCAATCTTTACAAGGGTCGGTCGTCCTGCTTAAAGGCCCCGCTTTTTTGCCAGACTCAGACGAAGAGTCACTCCAGAATGAGGAAGAGATGAACCGGGCGAAATATATCGTGGTCGAAGGTCCGATCGGTGTTGGCAAGACCTCCCTGGTGAAAATCCTATCCGATGAGCTCAATGCCCGGACAATCCTCGAAATCGTCGAGGAAAACCCATTCCTCTCGAATTTTTATACGGATCGGCAGAAATACGCTTTTCAGACGCAACTCTTCTTTTTACTGAGCAGGTTCAAGCAACAACAGGAGCTCTCACAACAGGATCTATTCAATCAGATCACGATCTCCGATTATTTCTTTGCCAAAGATCGAATATTCGCGGGGTTGACGCTCGATCCCAATGAATTATCACTTTATGAGCGCATCTATTCATTGCTCCAGCCCAAGATCGCGCGGCCAGATCTGGTCATCTATCTCCAGGCCCGCATCGATGTTTTGCTCGCGCACATCAAAAAGCGCGGGCGCAATTTCGAAAAGATGTTTGACGCGGCTTATCTGGAGCAAATTTGTGGCTCCTATACCAATTTCTTTCACCACTATGACGAGACACCCGTGTTGATTGTCGATTCGAGCGAC